>NZ_JBHZPY010000009.1:0-161087 GCF_042787235.1 Flavobacterium zhoui
AAGAATTTTAGCAAAAATAACAGCATTAACATTGGTTCAATATATCAATAAATTTATCTTTGATAGACCAATAAATAATATCAAAAATCAAATCATTTAATTACACCCAACGGGTAAATTATTTAGTTATTTATTGTATTAATGACAAACTAGAAAGTAAGTATTTACAGCTTTTTGCTCGATTCCATAGGGGAATAAATGGATATTAATAATTCTAAAAAATAGATTATTAATATCCATTTATTGTTCTTGTCATGTAAATTGTGGTCTAATTTTCAAAATTCATATTTTAAACCTTTGTACCTTTGCTCCTCAAAACCTTTGGAATTTCAAAAAAAATGAACAAAATCATCCGACTCAAAGATTTAGGAACGAAAGATTATAAAGAAACTTGGGAATATCAAGAAGAATTGTTTAAAGAAGTCGTTGACTTAAAAATTAAAAATAGGAGAGAAGAAACTAATTTGGAAACTCCCAATTACTTTCTTTTTGTGGAGCACCCTCATGTTTATACTCTAGGGAAAAGTGGTGATTTAAGTAATTTATTGTTATCAGAAAAACAGCTCGAATCAAAAGGAGCTACTTTTTATAAAATCAACCGTGGTGGTGATATTACGTATCACGGACCGGGACAAATTGTGGGCTATCCAATTATTGACTTAGAAAATTTCTTTGCTGATATTCATAAATACTTGCGTTTTCTGGAAGAAGCCGTTATTCTTACCCTTCAAGAGTATGGAATTGTTTGCGGAAGAAGCGAAGGGGAAACCGGAGTCTGGTTGGGTGAAGGAACTCCATTTGCCAGAAAAATTTGTGCCATGGGCGTACGTGCTTCCCGCTGGGTAACCATGCACGGATTTGCACTTAACGTAAATGCTGATTTGGGTTATTTTGACAATATTATACCGTGTGGGATTCGCGGTAAAGCGGTGACATCGTTAAATGTCGAGCTTGGAGTCGAAAAAGTAGATGAAGAAGAAGTCAAAGAAAAAATTCTGAAACATTTCTCAAAACTTTTTGAAGCGACTTTTGAGAAATCTGAAATTGTTAATCAGCAGTCAAAAATCTAAATTTCTAATTTTAACTGTTCCGGTAATAATCGAAATGTCATTCGATGGTATTTTGTTGTGCCGTATTTCCGTATTGCTTGCCGATGTTCTTTGGTGGGATAGCCTTTATTTTGTTTCCAATTATACATCGGGAATTCCTCATGAATGCGATCCATATAATCATCACGATACGTTTTTGCCAAAACTGAGGCAGCAGCAATACTCATATATTTAGAATCTCCCTTTACTATACTTGTATTTGGAATCGAATTTAAAATTTCGAGTTCAGCGTTAGTAAAAATTTTTCCTCCACGGTTTTTTATTCCTTTTTTATGGATAAATGGCGCATTTCCATCTACTATTATATATTCCGGTTTTGGATCGAGTTTTAGAATGCTTTCTTGCATGGCTTTTATAGACGCATTCAGAATATTGATTTCGTCAATTACTCCAGGTTCAAGGTGTGTTACTGCAAACGCAATGGCATGTTGCTCGATAATGGGTCTTAATTTTTTTCTGATTTTTTCTGATAATTGCTTGCTGTCATTCAGAATTACATTCTCAAAATCGCATGGCAACATTACCGCTGCTGCAGTAACTGGACCGGCTAGACAGCCACGGCCAGCTTCGTCAGTTCCTGATTCAAGTATAAATTTTGAAAAATTGCTTTCGAGCATTATTTTTTTGACAAATATAGAGAGAAAAGACTTTTTCCTTTAGCTTAATTGTTTAACATAACCATTAACAAATGTTAAAATTATATTTTTTCTTGTTAATTTTAGGTTAATTAAATTTTTATTGTCAGTTTTGCAAGATAACTAATTCAAAATAATTTAAAATGAGATTAAAATTCAAATGGATTTTTTCGTTAGTATTGGCATTGTCAATGCAATTTATGTTTGCCCAAGAAAAAACAATCACTGGTGTTGTTTCAGATGGTAATGGAACATTACCAGGAGCAAACGTTTTGATTAAAGGTACTAAATCAGGTGTTCAAACTGATTTAAACGGTAAGTATTCCATAAAAGCTAATACTGGAGATGTTTTAGTATTTTCTTTTGTAGGAATGTCACAAACTACCAGAGTTGTAGGTTCTAATACAACAGTGAGTGTTAAATTGCAAGATGAAGCAAAGGCTTTGGAAACAGTTGTAATTCAAGGGTACAGAACTGTTAGTAAGAAAACAGCCGTTACAGCTGCAGCAACCGTCAACAGTAAAACAATTGAAAACCGACCAAATGCAAACGTTTTGAATACTATTCAAGGTCAGTTGGCGGGTGTAAACATTACTGCAAGTACTGGTCAGCCAGGAGCTAAATCAGCTATTGTCATTAGAGGAGTTGGAACCGTAAATGGTAATACAGACCCTTTATATGTTATTGATGGTTTTCCTTCAAACAGTGATAGCTTTAGATCAATTAACCCTAATGATATCGCTAGTCTAGATGTTTTGAAGGATGCTGCGGCACTTTCTGAATATGGATCTAGGGGATCGAATGGTGTAATTGTTATTAGAACTAGAAAAGGAAGTTACAGTGAACCAAAAACTACTTTTAGATATTCATCATCTTTTGGGGTTAGCGAATTGCAAAAACCTAAATATAGTTACGCTAATGCAAAACAATTATTAAAAATTGAGCAAAATTATGGTGCTGGTTTAGGATCTACTCTAACAGATGCTCAAATTGCAGCATACGGGGTAAATACAAACTGGGTTGATTATTTTTTCAATCAAGGAACATCTACAAGCCATAATATTAGTATTCAAAACAATAATAAAAGTATAAATTCTTATACATCTGCTAGTTTTTATGATCAGCAAGGAGTTCTTGAATCTACTAATTTGAAGAGATTTACGGTTAGAAACAACTTAAACGGAAAATCGGATAACGAAAAATTCAAATATTCAATAAATACCGCTTTTGGTCACTCAAAAAATAATGAGGCAACTAACTTAGGTACTGGAGCGATTAATAGAAATTATGTTACAGGTGCTTACCTAGGTGCTCCTTATGTTTCTCCAAGTCAATATCAAAATTCTGCGCAATTATTTGCTTTGTATAATGCAGATGGTACATTGTTGTACACTCCTTTGATGTTAGTTGATAAGTTGAAAAAATATGAAAATTTAACTGAAGAGACTAGAATAGATGTAGCTACTGAATTATCTTATGAGTTCGCAAAAGGTTTCACAGGAAGAGTGCGTACTTCAGGACAATTGTTGTCTACTAGATTTCACCAAGCTGAATTTCCAGGTTCATTCAATGCATTGTTATTTTTACAGCCGGGTCAACTGTTTGGAGGTTTTGAAGATATTAATCAAAGAAGAGAGTTTTTATTCAATAACCTTTTTCAATTAGAATACAATAAGACTTTCGGAAAACATACTTTTAATTTATCAGCAGCTTCTGAATACAATCACTCAAGATTGAATGTAAATAATCTTAGACAAAGAGGTTTAGATCCTAAAACTTTTGTACCTAACAGCGGCTCAGGATACATAGGGGATACTTCTGCAAATGATTTCTATGTACCACAAATTTCAGCACAACAGTTGAGAAATGATTTAATCGGTTATTTTACTTCCTTTGATTATGATTTTAACAGAAAATACGGAGTTGTAGCTTCATTTAGAAGAGACGGTTCAAGTAGATTTGTTGGAGCCAACCAATTCGGTGATTTTTGGTCTGTTGGTGGAAGATGGAATTTAGAAGAAGAAGGGTTTATTAAATCAGTAGATTTTATAAATGTTTTAAAACTTAGAGGTTCTATAGGAACTGTAGGTAACCAAAGGATTGTTGATGGTAATATTTATCAAGGTATTAACCCACCAGCATTTACAGATATTTACTCTAGTTCAAACAATGCTTATAATAATGGAACTGGTTATAATATTGCTTTTGGTTATCCTAATTTAAAATGGGAAACAACTGAACAATATAATATTGGTTTAGACTTTGAGTTATATAAAGGCAGAATTAGAGGGTCTTTTGATCATTATAATAAGAAAACAATTGATTTATTCTTGCAAGAGCCTATAGTTCCTGGAGTAGGATTTCCAGGAAATGCTGCACTTCCTGCAAATGTAATTCTAAAAAATTCGGATGCTACTGTTACAAACAAAGGATTTGAATTGAGTTTAGGTGTTGATGTTATAAAAAATCAAGATGTTACTTTAACATTACGTGCTAACGGTTCTGTAAATGATAACAAAGTGGATGGTATTAAAGCTAATAATGGTAGAATTTTAAAGGATACAGAACCTGTTTATATTACACAAAATGGTGGAAGTATTAATGAACCTTTTGTCTATCATTATATTGGTGTAAACCCTGTAAACGGTAATTTATTGTTTGAAGATATTAACGGAAACCCTACAGAAGCTCCTAAAGCCTCGGATAGAAAAGCATTTGGTAAAAACAATGTTCCTAAATATCAAGGTGGTTTTGGTTTTGATTTTGACTATAAAGGATTCTTTTTATCGTCAACGTTTACATTTGCACAAGATGTTTGGAGATTTGATAGTGATTTAGAGAATTTATACAGCACAGATAATATTGGTACTTTTAACGTAACAGATGATTTAGCAAATGCTTGGACTGCTACTAATACTGCCTCTAACATACCTTCATTAAAAGCTGCTAATGCAACAGCTGACAATAGTTCTGATCGTTTTTTGAGAGATGCGTCGTATGTTAGATTAAGAAATGCTCAGATTGGTTATCGAGTTCCTAGAGCTTTTCTAGAAAGAACTTTCTTAACTGATCTTTCTTTTACTTTGCAAGGTGAGAACTTACTTAATATCACAAAATGGAAAGGTTTTGATCCTGAAAGCTCAAGAGTTAATGATTTGTATCAATATCCAACGGCAAAACAATTTACTTTTGGCGTAGACTTGAAATTTTAATTTATAATTTTATAAAAATGAAAAAAATATTTATATTATTTATATTTACAGGTGCATTTTTTGTTTCTTGTAATAATGATTTGCTAGAGCCTTTTACTCCGGGTTCTCTAACTGAAGATGTAGCAATTACGGCTTCATCCGATTTACAAAGAGTAATGAATTCTACTTATGGGTTGCTAGCAAACCGAGAAGACATCATTTTCAGTTCTGTTTTTACAGATGAAGTTGGTATTGGTTTTGCAAATGGTGGTCAGGGAATTAGTGATAATTATGTTTTCTTTTTAAACACTTCCTCGGCTTCACCAACTGCAATATGGAATTCTTCTTATTATGCTTTGTCAAGAGCTAATCGTGTTATCGCTTTTTCTGATAAAGTAACTCCAGTTAGCCCGGCAGATGCTGCTTTAATCTCTAGATTGAAAGCAGAAGCATTAGTTGTTAGAGCATTATGTCATATTAAATTGCTTTCTTATTTTTCTCCAGATCCTAAAAGCAATGATGCTTTAGCAGCGATATTAGCTGATAAGATAATTTTATCTACAGATGCGGGTTTACCAAGAAGTAAAAATGGAGAGTTTTATACTTCTATTCACTCTGATTTAGATGCTGCATTAGTTATATTTAATTCTTTAACTACTTCACCATATACAGGTGCAGCTGTTACTTTATATCCTAATAAAAATTTAGCAAAAGCATTAAAAGCTAGAGCTTATGCTTTAAAAGGGGATTATGTAAATGCTGAGACTTGGGCTAATGACGTAATTACTACTTCTGGAATTGTTTTGGCAAATGATACTAACTATAACAGTATTTTTCACACGGATAGTGAACCAGCTAACACTGAAGTAATTTTTAGATTAAAAAGAACAATCCAGCAGTCTACTCAGGCTACAAATTTAGGGAATGGTTATGCGTCTGTTACCACTACAATCACAGGTTCTCCATTTTTTGAGATTGGAAGATCTTTGTACAATATTTTAGATGCTAATCCTACTGATGTAAGAAGGTCTGCTATTGTTCACCCTTCATCGATTGCGGATCCTAATTATGCTACTTCAGCTGATTACAGAAATACTGATAAATTGATTATTGGTAAACACCGTGGTTCTGGATCTGTTGGTAATTTAAATAGTGATTTTAAAATCGTAAGATTATCTGAGATGTATTTTATTAAAGCTGAGGCTAGAGTAGCTGCAGGTGATTTACCTGGTGCTGCAATCGCTATCAAGGCTATTTTGGATAAAAGATTTCCTGTAGCTCAAGCATTACCTGTTTATACTTCTGCAACTAATGCATGGAAAGCTATATTAAACCAAAGAAGGTTAGAGTTTGCATTTGAAGGTTATAGATTTATTGACTTAAAAAGACTTGGTGTTTTAGCCGGTGCAGGAATTGATAGAAATCCTGCTGATTATTCTTCAAGTTCTGCTAATTATCCTGCTGCAAATCCTACAAATTTACCTTTAACTAGTACTAAATTTGCATTGCCAGTACCTCAAGATGAATTGAATGCTAATCCTGGAATTCAACAGAATCCTGGATATTAATTATTTTATCTTTAATTATTTAAACCGGCACTAAGTGCCGGTTTTTTTTGTTTTAAACCATAAAATAAATACATATATTAGGAAATGTTTTCTTTAGATTTTAGTTATGCTCCTTAGCAATTTGCAATCTAAAGTCATTTTAATTTATTTTGATGTAAGTATTAATTTATAGATTTGGAAAAAGCTTCTTTCAACTGTTTTTTGTTTATATGTTTTTTAATTTACCTTTGCTGTGTTAAGACAGTAAAGAACAATTGCCTAATTATACAATCTACTAATGAGAATACTCTTTTTTTTTATTTTTTTATCATTCTCCAGCTTGCTCTTTTCTCAAGAAAAAAATAGTGGGAATTTAGACTCCGAGAGCAAATACAACAGTTCGGACTCTATAAAAAAAGCTAAACAACCCGTTGCAAAGATAGATCAGTACCGCGTTATTTCTATAGATCGAGATACCACTTATATTGATACTTCGTTGAGCATTCAAAGGGAATACAGTCATAATTATTTAAGAAAAGATACTTTTGGACTTTTAGCTTTTGCTAATGATGGACAGACTTATAATACGCTGCAATACAATTTAACTGATTTTTCCCCTTTCCCAGAATTTGGATTCAAAGCAAAACATTTTAATTTTCTGGAAGCAAATCAGATTAGATACAGCTCTGTGGCAACTCCTGCTACGGAACTATATTTTAAAACTACCATAAAAAAAGGCCAGTCAGTAGATTCATTTATTACTTTAAATACTTCTGAAAATCTTAATTTTTCTATTGCTTATAAAGGATTGCGTTCTGAAGGACAGTATATAAATCAATTGTCAAGTACAGGAAATTTTAGATTCACGGTAAGTTACAACACTAAAAATAAAAGGTATTATTCCAATGCGCATTATACCTATCAAGATATTTTAAATCATGAAAATGGAGGAATCTCAACAGATAGTTATTTTGAAAGCAAAGATCCAAAGTTTATTAACAGACAAAGATTAGAAGTGTTCTTGAATGATGCTAAATCATTTCTAAAAGGGAAAAGAGTGTTTTTAGATCACAGTTTTAGAATTAATGCTACAAAAGGAGCTAATAATTTATATGTAAGCCATCAATTTAATTACGAAAATAAGTTTTTCGAATACAATCAAGCCACAGTTCCATCTGCTGTAGGAGGAACCATAGTTTACCGTTTTGGGGAATCTTTTAAAAACAGTGATATAAATGATCAAACCCATTACAATAAAATGTATAATAAAATGGGACTAATTTACGAAAACACAACTTTAGGGAAATTCCAATTTTTCGCAGATGATTTTAGATCGAATTATTACTACAATCAGATTTTGATTTTTGATGGTAAAACGGTGCCAAGTTCTTTAAGCCAAAATATAAATAATATTGGGGGGCAATATGAGTATCAAAAAAATAAGTGGAATGGAAAATTTTTATATTCAAGATCCGTTACCAATCAATCGTTGTCAAATTTAGATGCTAAATTGAAATACGATTACAATGACGAAACGGAATTGACATTTCAATATCAAAACATAAACAAGTTGCCAAATAATAATTATGATTTGTACCAAAGCAGTTACGTTCAATACAACTGGTCGAATGATTTCAAGAATGAAAAAATAAATTCTGTATCTGCCAATGCAATTACGCCGTGGGTTAATGCTTCGCTGCAATATTCGATATTGAACGATCATCTTTATTTTGCTGATGTTTCAACGGATGCTCAAATACTGGTGCGCACGCAAATCGTTGCACCAACACAATACGACAAGACCATAAATTATTTATCCATTAAAGCGAACAAAGAATTTAAATTTGGAAGTTTTGCGTTAGATAATACGATTTTATATCAAAAAGTGGGTCAGCAAGATAATATCTTAAACGTACCTGAAATTGTAACCAGAAATACCTTTTACTACTCGGGTTATTTTTTCAAAAAGAATGCATTGTTCTTGCAAACCGGTATTTCCCTGAATTATTTCACTAAATACTTTGGAAATGAATACAATCCGGTAATTGGTGAGTTTTTTGTTCAAAACAAAAAAGAAATTGGGAACTATCCCAACCTTGATTTTTTCATAAACGCAAAAATTCAAAGAACCAGAATTTATTTGAAAGCAGAACATTTCAATTCTTCTTTGACAGGAAATAACTTTTATTCTTCACCTAATAACCCGTACCGTGATTTTACAATCCGTTTTGGATTAGTTTGGAATTTCTTCAATTAATTTTTTGGAGCGAATGATTCGGCATTTTAATGGTGATCGTTCCTGCTGGTAGTTTATCCAGAGCTAAGCCGAAGGGCGTATCTCTTCACTCCGTTACGAGGATGCCTCCCGACGCTTCGGGACCATCAGCGCTAAAAAGTAAAGAAATTGCTAATTGCCAAACATTTTTTTAATTCTATCTTTGTATCGTAAACAGATTTCGGTAAACTTATAAACTCAAATGAAATATTCAGAAAATATATTAGGAACAATAGGCAACACGCCATTAGTAAAACTTAATAAAGTTGTTGCTGGTGTTGATGCATTAGTACTCGCTAAAGTCGAGACTTTCAATCCTGGAAATTCTGTAAAAGACAGAATGGCTGTAAAAATGATTGAAGATGCCGAAGCTGACGGGAGATTAAAACCAGGAGGAACTATTATTGAAGGAACTTCAGGAAATACGGGAATGGGATTAGCATTAGTGGCTATTATAAAAGGATACAAATTGATTTGTGTAATCTCAGATAAGCAATCCAAAGAGAAAATGGATATTCTTCGTGCTGTAGGCGCAAAAGTGGTGGTTTGTCCTACTGACGTTGAACCAACGGATCCACGTTCTTATTATTCAGTTTCTAAAAGACTGGCGGAAGAAACACCTAATTCTTGGTATGTAAATCAATACGATAATCCATCCAATTCCCTAGCGCATTATGAACAAACGGGACCGGAAATTTGGGAACAAACGGGTGGTAAAATTACACATTTTGTTTCTGGTGTTGGAACAGGAGGGACGATTTCCGGAGTTGGAAAATATTTGAAAGAGAAAAACCCAAATATTAAAATCTGGGGAATTGATACCTACGGTTCAGTATTTAAAAAATATCATGAAACAGGAATTTTCGACGAAAATGAAATCTATTCATATATAACAGAGGGAATTGGTGAAGATATTTTACCACTGAATGTTGACTTCTCTTTGATTGATGGCTTTACAAAAGTAACGGATAAAGATGCAGCGGTTTATACCCGTAAAATAGCTCTCGAAGAAGGAATTTTTGTTGGGAATTCAGCTGGTGCGGCAATAAAAGGATTGTTACAGCTGAAAGAGCATTTCAAACCAGAAGATGTCGTTGTGGTTCTTTTCCATGATTCAGGAAGCCGTTATGTGGGTAAAATGTTCAATGACGATTGGATGCGTGAAAGAGGTTTTCTTGAAGAAGAAATTACAAAGGCCGAGGACGTAATCAAAGATCATATCGACAAACCATTAGTAATCGTTCGTACGGAAGAATTAGTATCTCATGCTATTGAACGTATGCGTAAATATAAAATCTCTCAAATTCCAGTGATTGATATTACCGGATTTGTTGGTTCTGTGGATGAGAGTGATTTATTTCAAAGTTATGTAGATGACAAAAATTCAGCCGAAAGACCTATTAGAGAAATCATGGGAAAACCCTACCCAATTGTAAAATTAGGTACGCCAATCGAAGAAGTTTCTAAGCTATTCAGCAAAGAAAACGAAGCTGTTTTAATTGATTTAGGCAACGGAAGACACCACATTATCACCAAATATGATATTATTGGTTCGATAAAATAAGGTCTTAAAAAGAATTTTTATATTATTCTCCTGCAAGGCCTTTTTAGTCTTGCAGGTTTTTTGTTTTAGGGCGAAAAGAGGCCGTGACTGAAAATATGCAAGAAGAAATAAAAAAGAAATTTGTTGAATCCTTTCAACTTATATAAATGATTGTATTTTTGTAAATCTGAAATCAAAAATCGTTAATCCTAAATCTAAAATCAAATTGACCTTTACCGCTATAGATTTTGAAACTGCAACCGCATTCCATCCCTGCTCTGTAGGTATTGTTACCGTAGAAAATGGTATTATTGTAGATGAGTTTGTCAGTTTAATTAAACCACCAAATAATCTATATTCTCCTTTTACCATTCAGGTTCATGGGATATATCCGCGAGATACTATTAATGCAAAATCATTTGCGCAAGTATTTCCAGAAATACAAAGACGGCTGCAAAATAGAGTTATTGTTGCTCATAACGAGAGTTTTGACAGAAATGTTTTGGCTAAATCGATGGCGCTCTATGGTTTGAATTATGATGATTTGAATATCGCAGCCCGTTGGGAATGCACGGTGAAAATCTATAAAGCCAAAGGATTAAAACCAACTAAATTAAGTGATTGCTGTAGAGAAATGAAAATTCAACTTAATCATCACGAGGCTTTATCCGATGCTCGGGCTTGTGCCAAATTGTATTTATTGCGGTAGTTGTTATTGCGAGGAACGAAGCAATCCTAATTAGGGGTATTAACTTGAATATTGTTTTTGTTTTGTAAGTTAAGTTGTTGGTTTTTTCATTACTTTAGTCTTTCATTTTTAAGTTATTATCTAAAAATCGTAAGATGAAAGAAGATTTTCTCCATTACCTCTGGAAGTTCAAGAAGTTTGATGCCTTAAATTTGAAAACTTCTAATGAGGAGGAAATCACAATCATCAATGTTGGGCAATATTTAGAATTAGCGGGTCCTGATTTTTTCAATGCGCAAATTACAATTGGACAGCAAAAATGGGCTGGAAATGTGGAAATCCATCTTAAATCTTCAGATTGGTATGTACATCATCATGAGAGGGATTCAGCTTATGAAAACGTAATTCTTCACGTAGTTTGGGAACACGATGCTGAAATTTTCAGGAGGAATAACTCCGAAATCCCAGTTTTAGAGCTCAAACAATATGTTGAAAAAGAAACTATTGACAACTACCAATCCCTTGTCTCTCCAAAATCTTGGATTTTTTGCGAAAAACAATTGGTAGATATTGATGAATTTACTTTAAAAAACTGGCAGGAACGATTGTTTTTTGAACGTTTAGAAAGAAAGTCCCAACCAATATTCGACTTATTGGAGCGAACCAATCAAGATTGGGAATCTGTTTTGTTTTGCCTTTTAGTTAAGAATTTTGGTTTGAATACCAATGGAGAAATTTTTTTAAAAATAGCACTATCTATTCCTTTTTCCATCATAAGAAAAGAAAGTTTTGAAATAGAAAATCTTGAAGCCTTACTTTTTGGAACTGCCGGATTATTGGATTCAGAAAAAGAAGATAATTATTTTAAAGATTTGAAATTCAGGTATTTTTATTTGTTGCATAAATATCAATTGGAGAAAAATGCTATAGAACCAGTTCAGTTTTTTAAGCATCGTCCTGATAATTTCCCAACAATTAGATTATCACAATTAGCTAATTTATATCACAGTCAGCAAAATTTATTTTCGAAAATAAATACATTGAGTTCGTTAAAGGACATTTATGAAGTGTTTCAGGTATCTGCTTCAGACTATTGGTTAAATCATTACCATTTTGATAAGGAAAGCCCGAAGAAAAAGAAATTACTTTCTAAATCTTTTATTGATTTGATTATTATAAATACGATAATTCCGCTACAGTTTGCTTATGCAAAAAGTCAAGGAAAGGAAATTTCTGAGGATTTAATAAGTCTTTTAAATGAAGTAGCTCCGGAGAAAAATGCCATTGTTGATAAATTTAGCTTTTTTGGAATAAAAGCAAAAAGTGCTTTTGAGACGCAATCTTTGTTGCAACTTAAAAATGAGTATTGCAATAAAAGTAAATGTTTAGAATGTGCTGTTGGGATTGAATTATTGAAAAAAAATAATTAGTAATTAGAAAATCGTGAATAGGATAATTTTGTAATTTTGTCTTAATTCTTAATTCATAAAATGTCTGCAATTATTAAGCTTAAATTCTTTTTTGAAAAACATGGATTTCATGTTTCTTCGCGTTTAGCTGACACATTAGGAATGCGTGCCAGTAGCGTAAGATTGTTTTTTATATACTTATCCTTTGTTACTGTAGGATTGTGGTTTGCGGTTTATTTGACGTTGGCCTTTTGGATTCGTCTGAAAGATTTAATTCGGGCTAAACGCACTTCGGTTTTTGATTTGTAAATGAAACTCAGATGTATAAAAAAAGGGACTATAAAGTTGAATACTTTATAGTCCCTTTTTAGTTTATAGAATAAAATTATTCTTTTGGATTGTTTAACACGCTATTTTTCTTTCCGTATACAAAATAGATTATAACACCTATTGCCATCCATGCAAAAAGTCTTAACCAGTTCGTCCAGCCTAAACCAGCCATCATTAACACACAAGTGATAACCCCTAAAATAGGAACTAAAGGTACAAATGGAGTTTTGAATTCTCTTACCATATTTGGTTCTTTCTTTCTAAGAATAATAACAGAAACACACACAAGTGAAAAGGCAAATAATGTTCCTATACTTGTCATGTCTCCTACGATATCTCCAGGAATAAAAGCAGCAAATAAACCAACAATTACTAAAATTGCAATATTTGCTTTGTATGGAGTTTTGTATTTTGGGTGCAAATCACTAAACACTTTAGGCAATAAACCATCTTTACCCATCGCATAAAATACTCTTGATTGTCCTAGTAGCATAACTAAAATCACAGAAGAAAACCCTGCTAAAATTGCCACAGTCACTAATTGACCTAACCAAGCATATCCAATCATATATTTATTAATTGCAAATGCTACAGAAGCTTCTTTTCCTCCAGTTCTGAAATCTTCAATTGTTGCAACACCAGTTAATACGTGAGCAAAAAGAATGTATAATACAGTACAAATCGCTAGAGATCCTAGAATACCTATTGGCATATTTCTTTTTGGATTTATTGTTTCTTGTGCAGCTGTACTTACTGCATCAAATCCAATAAAAGCAAAGAAAACGGTTCCAGCTGCTCCAATTATTCCCCAAAATCCTCCAAATTTATGATCGATTCCATGTTCATCTGTGAAAATTGAACTTGCTGGAATGTAAGGAGTGTGATTTGCTGGATTTACAAAATGCCATCCTATAATAATAATCATTATTACAATAGCAACTTTTACGATTACAATGATTCCATTTACAAAAGCGGATTCTTGTATTCCTTTTATTAGTAATAAACTAATAACACTAACGATAAATAAAGCAGGGATGTTGATCATTCCGTGTTCTCCAGTTACTGCATCAGTCTGAAATGGTGAATGCGATAATGAATAAGGAATTGGACTCATATGGAGCACATTGACCAGTAAATTGTTTAAGTATTCGCTCCACGCGATTCCTACCGTGGCAGCTCCTACTGCATATTCAAGAATTAAATCCCAACCAATGATCCAGGCTAAAAATTCACCCATAGTTGCGTAGGTGTAGGTGTAGGCGCTACCAGAAATTGGTATTGAAGAAGAAAGTTCTGCGTAACACAATCCCGCTAATGCGCATCCAATTGCAGCAACAACAAAAGCTATTGTTACAGATGGTCCTGCATTTTGTGAAGCAGCCATTGCTGTTCTTACAAACAATCCTGCGCCTATGATGGCACCAATTCCTAATGCGATTAGAGTCCAAGCGGTTAATGTTCTTTTTAATCCCTTTTCAGAATCGGCTGCTTCTGCTAAAAGCTGAGCCAATGGTTTTCTTTTCCAAATAGACATGTTTTATGGTTTTTTTGTTATTAAGCACCAAATGTATTGTTTTTTATAAAAAATAAAAATAATAATTAGGATTTAAGTCATAAAATTATAATTCAGCAATGTTTTATAGGCTTTGGTCTTTTAGTAAGATGCCTTTTTTTAGAATAAACTAACTGTTAAATGCATTTGGTTTTCATATCTGTCATTTTTGTCTTTCGAATATTTTTTAAAGAAGCTGGAATGTAGTAAAATATTTCTTATTTTTAGATTTTAGAAAAAAATGAGATAACACTAATATAGTCACAAAGTATGAGTTTTAAAATAATAAGTGGATACTTTATTTTTTCACGAGAACAGCGTAAAGGCGTTTTTGTGTTGTGTGGAATCATTATAGTTTTACAGATTCTCTATTTTTTTGTAAATTTTAGCGCTTTGGCAAAAGAGTTTCCAGAAAAACAGAAGTGGCTTTCGCTGCAATCTCAAATAGATTCTATGAAAATGGAAAAAAAAGAGTCACCCAAAATTTATCTTTTCAATCCTAATTTTATTACGGACTACAAAGGCTATAAGTTAGGAATGTCTGTTCAAGAGATTGACCGTCTGTTGGCTTTTAGAAAAGAGAATAAATACGTTAATTCAGCTAAGGAATTCCAAAACGTAACTCAGGTTTCGGATTCGTTATTAAATTCAATAGCGCACCTTTTTAAATTTCCGGATTGGGTAAATAATAAGAAACAGTTTAAATCTTATAAGAGATATTCAAATGAGGCTTTCGCCGAAAAAGAGAAAATAGTTTTTATCGATATCAATAAAGCCACAAAAGAAGATTTGATAAAAATTTATGGCATAGGCGAAGCAATTTCCCTTCGGATTTTAAAACAAAAGGAAAATCTTGGAGGATTTGTTTCTATGGAGCAGATGAAAGATGTTTGGGGATTATCGCCAGAAGTTATTGAGAATTTAAGTGCTCATTTTAAGGTGTTGGTGCTGCCAAATTTTAAAAAGATAGATATTAATAACGCTTCATTAAAAGAGCTTTCTCAATTTTCTTATTTCAGGTACCCATTGGCAAAAGAAATTGTAACCTACAGAAGCATGAATGGAGATATTAAAAACATTGAGGATTTAACAAAAATTAAGGGGTTTCCTGTTGATAAAGTAAAAATAATAGAACTATATTTGGTTTTTAATTAAAAGTGCATAAATAAGTGGTTTGTTTGTTTTTTGATTGGCTACAAAAGTGTCTTTTTGCTACTGATTTTAGTTTTTCTAATAAGTAGTAGTCGTATTGACTGAAAGCACTAAAATTTGGAACAAAAAAACCTGTTTTTTGACTTTAATTAAAAAAATAGATTACTACAACTTATTAAAATAAAAAAAAATATTATTTATATGGATTCAACATTTTTTACGGAAGAACATCAATTATTTAGAAAGAGTTTAAAAGATTTTTTACAGAAAGAAGTTGTGCCACATATTGAGAAATGGGAAAAATCGGGTACAATTGAGCGTTTTATATGGAAAAAGTTTGGAGAAATGGGTTTTTTCGGAATACGTTATCCGGAGGTTTATGGTGGATTGAATTTAGATTTATTTTACACCGTAATTTTTTTAGAAGAACTTCAAAAAATAAAATCTTCTGGTTTTGCCGCCGCTATGTGGGCGCATTCTTATTTAGCAATGACGCATTTGAATGCGGAAGGTGATGAGCGAATTAAACAAGACTATTTAGTACCAAGTATTTCTGGTGATAAAATAGGAGCATTGTGTATTACAGAACCTTTTGGAGGTAGTGATGTTGCGGGTATGCGTACTACTGCTGTGAGAAAAGGAGATAAATATGTTATTAATGGTTCTAAAACATTTATAACTAACGGTGTTTATGGGGATTATTATGTAGTTGCTGCAAAAACGAGTCCGGAGCTTGGAAACAAAGGTATTAGCATGTTTGTGATGGATAGTAACCTTAAAGGGATTTCTACTGTAAAACTGGATAAATTAGGTTGGAGAGCTTCAGATACTGCTGAAATTGCATTTGATAATGTCGAAATTCCCGTTGAAAACTTAATGGGCGAAGAAGGTAAAGGGTTCCCTTATATTATGCAGCATTTTGCTTTAGAGCGATTGATTATGGCAATAAATGCGCACGCTAGAGCTGAGTATGCAATTGAGTATACAATAGAATACATGTCACAACGAGAAGCATTTGGCAGAACAATAGATAAGTTTCAAGCGTTAAGGCATACATTAGTAGAGCATGCGACAGATGTTGAGCATTGTAAAGTGTTTAATTATGCTGCGGTAGCCCGATTAGATAAAGGAGAATATGTGGTCAAGGAGGCTACAATGGCCAAATTAAAATCTACAAAAGTGGCTGATGAAACAATTTATAGTTGCTTGCAAATGTTAGGCGGTTATGGCTATATGGAAGATTATCCGTTAGCACGTTTATTTAGAGATAGTCGTTTGGGACCAATTGGAGGTGGAACTTCAGAAATCCTTAAGGAGATTTTATCGAAAATGATAATTGATAAACAAAATTATAAGCCAGCTGTAGAATAATAACTTTTTTGAATATAAAGAATAGAATATAGAGCCAAGAAGCAAGAAATTGTAACTTGGCTTTTTTCGCTATTAAAACAGTCAAAAAATACGTCTTTGAATTATAGATTAATTTATTTAGTCTGACAATTTAAAGATCTGATTGTCTCGAAATTTAATTAAAAAATAAATCTATATTCATAACTCATAATTCAAAAGTTTGATTACTTTTGCAACCTAAAGAAAGGGGGTGTCTATATTATGTTAATTATACCAATTAAAGACGGAGAAAATATCGATAGAGCGTTAAAACGTTACAAAAGAAAATTTGATAAAACAGGAACTGTTCGTCAACTAAGAGCACGTACTGCTTTTATTAAGCCTTCAGTAACGAATAGAATCAAAATTCAAAAAGCGGCTTATATCCAAAATATGAGAGATAACTTAGAGAGTTAGTCAATATCTATTAAAATAAATTACCGTTAGTCATTAAAAGTTTTATAACTTTGATGCTAACGGTTTTTTTATGAACAATAAAGACGCATTTCGGGATTATCTACAAATGGAGAAGAAATATTCTCCGCATACTGTAAATGCGTATTTGACTGATTTAGGATACTTCGAGACATTCAATAAACTTCAATTTGATCAAGAGAATATAGATCAGGTAAACTATAATCAAATTAGAAGTTGGATTGTGTCGCTTGTTGATGATAGCTTGTCAAATGTAACTGTTAATAGAAAGATTGCGTCCTTAAAAGCATTTTACAAATTTTTATTAAAAACAAAACAAATTGAAGTCAGTCCGCTATTGAAACACAAAGCGCTAAAGACTTCTAAGACACTTCAAATCCCATTTTCTGAAAAAGAAGTTGCAGATGCATTAACTCACATGCAAAATCCAGCAGGTTTTGAAGATATTAGAAATAAACTTATAGTCGATTTGTTTTACACTACTGGTATGAGAAGAGCTGAGTTGATTAATTTAAAGTTAATGAATGTTGATTTGTCAAGTTGTACGATAAAGGTTTTGGGTAAAAGAAATAAAGAAAGAATACTTCCGGTTTTGCCAATAATCACAAAGCAATTCTCGTTGTATATGAAAGAGCGATTGTGTTTGGAATCTATCGTGGATAATGAATTTTTTTTTCTCACAAAAAAAGGGTTAAAATTGAATGATACCTTTGTGTATCGGTTAATAAATTCTTACTTTAGTGCTGTCTCTGAGAAAGTAAAAAAGAGTCCGCATATATTGCGACATTCGTTTGCTACTCATCTATTAAATAACGGGGCTGATTTGAATTCGGTGAAAGAATTATTGGGACATTCCAGTCTGGCATCAACACAAATATATACGCACAATAGTTTGTCAGAACTAAAGAAAGTATATAAAGATGCGCACCCAAGGAATCAGAAGTAATTCGAAAATGTTTAACTATTAAAAAAATTGATTATGAAGGTAAATGTTCAAGCGGTTAACTTTACTGTTGACAAAAAACTGGTAGATTTTGTTCAAGAAAGAATGGACAAATTAGAAAAATATTACGATAAAGTAGTATCGGCAGATGTTTTTTTGAAAGTTGAAAAGACAAGCGATAAAGAGAATAAAATTGCCGAGATAAAAATTAATGTTCCGGGAGATGATTTTGTAGTTAAAAAGCAGTGTAAAATTTTTGAAGAAGCAGTGGAGCTTTGTGCTGAATCTTTAGAAAGATTGTTGGTGAAAAGGAAAGAAAAAATAAGTTCACATATTTAATATAAATTTTTTTTAAAAAATGTTTTGAATCAGAGATAAAATCTCTACATTTGCAGTCCGTTAGAAATAGCGGACTTTTTTTATTGATTCGCCAGCGTAGCTCAGTTGGCTAGAGCAGCTGATTTGTAATCAGCAGGTCGTGGGTTCGAGTCCCTCCGCCGGCTCAAAACTGTAGCGGTTTGACAATAATAAAAGTAGGGGAGATACTCAAGCGGCCAACGAGGGCAGACTGTAAATCTGCTGTGTAAACTTCGCAGGTTCGAATCCTGCTCTCCCCACAGAATAAAGTAGATGTTGAAATTAAGGTTTTAAATTTTTTTTTTAATCTGAAATCTCAAATCAAATTCTGACATCAAGGATTCTGCCGGTGTAGCTCAGGGGTAGAGTGCTTCCTTGGTAAGGAAGAGGTCTCGGGTTCAATTCCCGACATTGGCTCAAGTAAGTAGGAAATAGAAATTAATATATAACTAAGATTAAAAATTAAGTAAAATGGCAAAGGAAAATTTTAACCGTAACAAGCCCCATTTAAACATTGGAACAATTGGGCACGTGGATCACGGAAAAACGACATTAACTGCGGCAATTACAAAAGTATTGTCTGATGCAGGTTACTGTCAAGCAAAATCATTTGATCAAATTGATAATGCTCCAGAAGAAAAAGAAAGAGGTATTACAATTAATACATCTCACGTTGAGTATGAAACTGCTAATCGTCATTACGCTCACGTTGACTGTCCAGGTCACGCGGATTACGTAAAAAACATGGTTACAGGTGCTGCTCAAATGGATGGTGCTATTCTTGTAGTTGCTGCGACTGATGGTCCTATGCCACAAACACGTGAGCATATCCTTTTAGGTCGTCAAGTAGGTATTCCTAGAATGGTTGTATTCATGAACAAAGTGGATATGGTTGATGATGAGGAATTACTTGAATTAGTTGAGATGGAAATCAGAGACTTGTTATCTTTCTATGAATATGATGGAGATAATGGTCCTGTTGTTCAAGGTTCAGCTTTAGGTGGATTAAATAATGATCCAGTTTGGGTACCAAAAATTCTTGAATTGATGGCGGCTGTAGATTCTTGGATCGAAGAGCCAGTAAGAGATGTTGCAAAACCTTTCTTAATGCCTGTTGAAGATGTGTTCTCAATCACTGGTCGTGGAACTGTAGCTACAGGTCGTATTGAAACAGGAGTTGCTAATACTGGAGATCCAGTTGAAATCATTGGTATGGGAGCTGAAAAATTAACTTCTACTATTACTGGAGTTGAGATGTTCCGTAAAATCCTTGATAGAGGTGAAGCAGGAGATAACGTAGGTATTCTTTTAAGAGGGATTCAGAAAGAAGACATCAAAAGAGGAATGGTTATTTGTAAGCCAGGTTCAGTTAAGCCACACGCTACTTTCAAAGCGGAGGTTTATATCTTGAAAAAAGAAGAAGGTGGTCGTCACACACCATTTCATAATAACTACCGTCCACAGTTTTACGTACGTACAACTGACGTAACAGGTATCATTACTTTGCCAACAGGTGTAGAAATGGTTATGCCTGGGGATAACTTAACAATTGATGTTGTATTGCTTAGCGCAATTGCATTAAATGTTGGTTTACGTTTCGCTATCCGTGAAGGTGGTAGGACAGTAGGTGCTGGTCAGGTGACGGAGATAGTAGCTTAATCCTATAAATAAATTTTAAAGCCAGTAACCGCTTTGGTTGTTGCTGGCTTTTTACTACGGGCGTAGTTCAAGGGTAGAATAGCGGTCTCCAAAACCGTTGATGGGGGTTCGAATCCCTCCGCCCGTGCAAATAAACTAAATCATAATGACAAAAGTTGTTAATTACATATCAGAAGCATTTGAGGAGTTAAAGTCAAATGTAACTTGGCCGGCTTGGGCTGAAGTACAACGTCTAACAATTGTTGTGGCTGTATTTTCAGTGGTATTCGCTTTGGCAACTTGGGGAGTTGATGAAATTTTTGCAAAAGCATTAGCTGGATTTTTTAACTGGATAAAAGCATAATTTTTTTGTTATGGCAGATAGTAGTATAAAAAAGTGGTATGTCGTTAGAGCAGTAAGTGGACAGGAAAATAAAGTGAAAGCATACATCGAAACTGAAATCGCAAGATTAGGTATGGGTGATTATGTTTCGCAGGTTTTGGTTCCTACTGAGAAAGTGGTTACTGTTAAAGAAGGAAAAAAAATAATCAAGGATAAAGTATATTTTCCTGGTTATGTTATGATTGAAGCAAACCTGATTGGAGAAATACCTCATATTATTAAGTCTATAACAAGTGTTATTGGTTTTTTAGGTGAAACAAAAAATGGAGAACCTGTTCCGTTAAGAGTCTCTGAGGTAAACAGAATGTTGGGTAAAGTTGATGAGTTAGCTGTTAACACAGATACTCGATCCATACCATTCAACTTAGGGGAAACTATAAAAGTTGTTGATGGTCCGTTTAATGGTTTCAACGGTACTGTTGAGAAAATTAACGAAGAAAAGCGTAAACTTGAGGTAATGGTGAAGATTTTCGGAAGAAAAACACCGTTGGAATTAAGTTTTATGCAAGTTGAAAAAGTATAATTTTTGTTACATCTATAATATCCACCACAATCGCTTCCAATGATTGTTGTGTTAAATTTTTTAAAAAATGGCTAAAGAAATTAGTAAGGTAGTTAAACTACAAGTTAAGGGAGGTGCTGCGAATCCATCGCCACCGGTTGGACCTGCTTTAGGAGCTGCTGGGGTAAACATCATGGAGTTCTGTAAGCAATTTAATGCTAGAACTCAAGATAAACCCGGCAAAATATGCCCAGTACAAATTACTGTGTATAAAGACAAATCATTTGATTTTGTTGTAAAAACTCCTCCGGCAGCAGTTCAGTTAATGGAAGCTGCAAAGCTAAAATCTGGTTCTGGTGAGCCTAATCGTAAAAAAGTAGCTAGTGTTACTTGGGAACAAATTAGAGCTATTGCTGAAGACAAGATGCCAGACTTAAATGCATTCACTATGGAGTCTGCAATGAGTATGGTTGCTGGAACAGCTAGATCTATGGGTATAACTGTATCAGGAGATTCTCCTTTTTAATTAAGAGAAAAACATGGCAAAATTGACAAAAAAGCAAAAAGAGGCTGCTTCAAAAATTGAAAAGAACAAACTATATTCTCTTAAAGATGCTGCGGCATTAATAAAAGTAGTTTCTTCCGCAAAATTTGATGAGTCTGTTGACATCGCAGTTCGATTGGGTGTAGATCCAAGAAAAGCGAATCAAATGGTAAGAGGTGTGGTAACATTACCTCATGGAACTGGTAAAGACGTTAAAGTATTAGCATTGGTTACTCCGGATAAAGAAGCGGAAGCTTTAGCAGCGGGTGCAGACTATGTAGGTCTTGACGATTATTTACAAAAAATTAAAGACGGTTGGACAGATGTTGATGTAATTATCACGATGCCTTCTGTTATGGGTAAATTAGGTCCATTAGGTCGTATTTTAGGACCTAGAGGTTTAATGCCTAACCCTAAAACAGGTACTGTAACTATGGATGTTGCAAAAGCTGTTCAAGAGGTAAAAGCTGGTAAAATTGACTTTAAAGTTGACAAAACTGGTATAGTGCATGCAGGAATTGGTAAAGTTTCTTTTGGAGCTGAACAAATTGTTGACAATGCTCACGAAATTATTCAAACATTAATCAAACTTAAACCAACTGCGGCTAAAGGAACTTACATCAAAAGTATTTACCTAACTAGCACTATGAGTCCTGCAATTGCATTGGATCCTAAAGCAGTATAATTGGTAGTTAAAAATTTTTAGTATGACTAGAGAAGAAAAATCAATCGCGATTGAAGTTTTAACTGCACAGTTAGCTGGTACAAACATTGTTTATGTATCTGATATTTCTGGACTTAATGCAGAGACTACTTCAAACTTGAGAAGAGCTTGTTTTAAAGCAGGTATAAAATTAGAAGTTGTTAAAAATACTTTGCTTGCAAAAGCAATGGAAGCTTCAGCTAATGATTATGGAGATTTACCTTCAGTTTTGACTGGTAATAGCGCTATATTCATTTCTGACATAGCAAACGCTCCTGGTAAGATAATAAAAGATTTCAGAAAAAAATCAGCTAAACCTTTATTGAAGGGGGCTTATATTAATGCTGAAATATATATTGGAGACGATCAATTAGATGCATTAGCAACTATTAAATCTAAGGAAGAGCTTATCGGCGAACTTATTGGATTATTGCAGTCACCAGCACAAAGAGTTATTTCTGCTCTTCAGAACCAATTTGCAAAAAGCGAAGAGGCTACAGAAGAAGTGGAAGCATAATAAAAATAGAGTTTTACTCTAGTTTTTATTTAAAAAAGCGCACAATAAATAAATTATATTTTTACAAATCATTTTAAAACGATAGAAAAAATGGCAGATTTGAAACAATTCGCAGAACAATTAGTTAACCTAACGGTAAAAGAAGTTAACGAATTAGCAACAATATTAAAAGATGAGTACGGAATCGAACCAGCTGCTGCAGCTGTAGTAGTTTCAGGTGGTGGTGAAGCTGCTGCTGAAGACGTTCAAACAGAATTTACAGTTGTATTAAAAGCAGCAGGTGCTTCTAAATTAGCAGTTGTGAAATTAGTAAAAGAACTTACAGGTTTAGGTTTGAAAGAAGCTAAAGATGTAGTTGACAGCGCACCAAGTAATGTAAAAGAAGGTGTTTCTAAAGAAGAAGCTGAAGGGCTTAAAAAATCTTTAGAAGAAGCTGGAGCTGAGGTTGAACTTAAATAGTTTAACTCTTTTTGAGAATTAGGTTTAGGTCTTGGATGCAAATCCAAAGACCTAAACCATTTTTCGTATAACAAAGTCTACCTTGTATTATTACAAATTAGTCTTTTATAATCAATTCATTTTAGCCATTACGAGGAAAAAAAATTAACAGATAATAAGAAAGTAGTTATCTTAAATTGGTTTTTAAAGATGTAATGGTTGTAAAAGAACGTATAAGTAAATTAATATTTGTACAAAAAAATTACTTTTTTAATCAAAATTTTGTCCATTGATGATAACAAATCAAACTGAAAGATTGAATTTTGCCTCAACAAAAAATATTCCCGATTATCCAGATTTTCTAGATGTTCAGGTTAAATCGTTTAAAGATTTTTTTCAATTAGAAACTAAATCTGACGAAAGAGGCGACGAAGGGCTTTACAATACCTTCATGGAAAACTTCCCAATTACTGATACAAGAAATAACTTTGTATTGGAATTCCTTGATTATTTTGTAGATCCACCACGTTATACAATTCAAGAATGTATAGAAAGAGGTCTTACTTACAGTGTGCCTTTAAAAGCAAGGTTAAAACTGTATTGTACAGATCCGGAACATGAGGATTTTGAAACTATTGTTCAAGATGTTTATCTTGGTACAATCCCTTACATGACACCAAGCGGTACCTTTGTTATAAATGGTGCTGAGCGTGTAGTTGTTTCGCAATTACATAGATCACCTGGTGTTTTCTTTGGTCAATCATTCCATGCAAATGGAACAAAATTATATTCTGCCAGAGTAATTCCTTTTAAAGGTTCTTGGATAGAATTTTCTACAGATATAAACAGTGTAATGTATGCTTATATCGACAGAAAGAAAAAATTACCTGTAACAACTTTATTCCGTGCAATTGGATTCGAAAGAGACAAGGATATCCTAGAGATTTTTGATCTTGCAGAGGAAATTAAAGTTTCTAAAACAGGACTTAAAAAATATATCGGTAGAAAATTGGCTGCTCGTGTATTGAACACATGGCATGAAGATTTCGTAGATGAAGATACTGGTGAGGTAGTTTCTATCGAACGTAACGAAATAATTCTTGATAGAGATACAATTATCGATAAAGATAATGTGGAAGAGATTATTGATTCTAACGTTAAATCTATTTTGTTGCATAAAGAAGATGCTAATCAAGGGGATTATGCTATTATTCACAATACGCTTCAAAAAGATCCAACAAATTCTGAAAAAGAAGCTGTTGAGCATATCTACAGACAATTGCGTAACGCGGAACCGCCTGATGAAGAAACTGCTCGTGGTATTATTGATAAATTGTTCTTCTCTGATCAACGTTACAACTTAGGTGAAGTAGGTCGTTATAGAATGAACAAAAAACTTGGTTTAGATATTCCAATGGAAAAGCAAGTGCTTACCAAAGAAGATATCATTACCATTGTAAAATATTTGATCGAATTAATCAACTCTAAAGCAGAGATAGATGATATTGATCACTTATCAAACCGTCGTGTTAGAACAGTTGGTGAACAATTGTCTCAACAATTCGGTGTTGGTTTAGCACGTATGGCTAGAACTATTAGAGAGCGTATGAACGTTAGAGATAACGAGGTGTTTACACCAATAGATTTGATTAATGCTAAAACATTATCATCTGTTATCAACTCTTTCTTTGGAACAAACCAGTTGTCTCAGTTTATGGATCAAACGAATCCACTAGCGGAGATTACACACAAAAGAAGATTATCTGCACTAGGACCAGGTGGACTTTCGAGAGAAAGAGCAGGATTTGAGGTACGTGACGTTCACTATACGCATTACGGACGTTTATGTCCAATTGAAACTCCTGAGGGACCAAACATTGGTTTGATATCTTCTCTAGGTGTTTATGCTAAAGTAAACGGAATGGGTTTCATCGAAACACCTTACCGTAAAGTAACTAACGGAACTGTAGATTTAGTTTCTACTCCAGTGTACTTAAGCGCAGAAGAAGAAGAAGGAATGATGATTGCTCAGGCAAACATTCAAATGGATGCTACTGGAAAAATTACTGCAGAAGACGTAATTGCACGTCAAGAAGGTGATTTCCCGGTAATTGAACCAACAAGAGTAGATTATACCGATGTTGCGCCAAACCAAATTGCTTCTATCTCAGCTTCCTTGATTCCTTTCTTAGAACATGATGATGCGAATAGAGCCTTGATGGGATCTAACATGATGCGTCAGGCCGTACCATTAATCCGTCCTGAAGCTCCAATCGTTGGAACTGGTTTAGAGCGTCAAGTTGCTTCTGATTCTAGAGTTTTAATTAACGCTGAAGGAGATGGAGTTATTGAATATGTAGATGCAAATATTATCACTATCAAATACGATCGTTCTGAGGAAGAAAGAATGGTAAGTTTTGAGCCTGATGAAAAAACATACAATCTAATTAAATTTAGAAAAACCAATCAAGGTACAAGTATCAATCTAAAACCTATCGTAAGAAAAGGGGATAGAGTGGTTCCTGGACAAGTATTGTCAGAAGGATATGCGACTCAAAATGGTGAATTAGCTTTAGGTAGAAACCTAAAAGTTGCATTTATGCCATGGAAAGGATACAACTTTGAGGATGCGATTGTAATTTCTGAAAAAGTAGTTCGTGACGATATTTTTACCTCTATTCACGTTGATGATTATTCATTAGAAGTTAGAGATACTAAATTAGGTAACGAAGAATTAACGAATGATATACCAAACGTTTCTGAAGAAGCTACTAAAGATTTGGATGAGAATGGTATGATTAGAATTGGAGCCGAGGTTAAACCTGGTGACATTCTTATCGGAAAAATTACTCCAAAAGGGGAATCAGATCCTACTCCGGAAGAGAAATTGCTTCGTGCAATCTTCGGGGATAAAGCAGGTGATGTAAAAGATGCTTCGTTAAAAGCTTCTCCTTCTTTACATGGTGTAGTTTTAGACAAAAAATTGTTCGCAAGAGCGGTAAAAGATAAACGTAAACGTACGCAAGACAAAGATGCTTTAGGAGCACTTGAAATGGAGTTTGAAGTTAAATTTGTTGAATTAAAAGACAAATTAGTGGAGAAACTTTTCTTGATCGTAAACGGAAAAACATCTCAAGGTGTAATGAATGATTTGGGTGAAGAAGTTTTACCAAAAGGTAAAAAATATACTCAAAAAATGCTTTATGCTGTTGAAGATTTTGCTCACTTAAGTAAAGGTCAATGGGTAGCAGATGATGCTGCCAATAAAATGGTTAATGATTTAATTCATAACTATAAAATTAAATTGAACGATTTACAAGGTGCTTTACGTAGAGAGAAATTCACTATTACTGTTGGAGATGAATTACCAGCTGGAATTTTGAAATTAGCTAAAATTTATATTGCTAAGAAACGTAAACTGAAAGTTGGGGATAAAATGGCAGGACGTCACGGTAACAAAGGTATTGTTGCTCGTATTGTTCGTCATGAAGATATGCCTTTCCTTGAAGACGGAACACCAGTTGATATCGTGTTGAACCCATTAGGTGTACCTTCACGTATGAACATTGGTCAAATTTATGAGACTGTTTTAGGTTGGGCAGGACAGAATTTGGGTAGAAAATTTGCTACACCAATTTTTGACGGAGCAACTTTAGATCAAATTAATGAATTGACTGACGAAGCTGGAGTACCACGTTTTGGACATACACATTTATATGATGGTGGTACAGGAGAGCGTTTCCATCAAGCGGCAACAGTAGGAGTTATCTACATGTTGAAACTTGGACACATGGTTGACGATAAAATGCACGCACGTTCTATAGGTCCATACTCGTTGATTACACAACAACCACTTGGAGGTAAAGCTCAATTTGGAGGTCAACGTTTTGGAGAGATGGAGGTTTGGGCACTTGAGGCTTATGGAGCGTCAAGTACTCTTAGAGAAATCTTGACTGTGAAGTCTGATGATGTTATCGGTAGAGCTAAAACTTATGAGGCAATCGTTAAAGGTGAATCTATGCCAGAGCCAGGATTACCTGAATCATTCAATGTATTAATGCATGAATTAAAAGGTCTTGGACTTGACATTCGTTTAGAAGAATAAATAATATTTGAAGCAATCAGTCTCGATTTTTATCGGGACTGATTACTCATTTATAAAAGTTTTTAGGATTTATACCCGTAACCCGTTCCGATTTTTTATTTAGAACCAAGAGGTTTTATAATTAGCACTTCAAAATTTTTTTGTTTGAAGTTTAGAGAAGTAATTCGAGGTAATAGTTTAATGATTTAAGTAAATCATAAATCTACAATCAATTTTTAATTGCAAATAAATCAATAGTAAAAGCTATGATGAATAATAGAAATAATAACAATAAAGATAAAAACCCTGTAAAAAGGTTTAATAAAATCTCAATCGGCCTTGCTTCTCCTGAATCGATCTTGAAAGAGTCAAGAGGTGAAGTATTAAAGCCAGAAACAATCAACTACAGAACGCACAAACCAGAGCGTGATGGTCTTTTCTGTGAGCGTATTTTCGGACCAGTTAAAGATTTCGAATGTGCTTGTGGTAAATACAAAAGAATACGTTACAAAGGAATCATCTGTGACCGTTGTGGTGTCGAAGTTACTGAGAAAAAAGTACGTAGAGACAGAGTAGGTCACATCAATCTTGTTGTACCAATTGCTCATATCTGGTATTTCCGTTCTCTTCCAAACAAAATTGGTTATATCCTAGGTCTTCCATCTAAGAAATTAGATATGATTATTTACTACGAAAGATACGTAGTAATCCAAGCAGGTATTGCTAAAAATGCAGAAGGTGAATCAGTACAAAGATTAGACTTTTTGACAGAAGAAGAATATTTAAATATTTTAGATACGCTTCCTGCTGATAACCAGTATCTTGACGATTTTGATCCTAATAAATTTGTTGCCAAAATGGGAGCAGAGTGTATCATGGACTTATTAGCAAGAATTGATTTAGATCAATTGTCTTACCAATTAAGACACAATGCTAACAATGAAACGTCTAAACAACGTAAAACTGAAGCGTTAAAAAGATTGCAAGTTGTTGAATCTTTCCGTGAGTCTAACTTGAACCGTGAGAACCGTCCGGAATGGATGATTATGAAAGTGGTACCAGTTATTCCACCAGAACTACGTCCGCTTGTGCCACTTGATGGAGGTCGTTTTGCAACTTCAGATTTAAATGACTTATACCGTCGTGTAATTATACGTAATAACCGTTTGAAAAGATTAATGGAGATTAAAGCTCCAGAAGTTATCTTAAGAAACGAAAAACGTATGTTGCAGGAATCTGTAGATTCACTTTTCGATAATACTCGTAAAGCATCTGCAGTAAAAACAGAATCAAACAGACCATTAAAATCATTATCTGATTCCCTTAAAGGTAAACAAGGACGTTTCCGTCAAAATTTACTTGGAAAACGTGTGGATTATTCTGCTCGTTCGGTAATTGTTGTTGGACCTGAATTGAAATTATCTGAGTGTGGTATCCCAAAAGATATGGCAGCAGAATTATACAAACCTTTCGTTATCCGTAAATTGATAGAAAGAGGAATTGTAAAAACGGTTAAATCAGCTAAAAAAATAATAGATAAGAAAGAGCCTGTAGTTTGGGATATCCTTGAAAATGTAATTAAAGGTCACCCAATATTACTGAATCGTGCTCCTACTTTGCACAGATTAGGTATCCAAGCATTCCAACCAAAATTAATTGAAGGAAAAGCAATCCAATTGCACCCTCTAGTTTGTACTGCATTTAATGCGGATTTTGATGGGGATCAAATGGCAGTTCACTTGCCATTAGGACCAGAAGCTATTTTGGAAGCGCAACTATTAATGTTGGGTTCTCACAATATTCTGAATCCTGCAAATGGAGCTCCAATTACGGTACCTTCTCAGGATATGGTTTTGGGTCTATATTATATGACCAAAGAACGTTTATCTACTCCTGAGCTTAAAATTTTAGGAGAAGGAATCACTTTTTATTCTGCTGAAGAAGTAAATATTGCTTTGAATGAAGGTAGATTAGAATTGAATGCTTCTGTGAAAATTAGAGCAAAACATTTTAATGAAGCTGGTGACTTAGTTTACCAAATTATTAAAACTACTGCTGGTCGTGTATTATTTAACGAAGTAGTGCCTGAAGCAGCTGGATATATCAATGATGTATTGACTAAGAAAAACCTTAGAGATATTATCGGACACGTTTTAAGCGCTACCGATGTACCTACAACTGCGGCTTTCTTGGATAATATGAAAGATATGGGTTACAAATTTGCCTTCAAAGGTGGATTGTCATTCTCTCTTGGTGATATTAGAATTCCAGATCAAAAACCTAAATTAATTGCAGATGCCAGAGAACAAGTTCAAGGAATTTCTGTAAATTATAACATGGGTCTTATTACTAATAACGAACGTTACAACCAAGTTATTGATGTATGGACTTCAGCAAATGCTCAATTGACAGAATTAGCAATGAAAAACATTAGAGAAGACCAACAAGGTTTTAACTCGGTGTATATGATGCTTGATTCTGGAGCAAGGGGTTCCAAAGAACAAATTCGTCAGTTAACTGGTATGCGTGGTTTGATGGCTAAGCCAAAAAAATCTACTGCTGGTGGTGGTGAAATTATTGAAAACCCTATTCTTTCGAACTTTAAAGAAGGTCTTTCTATCCTTGAGTACTTTATTTCTACTCACGGTGCGCGTAAAGGTCTTGCGGATACGGCTTTAAAAACGGCCGATGCAGGATATTTAACAAGAAGATTGCATGATGTGTCTCAAGATGTTATTGTAAACATTGACGATTGTGGTACTCTTAGAGGTGTTGAAGTATCAGCATTGAAAAAGAATGAGGAAATAGTTGAAACTTTAGGAGAAAGAATTTTAGGACGTGTTGCATTACAAGACGTAATTAATCCTTTAACTAATGATGTACTAGTTCGTTCAGGTGAGCAAATCACTGAGGCATTGATGAAACAAATTGAAGCTTCTCCAATTGAGAAAGTGGAAGTTCGTTCGCCTCTTGTTTGTGAAGCATTGAAAGGAATTTGTGCTAAATGTTACGGTAGAAATTTAGCTACCGGAAAAATGACTCAAAGAGGAGAAGCTGTCGGTGTTATTGCCGCGCAATCTATTGGAGAACCTGGTACACAGTTAACATTACGTACGTTCCACGTTGGTGGGGTTGCGGGTGGTATATCTGAAGAATCAAGTATCGTTACGAAATTTAATGGTAAACTTGAAATCGAAGATTTAAAAACGGTTAAAGGAGAAGACAGTGAAGGTAATGCAGTTGATATTGTAGTATCTCGTTCTACTGAGTTAAAATTAATTGATGAAAGAACAGGTATTTTATTAAGTACTAATAATATCCCTTACGGTTCAAGTATCTTTGTTAAAGACGGTCAATCTGTTGTTAAAGGAGATGTAATTTGTAAATGGGATCCATATAACGGAGTTATCGTTTCTGAATTCACGGGTAAAATTGCTTACGAAGAATTAGAGCAAGGTCAATCATACATAGTTGAAATTGATGAGCAAACTGGTTTCCAAGAAAAAGTAATTTCTGAATCTAGAGCTAAAAAATTAATTCCAACTTTATTGGTTTACGGTAAAGATAATGAATTGATTCGTTCTTATAACTTACCAGTTGGAGCCCACTTGATGGTTGAAAACGGGGAGAAAATTAAAGCAGGTAAAGTATTGGTAAAAATCCCACGTCGTTCTTCTAAATCAGGAGATATTACAGGAGGTTTACCAAGAATTACAGAGTTGCTAGAAGCTCGTAATCCTTCAAATCCAGCTGTTGTTTCTGAGATTGATGGTGTTGTTTCTTTTGGAAAAATCAAAAGAGGTAACCGTGAGATCGTTATCGAATCTAAATTTGGTGATGTTAGAAAATACTTGGTTAAATTATCAAGCCAAATTCTAGTTCAAGAAAATGACTTCGTAAGAGCAGGTGTACCTTTATCTGATGGTGCAATTACTCCGGATGATATTTTAAGAATTCAAGGACCAGCAGCTGTTCAGCAGTATTTGGTTAATGAAATTCAAGAAGTATACCGTTTGCAAGGGGTAAAAATTAACGACAAACATTTTGAAGTAGTAATACGTCAAATGATGCGTAAAGTAAGAGTACAAGATCCGGGTGATACTTTATTCTTAGAAGATCAATTAATTCACACTAAAGACTTTATCGTTCAAAATGATAAATTATATGGTATGAAAGTGGTTGAAGATGCTGGAGATTCTAGTGCATTAAAAGAAGGGCAAATTATTACGCCTCGTGAGTTGCGTGATGAGAACTCTTTATTGAAACGTACAGATAAAAATCTTGTTGTGGCTCGTGATGTTGTTACTGCAACTGCAACACCAGTTTTACAGGGTATTACAAGAGCATCGCTTCAAACTAAATCGTTTATCTCTGCTGCATCGTTCCAGGAAACTACTAAAGTATTGAATGAAGCTGCTGTTGCGGGTAAAATCGATTACTTAGAAGGATTGAAAGAAAATGTAATTGTAGGACATAGAATCCCTGCCGGAACTGGTATGAGAGAATATGACAATACAATTGTAGGTTCAAAAGAAGATTATAATGATATGATGGCTAATAAAGAAGAATATATTTATTAAGGTATGAGCAATTCTAATCAACAACAAGAGCAAATCAATATTGAGTTGGATGAAAAAATCGCTGAAGGAATTTATTCCAATTTGGCAATAATTAATCATTCTTCTTCCGAATTTGTTTTAGATTTTGTAAGTATCATGCCGGGTATTCCTAAGGCAAAAGTAAAATCAAGAATCGTCTTGACACCGCAACATGCTAAAAGATTATTGAAAGCTATTGGAGAAAATATTCACCGTTTTGAAGTAGCTCATGGCGAAATAAAAGACACAGAACAACCTCCAATTCCTCTTAACTTTGGCCCTGCAGGTCAAGCTTAATTGTAATAGAATTGTAGAAAAGGCTCCCTCGGGAGCCTTTTTTTGTGCCTTTTTTTTGTGATTTGATATTAAATTCCCAAAAGTATTTAAATTATTTTGATAATATTTTAAAGAATAACCCAACGAAAATATTGATTTTGCAGTTTAACCGATAAAAACGCCATTCGTCGAGAATATTTTTTACAACTGCTTTAAAGGTCTAGTTTCGCCCAAGAATTAACGATAACGGTTATCTTTTAAAAAAAAATATTCCATGGACAACTTTTCTAAGCAAGACAAGAATACTAAAATCACCCCCATTTTTATAATGGTTATTTTTGCTTTGTTTTGTAATGTTTCTGTATTTGGTCAAACTATAGAAAAGAGTGAAGTTGGGAATAATACAATTGAAAGTAACTCCATAGCAAAACAAGAAAATATTTCTGTTTCTTCAAATATAAATTTTGTTCTTTGGTTTATGGGGACTAAACAAGATCCTAACCGAACTATTTCAACTGAAACGTCTAATGCTAAAAAACAAATAATGACTTCTGGAATGGCTCCAAATCGTTTGTTAATTAAAGCATTTTTGAAGAAAGCAATAAATTTAGAAAGTACAATCGCATAAATTTAGATCTAAATAACCAAACATAAAAAAAACGCTAATTATTAAATTAGCGTTTTTTTATGAAATAGTATTTTGAAATTATTCAAATTCCGATGTAAAATATAATTTAACGTTTGGATATTTATTTTGTGTCATTTGAATTGTAAAATCAGAATCGGCTAAAAACACCAATTGTCCGTATTTATCATGTGCCAAGAATTTTTGTTTGATTCTTCTAAATTCTTTAAACTCATCACTTTTTGGATCGTTAGGTTTTACCCAACATGCTTTGTGTACCGGGAAATTTTCATATGTACATTTTGCACCGTATTCATGTTCTAAACGATATTGGATAACTTCATATTGAAGTGCACCAACCGTTCCAATAATTTTTCTGTTATTCATTTCTAACGTAAATAACTGTGCAACACCTTCATCCATCAACTGATCGATTCCTTTATCAAGCTGTTTGGCTTTCATTGGATCTGCATTATTGATATATCTGAAATGCTCTGGTGAGAAACTTGGAATTCCTTTGAAACTCATGATTTCACCTTCGGTTAAAGTGTCTCCAATTTTGAAATTTCCGGTATCGTGTAAACCTACAATATCACCAGGGTAAGAGATATCTACAATTTCTTTCTTTTCAGCAAAGAAAGCATTTGGACTGGAAAATTTTAAATTCTTTTTTTGGCGAACGTGATAGTAGGGTTTATTTCTTTCAAAAGTTCCGGATACAATCTTTATAAAAGCGAGACGGTCTCTGTGTTTTGGATCCATATTAGCATGGATCTTAAAAACAAACCCAGTCATTTTCTCTTCTTTTGGATCAACTAATCGAGTTTCTGATTCTTTAGGTCTTGGTGATGGAGCAATTTCTACGAAACAATCCAATAACTCTCTTACTCCAAAATTATTTAAAGCAGAACCAAAAAATACGGGTTGTAATTTTCCATCCAAATAATCCTGACGATCAAACTTTGGATATACTTCGTCTATTAGTTCTAATTCTTCTCGTAATTTATCAGCAGGTTTTTGACCAATAATTTTTTCTAACTCTGGATTTTTAACATCTGAAAAAGCGATAGTTTCCTCTATATTCTTTCGGCTGTCACCGCTAAATATGTTGATGTTTTGTTCCCAAAGATTATAAATTCCTTGAAAGTCATAACCCATTCCTATTGGAAAACTAAGCGGTGTAACCGTTAAACCCAGTTTTTGTTCCACTTCGTCCATTAAGTCAAAAGCATCTTTTCCCTCTCTATCTAATTTATTAATAAATACGATAATTGGAATTTTACGCAATCTACAAACAGCGACTAATTTCTCTGTTTGTTCCTCAACACCTTTGGCAACATCAATTACAACAATAACGCTGTCAACAGCAGTTAATGTTCTAAAAGTGTCCTCAGCAAAATCCTTATGCCCAGGAGTATCGAGAATGTTTATCTTTTTATTTTTATAATTAAATGCCAAAACCGAAGTAGAAACCGAAATTCCTCTTTGACGCTCAATTTCCATAAAGTCACTGGTAGCGCCTTTTTTGATTTTATTATTTTTTACAGCACCCGCTTCTTGAATAGCACCACCAAATAGGAGGAGTTTCTCAGTAAGTGTTGTTTTTCCGGCATCAGGATGTGAGATAATCCCGAAAGTTCTTCTACGTTGTATTTCTTTTAAAAAGCTCATGTATAATATAAATAGTCTGCAAAAGTACTATTTATAAATGCCAATTAAAAAAATACTATACTCTTAATTGCTTATGTGAATTTTGAATACGGTATTCTGATAATTTTTAAATCAATATTGAAATTGTGAAGATTTAATGACCAATAAAAAAAGGCTGTCTTTTCAAACAGCCTCTAGAATATTTATATTTACATGTTGATGGACCAAACAGAATATCCGTTTGGCGGGCACTGGATTTTTACCCATTTGTCTGCTTGTGTTGTTGGCAGCCAAGTCGAAGCACCAGTGAAATCCTTAATTTGTGCATTGGCCCAGTTAGTCTGGATCCATCTTTCTTGCCAAACGGATGAATTGTTAATGTAAACCACTAATCCAGGATTTCCATTATATCCATTTCTTCTTGCAACATATTCATCGTTATCTGCATACAAAATAGAAGTCGTACCGGTAGCTTTGTTATTGTGAATCCAAATCAGGTTGTTCATTTTTGTTTTATTCAACCATTCTTCATAATCTCTATAAAAAATAGTAGGATAACCTTCGTGAGTTAAAATATAAGCATAAGCCAATTCTTTTTTCCAAATTTCATCTGTATCATGATTGGTAACAAAAGTAACCGCTTTGTAAGGGTTTCTTTTCCACATCATATCATCATTCAAAAGGGCAAGGTTATTACCGTCAAAAGCGTCATTCATTTTGTAATAACAAGCAAAATCAAATACAGAACTGTTGGCGTTGTTCGCCCAATCATTCAATGTGTTTACGTTTGAATCCCATAATTCACCAACAGAAAATCCGCCGACATTTGTATTCCAATCTCTTACTACCCATGAACCAAAACCTTTTACATAGTCAAATCTCCATCCATCGAATTTCATAGTGTTTTTGTAATATTTACCTACACCATCCGTTCTCAACCACAGCCAATTTTGAACATTTGGGGCGGCATGGCATAAATCTGGAAATCCTCCGAATGCTCCTTCGTCGTTATTTCCGAATGAGTTTTTATAAAAATCTGCACTTGTTCTAGGAAATTTTCCTGAGGCTACACCAGTAAAATTGGTATATGTTTGTGTTCCTGTAAAAGGATTGTTTTCTAATTGCCCTCCGCTATTGTGATTAATTACAATATCAGCATACACTTGCATGTTTTCGGTATGTGCTTTAGTAATTAAACTTACCAATTCTGTTTTGGAACCAAAACGCGTTTCAATTGAGCCATTTTGATTGTAATCTCCAAAATCAAAATAGTCAGTAGGGTCATATCCCATAGAAAATGCTCCATTTTGTGCTTTGGATGCTGGAGGTAACCAGATTGATCCGATCCCGGCATTTGACCATTCGGTTACTTTTGTGCCTACTGTATTCCACCAAGTTCCGCCAGAAGGAACATCCCAATAAAAGGCTTGCATCATAACACCACCACCAGGATTTGCAACGTACTTCCCAGTTGGTGAATTAGTCGAATTTCCAGTACTGAACGGATGTCCATCGTGATGTGTTACGTTTATTACTTTAAATTGCGAAGCTCCAGCAGCCGAATCTGTCACTACTTCATCGTTTGAATTACACGAATAAAAGCCAATAAGTAATGCCGTTAATGCATAAATTTTAAAATTTTGTTTTTTCATAAACTTAATAATTGAGGTTAGGTAATAGATTTGGTCAATGGTAATTTAATAAATAGGATCAAATATTCTATTAATGGATACTGTATTAAATAGACGGAAAATGAAATTTATATTAAAATCAAAAAAAGTATACCAAAAAAATAATTTTAATGTATTTTTAGTATCTATTTTTAATAAAATAGTCAATAATTTAGCTAATTTATGTAAATAGTGGTACTTCCTACAGATAGTGCTGTAATCTTTTTTACGAAAACGTTATAGTGTTGAGAACTTTTTTAAAATGTAGCCTAAAATGAGCGTTTTAGTGATTTTAAATTAGGGAGATTAACTATTTTCTAATGAACAGTGGCACTTTAGTTAAAAAGATAATTATTGGGATAAAGTTAAAATGTAATAACTAACGTAAGTCTAAAAGCATATAAAAGAGGGATGGATTGTTTTAGAGGTAGCAAGTTTATTAATGTTGCTTAGTTCTTTTTAATTGTTTTAATGCAGATAGTACGTAAAGTAATTTGGCTTTCTAGAAGTATTTAAACTAATAAATTATTGCGTTTTACAAATTTTTGTTAATACTACTAAGGAAACTTGTATTATGTAATTGAATTGTTATTTTTGTTGGTTTTAAATTTAAAGAATTATAAGTATTTTCAATAAAAATTCAATTCATTTCTTTATTCTTAAAGTGTATATTTGGGCAAAATTACCAGGTTCTTTTTGAAATAAATTTACATAGAAAAATAACGACACATTACGCTAATAATAAATTATAAAAATGCCATTAAAAACAGTACAAATGAGATTCATAAACAATAAAATTGCACTATCTTTTTTTCTTTTAGTGTTTTCAAGTGCGATTACAAACGCGCAAGAAATTATTAAAGACAGTGCAGTTGTTGCTACTAAAAAAATACAGTCCAATCAAAAGCAAAAAATTGATGGTGTTATTGCTACAATTGGAGATTATATTATTTTAGATTCAGATATTGACAAATCTTATTTAGAATTATCAAGTCAAGGGAATTCCGTAAAAGACATTACGAGATGTCAAATGTTAGGAAAACTAATGGAGGATAAATTGTATGCGCATCAAGCAGTTCAGGATAGTGTCAAGGTTACTGACTCAGAAATAAAAGGGATGATGGATGATCGATTAAACTATATGACGGAGCAATTAGGATCTCTTGAAAAAGTAGTGAAGTATTACAAGAAGAATAATGAAGAAGAGTTTAGAACTTATTTCTTTGATATCTTAAAAGAACAGAAACTGACGTCAGAAATGCAAAAAAAGATTGTAGATGAAGTTGAAATTACACCAGAAGAAGTACGTAATTTTTTCAAAAAAATCCCTACTGCTGAACTTCCTCTTTTTGGTGCGGAAATGGAAGTAGCGCAAATTATTGTGACTCCAAAAGTATCTGATGCTGACAAACAATTAGTTATTGATAAATTAAATGGCTTTAAAAAAGAATGCCAGGACGGAGCCAGTTTTGCTACAAAAGCAGTTCTGTATTCTCAAGATCCCGGTTCTAGCACAAATGGAGGATATTACAAGATGAATCGCAGAACCCCATTTGTAAAAGAGTTTAAAGACGTTGCCTTTAGTCTTGCTGAAGGAGAAATTTCGGCACCTTTTGAAACATCTTTTGGTTTTCATATTATTTATGTTGAAAAGATAAAAGGACAAGAAGTTGAATTGCGTCATATATTATTGACACCATCAGTTACTGAAGCTTCTATGAAAGAAGCCAAGGAGAAAATTGAATTAATCAGAAAAAAGATTGAAAGCAAGGAAGTTACTTTTGCGGAAGCGGCAAGATCTATGTCAGACGAAAAAGAAACAAAAGTAAACGGTGGAGCTTTAATCAATCCTAAAACGCAAGATACTCGTTTTGAATTAACAAAAATGGATCCTAGTTTATATAGTCAGGTTTCAAATTTGAAAGAAGGGGAAGTTTCTTTGCCATTATTGGAAGACGAACAAGGCAAGAAAAAATACAAATTAATTACTGTAACGAATAGAATAGACGAACACACTGCTGATTATGCCAAAGATTATATCAAAATAAAAGAATTGGCATTGAAGGAAAAACAAATTAAAACCATAGGGAAATGGTTTGACGAAAAAATTAAAGGAACGTACGTTAAAGTTATTGGAGAATACAGAGATTGTGCTTTCACGAACAATTGGTTGAAAAAATAATTTTTATAAAATAAATAAAAAGAGTTAGCTTTATGAATTCATATCGCTAACTCTTTTTTAATTTAATAAACAGTCGAAAATGTCTGACGTAGCTGCAATACATAATTTAGTTCAAAAAAGGAATGAACTAAAAAACGAAATAGCAAAAATCATTGTAGGTCAGGATGCCGTGGTAGATCAAATTTTACTTTGTATTTTTTCTGGAGGTCATGCACTTTTAGTAGGAGTTCCAGGATTGGCAAAAACACTGATGGTGAATACTTTGGCGCAAGCCTTAGGGCTTGATTTTAAAAGGATTCAATTTACGCCTGATTTGATGCCATCGGATATTTTAGGAAGTGAAATATTAGATGAAAATCGCCGATTCAAATTTATAAAAGGACCTGTTTTTTCAAATATTATTCTGGCGGATGAAATAAACAGAACACCCCCAAAAACACAAGCTGCTTTGCTTGAAGCCATGCAGGAACGTTCCGTTACGATCGCTGGTGAGAATTATAAATTAGATTTGCCTTACTTTGTTTTGGCTACTCAAAACCCAATTGAACAGGAGGGAACTTATCCCTTACCTGAAGCGCAGTTAGACCGATTTATGTTTGCCATTAAATTGGAATATCCATCGTTTGCTGAAGAAGTGCAAGTGGTAAAACGTACGACTTCAGACTTAAATAATACCATAAATCCATTATTTACGGCGCAAGAGATCATTGATTTTCAACAATTGATTCGTAGAATACCAGTGGCGGATAATGTCATTGAATATGCTGTGACGTTGGTTAGTAAAACAAGGCCGGATAATCCGCTGTCAAACGAATTTGTGAAAAATTATTTGGATTGGGGAGCCGGACCTCGAGCTTCACAAAATTTAATTTTGGCGGCCAAAGCCAATGCTGCTTTCAATGGGAAATTTTCACCTGATATTGAGGATGTAAAAGCGGTGGCTACAGGAATATTGCGTCATAGAATTATCAAAAATTATAAAGCTGATGCCGAAGGAATTACCGAAGAAACTATTATTCAGAAGCTGATGTAATAATTTTTAATATTGAGAAAAAAGCCAAACAAATTTATAAAATGTGTTTGGCTTTTTTGTTTTGTTTAATATTTTAGTTTGACCAAAAAGAGTGTTTAAAAAGACAACTACAACGTTATAAATGATAATTTAGAAAGGTTCTTAGATGAAAGCAGTGTAAAATCTCCCTCCAGAAGTAACATTAAATTTCAACTTTCTTTAAGAAAAGATTTTAAATTATTGATAATTCATTATTTTAATTTAAAATTGAATTTTTGATAATAAAAAGTAGCGAAACTCTTTATTTAGTAATAATAATTTTTGAAAAAGCTACATCTATTATATTTTTTTTAATTCTCGGCTTTAATTCCTAAATTTGCGTACAAAAAATAAAAATACCAAGAAAAGACTTTTATTATGAATATTTATAAGGATTACATTCAAGAGATTGAAGAAAGAAAAGGTCAAGGGCTTCACCCTAAACCAATTGATGGCGCAGAATTATTAAGCGAAATTATTGCGCAAATTAAAGATTTAAATAATGAGTACAGAGCAGATGCTCTTAACTTTTTTATTTACAATGTTGTTCCAGGAACTACTCCTGCAGCTACTGTAAAAGCTAATTTTTTAAAAGAAATTGTTCTAGGTCAATCAATAGTTGCCGAAATCACGCCTGCTTTTGCTTTAGAGTTATTGTCGCATATGAAAGGTGGAACTTCTATAACCGTTTTACTTGATTTGGCTTTAGGTGATGCTGCTGCTATTGCAAACGATGCTGCGGAAGTTTTAAAGACTCAAGTTTTTCTTTATGAAGCAGATACAGATCGTTTAGAAGCTGCTTTCAAAAGTGGTAACGGAATAGCTACAGCAATTCTAGAGAGCTATGCTAAGGCTGAGTTCTTTACTAAATTACCAGAAATAGCAGAAGAAATTAAGATAGTTACTTTTATTGCTGGTGAAGGAGATATTTCAACTGATTTACTTTCTCCAGGTAACCAAGCGCATTCAAGATCAGATCGTGAACTTCATGGTAAATGTTTGATTTCTCCTGAAGCACAAGATGAAATCAAAGCGTTACAAGCGCAGCATCTTGACAAAAGCGTGATGTTGATTGCTGAAAAAGGTACTATGGGTGTTGGTTCATCAAGAATGTCAGGTGTAAATAACGTGGCTCTTTGGACTGGGAAACAAGCAAGTCCTTATGTTCCATTTATTAATATTGCTCCAATTGTTGCAGGAACAAATGGTATATCTCCGATTTTCCTAACAACTGTTGATGTTACTGGAGGTATTGGTCTTGATCTTAAAAACTGGGTAAAAAAATTAGATGAAAACGGTACCGTTCTTCGTAATGAAAGCGGTGACCCTATTCTAGAGGAGGTATATTCTGTTGCTACTGGTACTGTTTTTACAATCAACACAAAGACAAAAAAACTTTATAATGGCGACAAAGAACGGATAGATATTTCTAAGGCATTCACGCCTCAGAAAATTGAATTTATAAAAGCTGGTGGGTCTTACGCTATTGTATTTGGAAAAAAACTGCAAACATTTGCATCAAAGACTCTTGGTATTGATATCGTACCTGTATTTGCTCCGTCAAAAGAGGTTTCTATTGAAGGACAAGGTCTGACGGCTGTGGAAAAAATATTTAATAGAAATGCGGTTGGTTCAACTCCGGGTAAAGTTTTACACGCTGGTTCAGATGTTCGTGTAGAAGTTAATATCGTAGGTTCGCAAGACACAACTGGTCTTATGACTTCACAGGAGTTGGAGTCTATGGCTGCTACGGTGATTTCTCCAATCGTTGACGGTGCTTACCAATCGGGTTGTCACACTGCTTCGGTATGGGATAATAAATCTAAGGCAAATATTCCTAGATTGATGAAATTCATGAACGACTTCGGTTTGATCACAGCTCGTGACCCAAAGGGTGTTTATCATGCAATGACTGATGTAATTCATAAAGTATTGAATGATATTACTGTAAACGAGTGGGCTATCATCATCGGTGGGGATTCTCATACAAGAATGTCTAAAGGTGTCGCTTTTGGTGCTGATTCAGGAACAGTTGCTCTTGCATTGGCTACTGGCGAAGCTTCAATGCCGATTCCTGAATCTGTGAAAGTAACATTCAAAGGAGAGATGAAAGGATATATGGATTTCCGAGATGTGGTTCATGCTACGCAGTCTCAGATGCTTAAGACTTTTGGTGGAGAGAATGTATTTCAAGGAAGAATTATTGAGGTTCACCTTGGAACTCTTAATGCAGATCAAGCATTTACGTTTACGGACTGGACTGCAGAAATGAAGGCAAAAGCTTCTATATGTATTTCTGAAGATTATACCTTGATTGAATCTTTAGAGATTGCGAAAGGTAGAATTCAGATCATGATTGACAAGGGCATGGACAACAAAAATCAAGTTCTTAAAGGATTGATTACTATTGCTGATAAGAGAATCGCTGAGATTATTTCAGGTGAGAAACCAGCATTAAGACCAGATGCAAACGCTAAGTATTACGCTGAAGTTGTTGTAGATCTTGATCAGATTGCAGAACCAATGATTGCTGACCCTGATGTAAATAATGCGGATGTTTCTAAAAGATATACGCACGATACCATCAGACCTCTTTCTTTCTATGGAGGAGTTAAAAAAGTAGATCTTGGATTTATAGGTTCTTGTATGGTTCACAAGGGAGATATGAAAATCCTTGCGCATATGCTAAAGAATATTGATGAGCAAGAAGGTAAGGTAGAGTTCAAAGCGCCGCTAGTTGTAGCTCCTCCTACTTATAATATTGTTGATGAATTAAAAGCAGAAGGTGACTGGGAAATTTTACAAAAATACTCTGGTTTCGAATTTGACGATAATGTCCCTAAAGCTGCCGCCCGTACTTCGTATGAAAATATGCTATATCTAGAGCGTCCAGGTTGTAATCTTTGTATGGGTAACCAAGAAAAAGCTGCCAAAGGAGATACTGTAATGGCAACATCTACTCGTCTTTTCCAAGGAAGAGTTGTAGAAGATACGGAAGGTAAAAAAGGAGAATCTTTACTTTCATCTACACCGGTTGTGGTATTATCTACAATCCTTGGTAGAACTCCAACACTAGAAGAATATAAAACTGCTGTGGAAGGTATTAATCTCACCAAGTTTGCGCCTTCTCATAAGTTATTAGTTAAATAATTCACATTATTAGTTAATAATAATTTAAAAGCATGAGTCTAAGGACTCGTGCTTTTTTTATACTCTATTTTTTTGTATCTTGTATGTTTAAAATAAAATAGTAACAATTATATATAAATCTTATGGCTTTTGATATTGAAATGATTGAAAAAGTGTACGCAAATATGACATCTCGTGTGGACAAAGCACGGGAGATTGTTGGTCGTCCACTCACTTTAACGGAGAAAATTTTATATAGTCACCTTTGGGATGGAACTCCATCTAAAGCATTTGTAAGAGGTGCTGATTATGTTGATTTTGCTCCAGACAGAGTCGCTTGTCAAGATGCAACGGCTCAAATGGCATTATTACAATTTATGCACGCAGGAAAGAAAACAGTTGCTGTTCCAACAACGGTTCACTGTGATCATTTGATTTTGGCTAAAAATGGAGCTGAATTTGATTTAGCGGCAGCCAACACACAATCAAAAGAAGTTTTTGATTTTCTTTCTTCAGTATCGGATAAATACGGTATTGGTTTCTGGAAACCAGGTTCAGGAATTATTCATCAAATCGTTTTGGAGAACTATGCATTTCCTGGAGGTCTAATGATTGGTACGGATTCACATACTGTTAATGCAGGTGGATTAGGAATGTTAGCTATTGGTGTTGGTGGCGCTGATGCAGTAGATGTAATGTCAGGAATGTTATGGGAATTAAAATTTCCAAAATTAATAGGTGTAAAATTAACGGGAAAACTTTCTGGTTGGACTGCACCAAAAGATGTTATTCTTAAAGTAGCTGATATTCTTACTGTAAAAGGTGGAACAGGAGCTATTGTTGAATATTTTGGAGAAGGAGCTACTTCAATGTCATGTACTGGAAAAGGAACTATTTGTAATATGGGTGCCGAGATTGGCGCTACCACATCTACATTTGGTTATGACGAGTCCATGAGAAGATACCTTTCTGCAACTGGTCGTCAGGATGTTGTCGATGCTGCGGATAAAGTAGCGTCATACTTAACTGCTGATCCGGAAGTTTACGCGAACCCAGAAACTTATTTTGATCAAGTTATAGAAATCAATCTTTCTGAATTAGAGCCACATATCAATGGTCCTTTTACTCCGGACAGAGGAACTCCAGTTTCTAAAATGAAAGAAGAAGCTGCTGCTAACGGATGGCCAATTAAAGTAGAATGGGGATTAATCGGTTCTTGTACCAACTCTTCTTACGAAGATATGGCTCGTGCTGCGTCTATCGTTAATCAAGCCGTTGAATTGGGGATCAGTCCAAAAGCGGAATTTGGTATCAACCCAGGTTCGGAACAAATAAGATATACAATCGAAAGAGACGGGATCATCGCTACTTTCGAAAAAATGGGAACCAAAGTATTTACAAATGCTTGTGGACCATGTATCGGACAATGGGATAGAGTAGGTGCTGATAAAGGAGAAAAAAACACAATCGTTCACTCTTTTAATCGCAACTTCTCTAAACGTGCGGATGGTAACCCAAACACGCACGCATTCGTCACTTCTCCAGAAATGGTTGCTGCTTTAGCAATTGCGGGTCGTTTGGATTTCAATCCTATAACGGATACTTTAATCAACGATAACGGTGAAGAAGTAAGGTTGAGTGCTCCTTATGGTGATGAATTGCCTAAAAAAGGATTTGCAGTTGAAGATGCAGGATTTCAAGCACCAGCTACTGATGGGTCAAGAGTCCAAATCGTAGTAAGCAAAACGTCAGATCGCTTGCAGTTATTAGCGCCATTCCAACCTTGGGACGGTAAAAATATCTCAGGAGCTAAATTATTGATTAAAGCTTTCGGAAAATGTACTACGGATCATATCTCTATGGCAGGTCCATGGTTGCGTTTCCGTGGTCACTTAGATAATATCTCTAACAATATGTTGATCGGAGCTGTCAATGCGTTCACAGATAAAACCAATTCGGTTAAAAATCAATTAACAGGTACTTATGATGCAGTTCCTGCAGTTGCAAGGGCATACAAAGCGGCAGGAGTTTCGTCTATTGTTGTGGGAGATCACAATTATGGAGAAGGATCTTCTCGTGAGCATGCAGCTATGGAACCTCGTTTCTTAGGTGTTAAAGCGGTATTGGTAAAATCATTTGCTCGTATCCACGAAACAAACCTCAAAAAACAGGGTCTTTTAGGATTGACATTTGCTAACGAAGCTGATTACGATAAAATCCTGGAAGATGATACCATCAACTTCACAGATTTAGTAGATTTTGCCCCAGGAAAACCATTAACGATAGAATTCGTTCACGCTGATGGAACCAAAGATCTTATCTTGGCAAACCATACCTACAATGAAGGACAAATTGGTTGGTTCAAAGCTGGTTCAGCGTTAAACTTAATTGCTGCTGCCAGTAACGCATAAGTAGGTAGTCAATGACTAGTTTAAAGTGGTCCGTTTAAAATAGTGTTTAGTAATTTAGTTTTCAGTAATTCAAGACTGCGACGGATTACTGAACACTTTTTTTATACTTATTCTAAATTTTTTTACGAGCTATTTCCTGCTGACCGTTTCAAGCTTTTTCGTAAAATCGCTTTTTTCCAAGACAAAAAATGAGCTTCCGCTGGTCGCTTTTTTTTCTCAGGAAAAAATGCAATTTCACTTCAAAAGGCTTTCCACTTCCATCAGGGCTAGAACTAAAAAGCTAGATTTTTCTTAAATTTCACCATTTTCCGTTAAAGCTAGAAATGGAGTTTTTTTATGAAAAATGAAATTTTTTGTTCCAAATTACCCTAAAAAATGTTGAAAAAAGCGAGTTTTGTTTTTTTAACACGTTAAAGTCAAAAAAACTTATGGTTTTTTTGATTAAATCAATTATATTAGCCTTTCTGAAATATCAAATTTGGGAGGAATTATTTTTTTTGATTACGAGTAGGAATCGAACCTTCTTTTTAATTTTTTATTTTAAGCGCAACAATACATTAGGATTGTACTGCGTTACTGTTTAAGTTGCTTTTGCAATCTGAACAAAAATCACAAGTTTTTAAATTGTACGTATTATGCCCTCTTTTTAATAAAAGAGATAAGGTCTTTTTATGTTTTTTTAAGCAAATGATCTAAGCAAGAAACCATCGCGAGATTTAATAATTATATCCCGAAATCGCTATGCAGAATAAAATGGGGTAAGTAATTTGAAAAAAATAAATATGAGTTTAAGATTAGTTGTAACATTGTTTTTATTAAATAGTATCGTTCTTTTTTCACAGGAAAAAACCAAGAAACATACCATCGTAAAAGGGGAAACTGTTTCGAGTATTGCAGAAAAATACGAGGTTAAACCCAGTGAAATTTATAAGTTGAATCCAAAAGCCAAGAATCTGCTAAAACTCAACTCGGTTCTGTTAATTCCTACTACTGCTGAAAAAAACAACAATACCAAAGCTAAAATTGCAATAAACCACTCCGAAAAAGAGCATGAAGTACTCGCCAAAGAAACACTTTACGGAATAGCAAAAGAATACGGAATCACTCTGAAAGAATTAAACCAAGCCAATCCAACATTAGAAACTTCAGGATTAAAAATTGGTCAAAAGATTACAATTCCCGGTAACGCAAAATCAAATACAGAAATAGCAGTTACCTCTCAATCCAAAAAGACTACGCAAAAAATTCCTGTAGGAACGGTATTTAAAACTGAAACTACAAATTCAAGTTCAGAATTCACTACAATAGAAGTTTTACCAAAAGAATCTAAATATTCAATAACAAGAAAATATGGAATTACCATTAAGGAATTCGATAAAATCAATCCTACACTTGGTGTTAAATCTCTTAGAGTGGGGCAGAAAATAAATATTCCGGTTACTGCGAATCTAAAAGCTGAAATTGCAGCGGCGCTTGAAGAAAGTAAAGAAGAGTCCAAGTTTCTGCCTGAACCGATAAAAGAAACAAAAGCAGAATTAGTGGTTTTAACACCAACAACCGAAACTTCGGAAAACACTACCGAAAATAGTGTTAGGGAGGTTTTGCCGAAAGAAACAAAATATGGAATTGCAAAGCAATACGGAATAACAGTTCAGGAATTGGAAAGGCAAAATCCAGAGATAAAAAATAATCTTCCCGTAGGTTATCTATTAAATATAAAAGTAGGAAGTTCCGCCCGACAAAACGTTGCACTTATATCTGTTGAAAAAAAGGAAAAACAAGTAGAAATAATCACTGAAGATATCGTAGAGGATAGTGATTTTGAACCCAGAGGGAGTAGTGAATTTAAAAGTTTTTTAAAACCAGCTTCTAATCCTAACTTTTTGGATGAATTAATAGAAACGGCTTCTGCTAATATTGGAACCAGATATCAAATTGGAGGTTCCTCAAAGTCCGGGTTTGATTGCTCTGGTCTAATGTGTAATACATTCGGAGCTTTCGATATTAAATTACCAAGAACTTCCATAGAACAATCCCGTTTAGGCACTGTTGTCACGCCAGAAGACGCCCAAAAGGGTGATTTAATCTTCTTTAAAACAAATGGAAGAAGCCGTATCAACCATGTTGGAATGGTGGTTGAAGTATGCGACGGAGACATAAAATTCATTCATGCCTCTGTAGGTGGTGGCGTAGTAATTTCGTCGGTCAAAGAGAAATACTACGAAAAAAAATTAACTCAAATCAATCGCGTTTTACAATAACCACATTTTTTTAAAAAATAGTGTAATCTTTATAATGGAAACTCTTCAGGTAACTGGGGAGTTTTTTGTTTTTATCGATTCATATCTGTACAGAGAACACACAGCAAGGCTATTTGCAAGTTTTTTAGGATGTAAATTTAGATCAAAATAGAACTGAAATCTATGATACAAAGGTGCGTAACTAATGCGAAGTAAAGGTTACATTATTTAAAAGAAAAGTTTCATCTTTCACAGTTCTTATTAAAAAAAGGTAAAAAATATTAAATTGACTATTTAATCCAATGTCACACCATTGACTTCAATCCAATATCCATCTGGATCCTGAAAATAAATTTGTTTAATACCATCAGCGCGAACGTTGATTTTATGAAGTTCTCCTGGCCAGTCAGAATAAGTAATATTTCGTTTGACCAGTACTTTTATAAGCGCATCAAAATTAGCAGTTTTAAAGGCAAGATGTACCGCTTTATTTATTGTAACGGGTTCTTTAATAGTAGAAACGAGATGCAACTCTTTGCCATCTCCCAAAGAAACCCAACGAATTCCTTCTTTTCTGGTGAGGTTTGTGATTTCATGGAGTTTTAAAACGGTTGTATAAAAATCAATGGATTGATCCAAATCTTTTACAGAAAGTGCCACGTGATCCATCTTCAAAGAAAATGATTCCTGTGCCCACAGCGATCCGGTAAATATAATGGCAAGTAGGAGAAAGGTTGTTTTTTTCATTGGTAAACTAATTTTAATTGTATTAAAAGTGAAAAGTACATAATAATTCTTGATATATTTTTTGGTATTTTAATTTTAAGAAAGGTAAAAAAAAATGCTACACTCTAATGAAAGAATCTAGTATTTTGAAGGAGAATTGTTGTTTTATTTTTTGACAATTTTATCGGTAAATAAAACTTTGTTTTGGTACTTAATATATCAATATAAACGCATCTTAAAAGGTTACTTAAGTTGATTTTAATCGCATTTTCAGTTTATGTCCCGAGAATTTCAATAGGTGATCCAACGAACATTCCAAAGACATCATATAGTTTCAATGTCATGTTTTTTAGTACAGCTGTTTTTATAGTGATAATAACTAAATCAGTTGCAGGGTAAGGGGAAGCCACGACCGGAAGAACTGGAATTGCGGTTGGCATTTTGCATAATATAGAATTAATGTAAATTAGTCTTTTGCAACATAAAAAAAATACTATTTCTAAACAGTCAGAATATATTTTGCAATCTTTGAACTCTAAAAAATAAAAGGTATTATGAGTAAGACAAAACTGACAATCAATCGCAACGGATCTATAAAAATAGAAGGCGATTTCGAAATAACTGACTGCGAAGGAAAAACATACGGATTAGAAGGAAGAACTTCTTTGGGTCTTTGTCGTTGTGGATTATCAGCCAATAAGCCTTTTTGTGATGGTTCCCACCGCAATGGTTTTGAGCATGAATCAGCAGCATTTGACTTGCCGCCAGTGAAAACGAAGTAATATCGTTTTCTAATTCAATTAGATAGAAAAAGCTAAATCGTTACGGATTTAGCTTTTCCTATTTTGGGTCTGTATGTTACTGCATAAAAATCGCCTAATTATTCATAAAACACTATTGTAAGTCCCGCAATAATTCTTCACTTTGTTTCACTATTTTCTTGTAATATTTAGCTACCCACTTGGAGTAAAACAACAAAAATAAATATCCAAAACTAAAAGAGTAAATCCAAAAATATTTGATGCATGTAATATCTCTGCCGTCAAAAAATTTGGACATCAAAATAAGTATTGACACCAGAAGTAAGTAGCCTAAAACGACATTTATTTTCTGCAATTTTAAAAATTGCAATTTTTGAGTAGCAAATATTTTCAGCGTTGCAGCGTAAGGTCTGTTTACATCTTTAGGAATGGTTAATTGTCGAAGACTTAAAATACTAAGGATAGAAAGTGTCACCAATAATAAAATGGAAACAATACCCACACCTTGCAAAAATGTAGTGTCTAATTTGTAGAAATTTATACCGATGAACAGCACACTTATTAAACAAATGATTATGCCTATAATCTCGGGATAAGCTATTTTTTTAATTTTAGAATTGTATTTTTTTTGTGTCATTTGCGCAATCATTTTAGTTGTTAAATGCTGTTGTTGCTCTGCTGGATTGTTTGTATTATCCCAAGTTTTTTTTAACTCGTCTAATTCCATGGTTACTGTTTTTTGAAAATTTGTGTCTTTAATTTTTCTTTTATACGTGAAAGATTTGTTCCTACATTGCTGGATGATATTCCAATAATTTCGGCAATTTCATCGTAACTTTTATTGTCTAAATAAAGCATTACGATTCCCTTGTCAAGTAAATTTAGATTGTCAATTTGCTGTCTGAATACTTGCCATTTCTCTTCCGTTTTGCTATTGTCATTTTCATGACAACCCAAAACCTGACTGTCTATCGGAACGGTCAAAACTCTTTTTTTTGACACTTTGAGTTGATAAATGGCAACATTCAAAGCAACACGATATATCCAAGTACTCAAACTTGACTTATGATTAAAAGAGTCAAATGATTTCCAAAGTTGGTAAATGATTTCTTGAACTAAATCATTCTTGTCATCTGTGTTATTGGTATAAACAGACGCAATTTTGAAAATGAAGCCTTCATTTTCTTTTATTGCTGCTATAAATGTTTCTTTTTTATCCACTAATAATTTACGATTATGTTTCCGATACTTGATTAGTGTACTACGTTATCAAAAAATCACACTTTGAAGAAAAGAAAATTTACTGGTTCTGTTTTTTTTGAAAAAAATCCGCCAGTTAATATCGTTTTCAATTTTCGCACGATTGCTGATCTATCGCGGTTGTGGGTATAACCTGGAGGTGGTAAAAGATATTAAAAGATGCCAACAGCGAGCTCTGCCCAAATGAGAAGGAGAATCGCCAGTATAATCATGATAAGGGCAATTCGAACTGGCGTTTTCATTACTTTCCGGATTACAAGATCAAGCAACAGACTTGTAACTAGCAGCAAGACACCAGCGACAATAAAATCGGATAAAGTCCAATTCACTTCCTCTGTAAACTGCATGGCGATTAACGGGATAAGCAATAGGAGTGCTATTACGAGTACAATAATGACAAGTCTTTTATTCTGGATAATCATAAATTTTTTTATTAATTCTAGGTTTAACTGCAATTAACTATAATCAAATGTAGCATAAAAAAAATGACCGAAAATCATTGCTTTTTGCAGTCGTTTTTAATGATAGGTCATGACTTCTTAATATTCTTGCAAAGGATTAAGGCTATAAATAGAATATGGCTTCTTAAACTTAATATTTCATTTCAAAATCAAGTTGTTTACCGGTATCCATTGCCTTTTTATCCATAGCAGTTCCTATTGCAACTCCAATTTAAACCTATCCCTAAAAATGCCAGATTGCCCAAACTTAATCCTATTCCTAATCCTATTGGTATACCGAATGCAGACATTCCAAGCGCTAACCAAATACTTCGGTAATAATTTTTAGGAACCAATTTAAGGTCTTTTTCAATTTTTTTTATGATACCTGACTGTGCTTTCTTTATTCTTTTTGATAGCTCAACAGCTGACCCTGAAAAAGAATTAATTGCTTCAATTTCAAGATTGATGAAATTAATTATTTCAACTGGTATTTCTTTTTTTTCCAATTCAGCAACTAATTCTTCAAAGCTACTATAGTTTTCATAGACTTTTTTGTCATTGTCAATAGTGGGCTGATAGAAAGGCTATTTTTAATTTTTTCATGTTGTTTGGTTGGCAAAAATATCTGCTAACTTGTATATACTCGCTACAAAATAGCGTATATAAACCAAAAATTGGTTCGGTCATTGACACTAATTGTCGCTTTATATTTTCAAATATATTAAAATTTTCTTACAAATTTTTATGAAAGGATAAATGCTATAGTTATTTCGGGAGCGCGTGAGGGATGGAAGCGGCATCCTTTATTTTCTTTTTCAAGAAAATAAAGATACAGCGAACAGCCCGACCTGGAGTTTTTACGTAAGGTCACGCCCAAAACAAAAAACGAGTTTGTCATTTTCGGTTCCATTTTCTGAAATTTCCAAAAAAAGTATATCTTTAGCCAACTAAAAACCAAAAACCCAATATATGGAAGACCAAAAACCAGAAGATTTTAAAAGAGAATTAGGATTACTCGACGGAACCATGCTTGTGGTTGGGTCTATGATAGGTTCCGGGATATTTATTGTAAGCTCGGATATGGTTCGGCAGTTGGGTTCGGCCGGTTGGTTGATTGCCATGTGGGTGCTTACGGGCGTAATTACCGTGATTGCTGCCGTGAGTTACGGTGAATTGAGTGCGATGTTTCCTAAAGCCGGAGGGCAATATGTGTATATCAAAGAAGCATACGGGAAACTGGTGGGTTTTCTATACGGTTGGAGTTTCTTTGCGGTGATTCAAACAGGGACAATTGCTGCCGTGGGTGTGGCTTTTGCTAAATTTGCCGCTTATTTGTACGCGCCTTTAAGCGATAAAAATATTTTGTATGAGATAGGCGATTTCAAACTTAATGCCGCTCAGATTGTTTCTATTATTACCATTATTTTATTGAGTTACGTTAATAGCCGTGGGGTGAAAAACTCTAAGATTTTACAAACGGTTCTTACTGTAATCAAAATTTTGTCTTTGGCAGGTTTGATTATTTTTGGTTTCATGGCCGCAAAAGCAGAAGTTTGGGATGCGAACTGGACGAATGCCTGGGCTTCGCAATCTATGGATGTGACTACCGGATCTTGGATGCCAATAAGCGGAACAACATTGATTTCGGCAATTTCGGCAGCATTAGTGGGTTCCTTGTTCTCAAGTGTGGCTTGGGAAGGGGTGACTTTTATTGCAGGTGAAATTAAAAATCCAAAACGCAACGTGGGATTGAGTTTGTTCTTAGGAACCTTGATCGTTAGTGTTATTTATATTTTGGCTAATGTGATGTATTTGGCTGTTGTGCCTTTGCAAGGTATTGCCACGGCCGAGTCTGATCGCGTAGCGGTTGTCGCTTCGCAGGTTATCTTTGGATCCGTTGGGACTTTGATTATCGCTGTGATGATTATGATTTCGACTTTTGCCTGCAACAACGGATTAATTATGGCAGGTGCCAGAGTCTATTATACGATGGCGCAAGACGGTCTTTTCTTCAAGAAAGCAGCTGAGTTGAACAAGGCGAGTGTTCCGGCATGGTCTATTTGGGCGCAGTGTATCTGGGCTTCGGCTTTGTGTTTGACAGGGAAATATGGTGATTTATTGGATTTTGTGGTAATCATCGTTTTGATATTTTACATCTTGACTATCTTGGGCATATTTATTCTTCGCAAGAAAATGCCTAATGCTGAAAGACCATATAAAGCTTTTGGATATCCGTTTTTACCGGGACTTTATATTGTTATTGCAAGTGCCATTTGTCTGGCTTTATTGTATACTAAAACGAGCACAAGCGGATGGGGTGTTTTGATTATGCTAATTGGAATTCCGATTTATTACTTGACGAAAGCTAAGGAGTAGTTTTGAGTGATCAGTATTCAGTGATCAGTATTCAGTGATCAGTATTCAGTGATCAGTATTCAGTGATCAGTCGCAGTTTACAGTCACAGTTTTCAGTCATTGGATGGCAAATTGAAATATAATAGACAAGTTTTATGACTTAAAAAAATCAGTTAAAATTTGTTTGATCCGTGTCATCTGTGTCCCATAAAAGTTTACCTATAAAAAAATCCGTCTCGTTTTAATAACGGGACGGATTTTCTATTTATCGTAACAAGTCTGACCTTGTTTATTTTTCTTTCGAATTAATTAAGCTGTAGCTAAATCATTCAATACAGATTCTACTTCGTTGAAAGGTAATCCCCAAGCTTCAGCAACTCCTCTGTAAACGATTTTACCGTTAGCTACGTTCAATCCTTTTTTCAATTCTTCGCTGTCGTTACATGCTTTTTTCCATCCTTTGTTTGCTAATTGCAATGCGTAAGGTAAAGTAGCATTTGTCAACGCTAAAGTAGAAGTATAAGGAACTGCACCAGGCATATTCGCTACACAATAGTGAACGATATCATCAATGATGAATGTTGGATCTTCGTGAGTTGTAGGAGTACATGTTTCGATACATCCACCTTGATCAACCGCTACGTCAACTACTACAGTTCCCGGAGCCATTAATTTCAACATATCACGAGTAATTAAATGTGGCGCTTTTGCACCTGGAATCAATACTGCGCCAATAACTAAATCAGCGGTAGCAATTGCTTCACGAATGTTGTAATGGTTTGACATTACAGTTGTCACATTAGCAGGCATCACATCAGATAAGTAACGCAAACGCGCTAAACTCACATCCATAATAGTTACTTGAGCACCAAAACCAGCCGCCATTTTAGCCGCTTGTGTTCCTACGATTCCACCACCTAAAACTAAAACTTTAGCAGGAGGAACTCCCGGAACACCACCTAAAAGGATTCCTTTTCCTTTCAATGGTTTCTCTAAATATTTAGCACCTTCCTGAATTGACATACGTCCAGCCACTTCTGACATTGGTACCAACAAAGGCAAACTACGGTCTGCTTTTTCAACTGTTTCGTAAGCTAAACATACTGCTCCACGCTCAATCATCGCATGAGTTAATGGCTCAGAAGAAGCAAAGTGAAAATACGTAAACAATAATTGGTCTTTTTTGATCAAAGGATATTCAGATGCTATAGGCTCTTTTACTTTGATGATCATTTCAGCAATGCTGTAAACGTCTTCGATTGTTGGTAACAATACAGCACCAGCCTCAACATAGGCTTTATCGCTAAAACCACTGTTTTCTCCGGCAGTTGCCTGAACGTAAACGATGTGTCCTTGTTTTTTAAATTCAGCTACACCTGCAGGCGTAAGTGCTACACGATTTTCATTATTTTTGATTTCTTTTGGGATTCCGATTATCATATGTTTGAGTATAATTGATTTAGAGACGATTTCTACAACAAAAATAATGCATAAAGAAAATATTAATGTTATATGGTATTAAATTAAGAAAATATTAATTTTATTTGGTATTTTTACAGTAAATTTTTCTTAAAATTATTTTTTTTATCTTTCTAAAAAGAAAAATCATCTGAATATTCACCTTTAAATAATGTAAATAAATTATGATTTTAGACGCAACCGACAAAAAAATCTTACGTCTTCTGCAGGAAGATGCCCACATGACCTTAAAAGATATTGCCAACAAAATAAATCTTTCGCTTACGCCGGTTCATGATCGGGTGAAACGACTTGAAAAAGAGGGTATTATCGAAAAATACGTATCGGTTTTAAACAAGAAAAAATTGGGAATAAACCTTACTGTTTATTGTCAGGTGACGCTAATTAAACAGAATTATGATATCTCGGAAGGCTTTAATCAATCGATATTAAATTTCCCCGAAGTAGTCGAATGTAATTTCGTGTCAGGAAGTTTTGATTATATGCTTAAAATAGTACTGCCGGACATGGAAAGTTACCATCATTTTCACCAAAAAAAATTATCGATTTTGCCGGAGGTTTCTTTAATAAACACTTTTTTTGTTATTTCAGAGGTAAAAAGTACGACCGTTTTACCAATTTAGAGTTTGTCGATAGACTACTGTAAAATTTTAATTATTGGAATAGCTTTTTTAAAATAAAAAAATTCGCCAAGTTCTTGCAAACGAGACGAATTTTAATCTAAAAAAAACTAAAAAAAATTAAAAAGGCATTTTAAATTAACTGCTAGTAATACGTAAAACGTCTTACTTTAGCAATATATTTTGCCAGTCTAATGACTTGATGGCTATAGCCATATTCGTTGTCATACCAAATGTACAATACGATATTCTTTCCATCTTTGGAAACGATTGTTGCGTTGCTGTCATAAATTGAAGGTGCTGATGTACCTACAATATCCGAAGAAACTAACTCGTTATTTAAGGAATATTTTATTTGTTCTACCAATTCGCCTTCTAATGCATATTTTTTCATAATAGCATTGATTTCCTCAACTGAAGTCTGTCTTGATATTTCAAGGTTTAAAACAACAAGGGATCCGTTAGGAACTGGAACCCGAATTGCATTGGATGTTAATTTACCTTCAAGCGATGGCAACGCTTTTGCAACAGCGCTTCCGGCCCCCGTTTCGGTAATTACCATATTTAGTGCAGCAGCTCTACCACGACGGTACTTGTTGTGCATGTTATCCACTAAATTTTGGTCGTTGGTATAAGCATGAATAGTTTCTAAATGTCCTTTTACAACTCCTAAAGTATCTTCTACCGCTTTAAGAATTGGTGTAATGGCGTTAGTCGTACATGATGCAGCCGAAAAGATATTTATTTCATCAGGGTTATATTCGTTTTGGTTTACACCGTGAACGATATTTGGCACCCCTTTTCCTGGAGCGGTAAGCAATACTTTTTCAACTCCTTTAGAAGTTAAATGTCTGCTTAATGCTTCATGAGTGGTAAAAGCACCCGTATTGTCAATAACTAAAGCGTTATCAATTTCATAAAGTGTGTAGTCAATTTCCTCTGGTGAGTTTGCTGTAATGACGTGAACGGTTGTCCCGTTGATGATTAATGCATTGTTTTCAGGATCAGCAGTTACTGAACCTTGAAAGTCACCGTGAATAGAGTCGTATCGCAATAACGAAGCTCTTTTCTCTAAAGTCGAAGCGTCATTTTTATCTCTGGTAACAATGGCTCTCAATCGCAATTGATTTCCTTTTCCAGTTTTTGACATTAATTCGCGAGCCAATAAACGTCCAATTCTACCAAAGCCATAAAGAATTACATCTTTAGGTTGAATTTCTTCAAATGATTTCGCTTCTTTTAATTTGTCAATTACAAAATGTCTTGCATCTGGATATTTTTCGTCTTCTAAACGGTATTCATAAGTAAGTTTACCAATATCCAATTTGGAAGGTGGTAAATCTAATTCCGATATCACTCTGGCAATTTCAACCGAATCGAAAACGGTAATAGGTTTTCCCACAAATTCACCTGCATATTGATGCAAGTTGATGATCTCATTTACATTTTTGTCTAATAATTGATTTTTAAACAAAACCATTTCTATGGATTTGTCGTACCATAAATCACTTATAATTTTGATTAATTCGACTCCGGCACGTCGTCTGTCGACTTGAAATGAAACTTCTTTTTGGTACAAAGTTGTGTTGTTCATAGTTGAAAATTTGTAAAAATTAAGTAGTTATTTTTTTAAATTTGGCGCAAAAATACCTATTTCAATCGATTTCGTAAACTATTTTGTGATTTATTTTTGAAATAAAAAAAACCATCTTGTTTTGGCAAGATGGCTGTTAATTTTGAATGGAAAAATATTTAGATAATAATTTGTAGAATTTGTCCGTTTTTATTGATCATTTCTATTCGTACGCTCTGACTCTCCTCTTTTTTATTTAAAAGTTTAGAAACCGTCTCAACGTCCTTTGCTTTTTCATTATCAATACTCAGAATTATATTTCCTTTAAGCTCGTCTTCATATTGTCTTAAATTTTCATTCGTAATCGATTTAATTTTCACTCCATAACTCAAATTAAATTTCTTTTTATCATTTGCATTAATATTCTCTAATTCCATTCCTTTAAACTCCGTACTGAAAAATTCATTTTTGCTCAAGATTACGGGGAGAACTTTGTTTTTTCCGTCTCTGATAAAAGTAACCTGCACCTTGTCATTTGGTCGTTTGGTATTGATATAACCTGAAAGATCCGCATAGGTAGCTACATTTTGATTGTCGAGTTTTATGATAATATCTCCTTTTTCAAGGCCGGATTTTTCGGCTCCTGAGTTTTTAGTTATGCCATTGATATAAAAACCTTGTGTTTCTGCAATTCCTAATTCTTTGGATGCAGTTGCATTCAATTCGCCTCCTTCAACGCCCAGAATTCCTCTTTGAACATTCCCGAATTCCATAATGTCTTCAATTATTTTTCGGGCAATATTGGATGGAACCGCAAAAGAATAACCAACATATGAACCGGTCATAGAAGAAATCATGGTGTTGATACCAATTAGTTCCCCTCGCGTATTTACTAAAGCACCACCGCTGTTTCCTGGATTTACTGCAGCATCAGTTTGTATGAAAGATTGGATCCCGCTGGTGTCTAAATTCCTTGCTTTGGCCGAAACAATCCCTGCGGTAACAGTAGAAGTTAAGTTATACGGATTACCAACTGCCAGAACCCACTCGCCAATCTTCACCGAATCAGAATTGGCGAAAGCCGTATAAGGAAGTTTCTCATTGGCATCAATTTTTAATAAGGCAATGTCCATTTTTGAATCGGTCCCAATGAGTTTCGCTTTATAGGATTGTTTATTATTTAATGTGATTTCAATTTCTGAGGCATCTTTTATTACGTGATTGTTAGTGACGATATAGCCGTCTTCAGAAATAATTACACCTGATCCCGTTCCTACTTGTTCCTGGGTTTCTCCTCCTTTGTATCCGTAAAAATATTCAAGCATAGGGTTGGTGACTGTTTTTCGGGAGACGTTTTTCACATGCACCACAGTGTGAATCGTTTTTTCTGCAGCTTCGGTAAAATCGACATTCTCGGCGGATAATCCAACATTTCTGCTATTTGAGTCTGAAGCAAGTGTCACAATTGGGTTGTTACTTTTAGAAAAATACCCGTTATTGTCAAATAATAACTTGTATGCGCCCAATGTAGTGGCGCCGCTCAACAATGACACTAGAAATAAGGTTGAAAATCGTTTCATATTACAATACAGTTTTAAATTATTTTAGAGTAAAAATAGCGTTAAAATATTTTTTTTAAAAGCAGTTTAACGCTCTTTAACAATGATTAACATATCATTAATAGTTTGTACTTTTGTATAACACAATTAAAATAAAATGCAAATAGAATTTTATAAATACCAAGGAACCGGAAATGATTTCGTAATGATTGATAATCGTTCTAATTTTTTTCCAAAAGATGACATTCAACTCATTGCTCGTTTATGTGACAGGCGTTTTGGGATAGGAGGAGACGGACTTATTTTATTGGAAAATGATGAGGTTGCTTCGAATCTCGCAATGCCAATCGATTTCAAAATGGTGTATTACAACTCAGACGGGAATCAAAGTTCGATGTGTGGCAATGGAGGAAGATGTTTAGTGGCTTTCGCCAAAAAGTTGAACGTGATTCAAGATAACGCTACTTTTATAGCTACAGACGGCTTGCATCACGCTTCAGTTGCGGCTAACGGAATAGTTTCTTTGCAAATGATTGATGTTCCGGAAGTGAAAATTACCCCTGATTATGTGTTTATGAATACAGGTTCGCCTCATCATATTCAATTGGTTGAGGATTTGGAGCATTATAATGTCAAAGAAAAGGGAGCTAGTATTCGTTATGGAGAATTGTATGGAAAACAAGGAAGCAATATCAATTTCGTAAAAAAAATTGATGAAACTACTTTTTCACTTCGTACTTATGAAAGAGGAGTAGAAGATGAAACCTTGGCTTGTGGAACTGGAGCAACCGCAGTAGCAATAGCGATGAATGTATTGGGCGAAACGAAAGCGAACTCGATAGACTTGAATGTTGAAGGAGGGAAGTTGGTTGTTTCTTTTGATGAAAAAGATGGGAAGTTTAGCAATGTTTTCTTGAAAGGACCAGCAGAGTTTGTGTTTAAGGGGACAATTGATATTTAAATCGTTGTTACAAAGTTTTATTATTTAAATAGATAGAGAAAATTACTTTTACAAACGAAATAGGAAATATGAGCAAAGTGATTGTCATCCCAGACGATATTATAAGTAGTAAAATTTACTTAATAAGAAATCAAAAAGTAATGTTAGACAAAGATTTGGCGGAACTTTATGCAGTTGAAACCAAACAGTTAAAAAGACAGGTCCGTAGAAATATGGAGCGATTTCCGGATGATTTTATGTTCGAGCTTAGTCAACAAGAGTTCGATAACTTGAGGAGCCAATTTGGCACCTCAAATTGGGGAGGTACCAGATACGTACCTATGGCATTTACGGAACAAGGAGTGGCAATGTTGTCTAGTGTGCTTAACAGTGCAACAGCTATCAAAGTCAATATACAAATCATCCGTGTTTTTACTAAAATAAGAAAAATGATAACTGATGCTTTGAGTATGAAATTAGAAATCGAAGATATTAAAAAGAAACTTTCTAATCATACTAAAAATATAGAACTGGTTTTTAACTATCTCGATGAACTGATTGATAAAAAAGAAAATATAGAACCAAGGAAGAAAATAGGATTTAAAAGTAATTAAATTATTGTGATGGTAGATTTATCAATTTTAGTTTTGTTATTATTTATTTGTTATTATTTATTTGTTGTTTTTTGCTTTATTCTCAATTCAAGAATGGTGGATTTTCAAAAATGAATTATTATGACAAATATCGTTCAATGATTAGTTATTTACTTTTTCCTATTGGGATAATAATTTTACTTGTTTCTATTTTTAATAAATTGATTGCCAATTCATAATTATTTCAAATGATAACATTAAAAGGAGAGAATATCTACATTCGCGCATTAGAGCCCAATGACCTGGAATTTATTTATGCTATTGAAAACGACCAAAGTATCTGGGAAGTAAGCAATACACATACGCCTTACAGTCGCTTTTTGGTAAAGCAGTATTTAGAAAATGCACATCAGGATATTTATGAAGCCAAACAGTTGCGATTGGCGATTTGTCAGGATCAGGATTTTCCGGCTTTAGGATTAATCGATTTGTTCGATTTTGACCCAAAGAATAATCGAGCAGGAATTGGGATTGTAATCCAAGGTAATGAAAACCGCAATCATAATATTGGTTCGGAAGCATTAGAATTATTAATTCAATATGCTTTCCATCATCTCAATTTACATCAATTGTATGCAAATATAGGCACCGAAAATGCAGCTAGTAATGCTCTTTTTACTAAATTTGGCTTTCAAAACATTGGAGTAAAAAAAGATTGGAATTTAGTTAACGGCGTTTATAAAGACGAAGCGATTTTTCAATTAATTAATAGTCACACGAGCGTCAGCGAATTGGCGTAGCAATTTTAAAAAATAAATATTTTGAACTTAAAAAAAATTATAACGATAATATCTGTTGTGTTAATAACAGGATTAATAGTGTACGGATTTATTTTAGTACGTCAGATTTTTTCAGACAATACAAAATTTTCGGAGAATCAAGTGTATGTTTATGTGCCCACGGATTCCAATTATGACGATGTAAAAAAAATAATTGCGCCTTATATTCAAAATATGAATCGTTTTGAATTGGTTGCTGAAAAAAGGAATTACCCAGAAAATGTAAAACCTGGACGATTTTTGCTTACAAAAGGAATGAACAGCTATAATTTAGTGAAATCTTTGAGAAGTAATGTTCCCGTAAATTTGGCCTTTAATAATCAAGAACGATTAGAGAATTTTGCAGGTCGAGTGGGTTCCCAAATTGAAGCCGACAGCTTATCGTTACTAAAGTCTTTTAAGGATTCCATCTTTTTGAAAGAAAATGGTTTTACTGAGGAAAATGTTTTGGCGATGTTCATTCCTAATACTTATGAACTGTACTGGAACACTTCGGCTGAAAAATTCCGAGATAAAATGATTAAAGAATACCGTAATTTTTGGAACAAAGATCGAACAGCTAAAGCTGCAAAACAAGGATTAACTCCAATTGAGGCAACTGTTCTAGCTTCGATTGTACATAAAGAATCCGTAAAAAAAGACGAAAGACCCAGAATTGCAGGCGTTTATTTGAATCGTTTAAGACTGCAAATGCCTCTTCAAGCCGATCCAACGGTGATTTATGCCATAAAAAAGAAGTCCAACGATTTTAATCAAACAATCAAAAGAGTATTCTACAATGATTTAACTATGTCTTCTCCTTACAATACCTATATGAATACCGGACTTCCTCCGGGACCTATCGCGATGCCTGATATTACCGCATTGGAAGCAGTTTTAAATCCGGAAAAGAATAATTTTATCTATTTCTGTGCTAGTGTGGATCGTTTTGGATACCATGAATTTGCCGCTACTTTGGGAGAACATAATAAAAATGCCAAAAAATATTCTGATTGGATAAACAGTCAAGGTGTAAAAAGATAGTTTTGAAATTTAAAAAGGGTTTGTGTTTGCTCATTTTCTTTTTGATAGGATTTCAAGCTGTTTTTAGTCAAAATAAAATCGATAGTTTCCTGAAACCATCCGATTCCTTAAATACCAAAAGACAAAATGGCGTAATCATTTCTGAAGCGGTATTGGCCTCAGGAACTTTAATTGGTTTAAATCAACTTTGGTATGCGGATTATCCAAAATCTGATTTTCATTTTATAAATGACAATTCGGAATGGATTCAAATGGATAAAGCAGGTCATCTGTTTTCGGCCTATCATTTAGGAAGAGTAGGTGCTGAGGCCTTGAATTGGAGTGGAGCCAGCAAAGAAAAGCAGTTGGTTTACGGCGCTGGTTTAGGATTTGCCTTTCTGACCGCTGTTGAGGTTTTTGATGGATTCTCTTCGGAATGGGGGGCATCAACAGGTGATATTATTGCTAATGCTTCGGGTACGGCTCTGTATGTTTCACAGGAACTAATCTGGAAAGAACAACGTATAACTCCCAAATTTTCTTTTCATACCACACAATATGCTAATCAAAGACCTGAAGTTCTAGGAAGCTCATTTGCGGAGCAAATATTAAAGGACTATAACGGGCAAACCTATTGGCTATCTGTAAATTTATATTCCTTTTCTAAAGACTCAAAAATTCCCAAATGGTTAAATTTGGCTTTAGGTTACGGAGGCGATGGAATGATTACAGGAAATAAGGAAAATTATTGCCAAAATTCAATCCCAAATCCGCAAAGATTCAGACAATTTTATTTGAGTTTTGATGCTGATTTGACTAAGATCAAAACAAAATCCCATTTTTTGAAGACATTTTTTTCCATTTTAAATACAGTGAAAATTCCAGCTCCAACGATTGAAATAAGGCAGTTCAACGGTATTAAGTGGCACTTAATCTATTTTTAATTTTCTTTAACACATTGATTTTCAGTATTATTAAAATTGTTGTATCTTTGCAGGCAGAAATTTCTTAACGGGACAGCGTTTTGAAGAAAAACAATTTATGATAAAGAAATGGTATTTTTACACTGGTTTGGGCCTTATTATCGCTTTTTTAAGCTCTGGTTTTAAACCTTTTAATTTAGAGACTACCCCATGGTTTCTAGTTGATGAACAAGATGGATCACACTACTTATTCCCATCTGAAAAACAAAATGATTACACCAATTTGAATATCCCTTTTACCGGCAATTTCTTTATTGGTTTCAAAGAAGCAATCGGCTACAGAGAATCTGAAAGCAAATACAAAAAAATCAATTCTTTAGGATATTTAGGTAAATATCAATTTGGTATAGAAACGCTAAAGTCGGTAGGAGTTCATAACAGCACCGCGTTTTTGAACAGTCCTGAAATGCAAGAAAAAGCATTTATCGCCCTTCTGGCGCAAAATAAATGGGAGTTAAAAAAAGAAATTGAAAAATATTCTGGAACATTACTTAACGGAATCTACGTCACAGAATCGGGAATTTTAGCTGCGGCGCATCTTGGCGGCCCAGGGTCAGTAAAAAAATATTTTAAAAACAAAGGCAAGCGGTTTTTTCGTGATGCTTATGGTACTTCAATCCAAAGTTATATGAAAGCATTTGGTGGATACGATACCTCATTTATAGTTGCTGATAGTAACGCAACAATTAAAAGCATATAATTTCTGATTGGATTATTGAAAACAAAAAAAACCTGTCGTAAGACAGGTTTTTTTTATTTTATTAATGTTGGTTTGCTTGTTTTGACAATATCTCCATTCGGTTTAACTACTAATTTAATAACGTCCTTATCTTTTTTGATTTTTAAGTTATACTGTTTTTTTGTAACATCACCTTTCTCTTGGGTATAAAGGAATTTATCATTAACAATTGTCCATCCTGGATAAGTTCTGTAAACAGAGTAAATCACCTGATTGGGAAGTCTTACATTTTTGAAATCTTCAACAACACGCACCAATTTCCCTTTTTCATCATAAGTTGCTGCCAAAGAACCATTTTTTGCTTTCATAATCACAAGATATTCTTCAGCTCCTTCAGCGTCTTTACCAAGGTCATACGCAATGAATTTTTGTTCTACAGCTTTTACTTTTTGATCTGGACTATTACTTGGTAAATATACCGAAAAATCTTTTCCTGCTCTTTTAATGATAACTTCAGGTAATTCTTCTATTTTAATTTTCCCAGTTTCTTGCGAATAGGACGAAGTTGATATAACCAAAAAGACTAAAATAATAATAAATGTTTTCATAATGTTCAATTTTAAATTAGTAATGGTTTTTAATTTTTTAAAAATATTTAATTGAATTTTTGTTTATTATTTTTTAATGAATTGTAAATCAATTTTTTGTGTCTAGATCACCAGCCGAAAATGAAAGTGTTACTAGTAAATTTAGGTTTTTATTAAGAACTTTCAGTTAATATTTACTATAAGTTTTGTTAATATAAATTGCCTTTACGGTGTTTTTTTAATAGGAAAAATGCTGAGTTATTATAAGTAAATAAAAAAAGCACCAATTAATAAAATTGGTGCTTTCAAATATCATGATCGTACTTTTTTGAGTGTAGGGGCCAAAAAAAGATTGTTAGGAGGAATTATTCCATTCCGTCCATTAAGATTTCTAATATCTTAATTGCTGCTTCACTAATTTTAGTTCCAGGACCAAATACGGCAACTGCGCCTGCATCAAACAAAAATTGATAATCTTGCGCAGGGATTACCCCGCCAACAACTACCATAATGTCCTCACGACCGTATTTTTTAAGCTCCTCAATTACTTGTGGAACTAGCGTTTTATGTCCTGCTGCGAGAGAAGAAACCCCTAGAATGTGTACATCGTTTTCTATGGCTTGTTTGGCTGCTTCTGCTGGCGTTTGAAAAAGTGGGCCAATGTCCACATCAAAACCTACATCGGCATAGCCCGTAGCGACAACTTTTGCTCCGCGATCGTGTCCGTCTTGCCCCATTTTGGCAATCATAATTCTTGGTCGACGGCCTTCTTTTTTAGCAAATTCATCCGCTAGTTGTTTTGCTTTTTCAAAGCTTTTGTCGTCTTTTATTTCTTTGCTATACACGCCACTAAAGGATTTAATTTGTGCTTTATATCTTCCGAATACGGTTTCTAATGCATCGCTGATTTCACCTAAAGTAGTTCGGTTTCTTGCGGCTTCTACGGCAATTTCAAGTAAATTACCTTCTCCAGTTTGAGCACAAAGGGTTAATTTTTTAAGTGAATTTTGTACTTTTTCGGTATCTCGGGTTGCTTTAATTCGGTCTAATTGTTCCAGCTGCTGTTTGCGTACCATTTGGTTATCAACATCCAGGATTTGCAAAGGATCTTCCTTTTCTAAGCGGTATTTATTGACACCTACAATAATATCCTGGCTACTGTCTATTCTTGCTTGTTTTCTGGCAGCTGCTTCTTCGATACGTAATTTTGGAATTCCAGATTCAATGGCTTTGGTCATTCCTCCAAGTTCTTCTACTTCTTCGATTAGTTTCCAGGCGTTTTCGGCAATCTCATTCGTCAAACTTTCTACATAATAACTGCCGGCCCATGGGTCAACGGTTTTAGTAATCTTAGTTTCTTCCTGTAAAAATATCTGTGTGTTTCTCGCAATTCTGGCAGAAAAATCGGTTGGCAAGGCAATAGCTTCATCTAAAGCGTTTGTGTGCAAGGATTGTGTTCCTCCAAATGCGGCCGCTGAAGCTTCAATGCATGTTCGAGCCACATTGTTAAAAGGATCTTGCTCTGTTAAACTCCATCCTGAAGTTTGACAATGGGTTCGCAATGTCAATGATTTATCATCTTTTGGGTTGAATTGTTTTACTAGTTTTGCCCAAATCATTCTACCGGCACGCATTTTGGCAATTTCCATAAAATGGTTCATCCCAATAGCCCAAAAGAAAGAAAGGCGAGGAGCGAACTCATCAATTTTCATTCCTGTGGCAAGTCCGGTTCTAATGTATTCCAATCCATCGGCTAGTGTGTATGCTAATTCAATATCGGCAGTTGCACCAGCTTCCTGCATGTGATAACCTGATATGGAAATCGAATTGAATTTAGGCATTTTTTTGCTGGTGAATTCAAATATATCAGCAATTATTTTCATTGAAGGAGTTGGCGGATAAATATAGGTGTTACGAACCATGAACTCTTTCAAAATGTCATTTTGTATCGTTCCTGAAAGTTTTTCCGGTTTTACACCTTGTTCTTCGGCAGCGACAATATAAAAAGCCATAATTGGTAAAACGGCACCATTCATCGTCATAGAAACTGACATTTCATCCAAAGGGATTTGGTCGAATAATACTTTCATATCCTCAACCGAGTCAATTGCAACTCCCGCTTTTCCAACATCTCCCACAACACGTTCGTGATCGGAATCATATCCGCGATGTGTAGGTAAATCAAAAGCGATTGATAACCCCTTTTGTCCTGCGGCAAGATTTCTTCTGTAAAAAGCATTACTCTCTTCAGCGGTCGAAAATCCGGCATATTGCCTCACTGTCCATGGTCTGCGCACATACATCGTTGCATAAGGTCCGCGTAAATTTGGTGCAAAACCAGCCCCAAAATCAAGATGAGTAAGATTTTCAATGTCTTGTTTTGAGTAGGTTTCTTTTAAGTCAATACCTTCGGCAGTTATAAATTCTTTCGAATTTACAGTTTCGATTTCCGAGTTTAAATTAGATGTATCAAGGATTATATGTTGTAAGTCTTTCCTTTTCATTTTTTTAGCTAAAGTCCGAAGCGTCGGGATTATTAGTTGGAATGTTTTTATTTTCGTATGACTCTTAATTACTCTTTGTCCAGTCTCTCTTGCTCTATTTTTTCTGACAGACGTTTTTCGATTATCGGAGTGATTAAGGTTTTTCTAGGATTTTGTTTTACAAAAGGAAATAGTTCTAAATCGTGTTTCATTCTGTCATCCTTATTAGGATATTTATTTGTTCCCAATAAAATTTCCTTTCCAGCATCAAATAGTTCTTGTTCTTTGTCTGCGCTTTCCTGGATTTTGCGCTTGATTAAACCGTCGTTTAATTGTTTTAAGAAACCACCGTTGGCTTCAATATCTTTGAATAAAGCCAAAGATTTTTCAGCTAATTGATTGGTAATATTTTCTATATAATAACTTCCATCGGCTGGATTATTTACTTTGTCAAAATAGCTTTCATGCTTAAGAATCAATAATTGATTTCGGGCAATTCTATCGCCAAATTCATTGTCTTTATGATACAATGCGTCATAAGGTAAATTAGCAATAGCATCCGCACCACCTAGAATTGCCGACATACACTCAGTAGTCGTTCGCAACATATTTACGTTATAATCATAAAGTGTTTTGTTGCGTTTTGTTGGAGAAACTATAATGTTACAATCCAGATTATGATTGTATTCTTTTGCAATTAGATTGAAAAGTAATCGTAAAGCACGGAGTTTTGCAATTTCAAAAAAGTAATTGGTCCCAACAGCAACTTCAAATACAATTGGCTGATTTAGGATTGTAATTTTGTTAAAATATTCGTTTGCATGCGCTAAACTATAAGCGATTTGCTGCACCATGTTAGCTCCAGCATTTTGATATAAAGCTGAATTAATGCTTATTATAGAAGTGGTTGTTTCTTCTTTTGAAAGCAGATTCAGTGTTTCAAAATTATTTTTTTCTTTGGTAACAAACCAGTTTCCGTCTTTGGCCAGTTGTCCGATAGGATCCAGATTGCAAAAGAATGTCACGTTTTTTTCTTTTGCAATTATTTCAATTTTTTTTACGAAATCGATTGAAAGAAAAGTCAAATTAAAGTAAATAGTTACCTTTTCTAAAGGAAGTTTAGCTAACAATTTTTCGATATCAATGGTATCATTTTCTAGCGTAAAACGTAAGCTTTCTGCGCCGCGATTTATGGAGTCTAAAGCTCTTTCGATGGATTTTTCTACATCATAAACAAAAATGTTTTGACATATTTTAAATTCGGTTGCTTTTGTAGAAACTGGATAAGCTTTCGTAAATTCATCTTTATGATAAAATGGTTTTACCTTAATATCTTCAGGCGAATTCCAAATTAATGTTTCATTATAGTCGGCTCCATTGAGTTCAAATTGGATTTTTTGCTTCCATTCTTTGGAAGAAACGGGATTGAAATCATCGAAAAGGTTTGTAGCCATTTTGTTTGTTAATTATGGTATTGTGAAAATTAAATTTTATTTTTTTTCAACCGTGTCACCTTCGAATTCGATGATATAAATATCTTCACTATCTTTTTTCATATAGTATTTTTCGCGGGCGTATTTTTCTATTTGTTCTGAATTTTTTAATTGTTTGATATTTTCTTGGTCTTTCTTTATCTCGTCTTTATAATAGGCGGCATTGTCTTCGAGTTCGTCCATTTGCTTATCCAGAAAACGATGGTCGAAGTACGAATAGTTGTCAAGAAAAATCATCCAGGTACTAAAAAATAACAAGACCCAAACATACTTGTTACTCAAGAATTTAAACCAAGGTTTGTTTTTATGCGGATTTGTCATCTAATATGTTTTTTAGCCCCGATTGCAGTGAAAATCCTTTCTAGTTCTGAACTTGTTTCAGGATACTGAAAACAAGTTCAGAACTAGAAAGATTGTAACGTAAAGCGGGAAATAGCTCCTAATAAATAATGCAATAAAATTACAATAAAATTATAGAATTTTTTGATTTATTACCGCACGAACTACATCTATAGCTACAGTATTGTATTTGTCGTTTGGTATTATGATATCGGCAAATGCTTTTGTAGGTTCTATAAATTGTTCATGCATTGGTTTTAATGTCGTTTGATATCGATTGATCACTTCGTGCATGTCTCTGCCGCGTTCTACTATATCCCGTTTCATTCGGCGTATTAATCTTTCGTCAGAATCAGCGTGAACGTAAATTTTTACATCAAATAGGTCTCTTAATTCTGGGTTTGCCAAAATTAAAATACCTTCAACAATCATCACTTTTCGGGGGTGTGTAAAAACGGTATCGTCAGTTCTATTGTGTGTTACAAAGGAATAAACGGGTTGATTAATGTTATTTCCTTCTTTTAATTCCTTAAGATGTGCTACCAGTAACGGGAAATCAATGGCGCGCGGATGATCAAAATTGATTAATGCTCTTTCGTCAAAGGATAGACCATGGTTTTCTTTATAATAGGAATCTTGAGAGATAATACCTACTTCCGTTTCCGGTAATTCATTCATAATCTGATGAACTACGGTTGTTTTTCCGCTTCCCGTTCCGCCTGCAATTCCTATAATGAGCATAAATTTTTTGTTATGTTTCTATCACGCAAAAATAGGAATTAAATTGCGAGTGAATTTTATTTTCGAGAAATATTTGCTAATTTAATATAGTTGTTGGTTAATGAGGATTTTGTTTTTTTAAACGTATTCTAAACCGTAAAGTTTAAATTCACAACTGTACTAAACTTTTCTTGTCATAAAAATTCCCCCAAATAGCGACTAACTTTTTGGGGGAACTGCAATTTATTTGAAGCTTTTTTTACTTGTAAACCTTATTTGTTCTTCTTTGCTTTAATCATCATTTCCAATTGATCCCAAAGTTCTTCAGGAATGGCTTCCAAAATATTGAATTGTCCAGCTCCTTTTAGCCATTCGCCTCCATCAATGACAACTACTTCGCCATTTACATACGCTGAAAAATCAGAAACTAAATAAGCAGCTAAATTGGCTAATTCCTGGTGATCACCTACACGTTTCAAAGGCACTTTCTTTGCCATATCAAACTTTTCGGCTAAATCGCCGGGTAACAATCGATCCCATGCGCCTTTAGTTGGGAATGGTCCTGGAGCAATCGCATTAGAACGTATTCCGTATTTTGCCCATTCTACAGCAAGGCTTCTTGTCATGGCTAGAACTCCAGCTTTTGCTGTAGCGCTAGGCACTACATAAGAGGAACCTGTCCAGGCATAAGTCGTTACGATATTCAAAATGGTAGATGAGTTTTGTTTGGTATCAATCCAATGTTTTCCAAAAGCAAGGGTGCAGTTTTTAGAACCTTTTAATACAATATCGATTACAGTATCAAATGCATTAGCAGATAATCTTTCGGTCGGTGAAATAAAATTCCCGGCTGCATTGTTTAATAATACATCAACCTTTCCAAAAGCTTTTAAAACTTCTTGCAACATATTTTCCACTTCTTCGTATTGACGCACATCACATTGAAGAGGAAAGCAAGTTCCACCCGTTTCCGCTTGCAGTTCTGAAGCCGTATTCTTTAGTTTCTCTAAATCTCTTGAGGTAATGGCAACCTGCGCACCTAGTTCTAAAAAATATTTAGTCATTGCTTTGCCTAATCCGCTTCCGCCTCCGGTTACAACAATTACTTTGCCTTTAAGTGCATCATCGCGTAACATTTTATCTGTATAACTCATAGTGTTTTATAATTTGAATTGTAAATATAATTAAATAGTATGCGCGCATAGTAAAAAAAATAAAATATTATTTTTTTTACTGAATAGCACATAATCTTTTAGCAGCAGCTTCTAGCGTGTCATTATTTTTGGCAAAACAAAAACGTATTAGTTTAAGGTCTTTTCCATCGGCATGAAAAATTGAAATAGGAATAGCGGCCACTCCATGTTCTACTATCAACCATTTACAGAAATCGACATCATTTATGTCAGAAATTGAAGCGTAGGATGCGACCTGAAAATAAGTTCCTTCGCAAGGCATTAGTTCAAATTTACTTCCCTGTAATAATTGCCTAAAGTAGTTCCGTTTTTCCTCATAGAAGCTTCTTATTTCATTGACAGAAACTAAATCTAGATACTCGCTAATGGCAACCTGGCAGATGCTATTTACACTAAAGACCAAAAATTGATGTACTTTTTTGATTTCTTTCATTAAATATTCGGGTGCCACTAAATAACCAATTTTCCATCCGGTAACATGAAATGATTTTCCAAACGAAGAAACCATCACGCAACGATGTAGTAATTTTTCTCTACTATGTGCTGAAATATGTTTTTCATCGAAAGTGATATATTCATAGACTTCATCGGATAGCAAAGTGATTTTTGGATATTTTTCCAGTAGTAATTCTAAAATTTTAAAATCAGATCCGTTTAAAATTTTACCCGTCGGATTATGCGGATTATTAATGATGATCATTTTGGTTTTCCAATTGCAAGCTTTTTCTATCCTGTCCCAATTTGGCGTATAATCGTCGTTCAGCGAGACCCGAACCGGATTTGCGTTGCATAACAATACGGGAGCTTCATAACAATCATAACTTGGATCTAAAATAATTACTTCATCATTGATTTCTACCAAAGCTTGAATTGTGGTAAAAATGGCTTGAGTAGCACCTGCGGTAATTAATAGTTCTGTTTCCGGTTGAATAGCTCTTCCATAGGAATTCTTAACTAGTATTGCTATTTTTGACAATAATGGAGGATATCCTGACATGGGTAAATATTGGTGTACATTCTGCTTTGCAAGCTTGGCTACAATATCTGTTAATCGTTCATCGACTTGAAAGTTTGGAAAACCCTGCGAAAGATTGATAGCATTATACTCGGTTGCCATTTTAGACATTATTGTAAATATGCTAGTGCCAATATGTGGAAGTTTGCTCATATAAAAATACATTCGTTATTAAGCAGAAAAGTATAAAAAAAAAGCCACCCGAAGGCAGCTTCTGAAAATTAAAGTTAATTGTAGTTACTTGCCTTTCATGATTTCTCCGTCTGCGCTAACTACCAGTTTTCGAGTTTCTTTATCTCTTTTAATTTTAAGATTATATTCTTTTTTAACGACATCACCTTCTTCTTGAGAATACAAATACTTGTCATTAATTATTTGCCATCCTGGAAATGCTTTATAAACCGAGTAAACCACACTACTAGGAAGTTTTACATTTTGATATTTTTCAACAACTCGTGTTAATTTTCCGTTTTCGTTATAAGTAGCGGATAAGGAACCACTTTTAGTTTCCATTATCACCAAATAGTTTTCGTAACCTTCGTAATCTTTACCCAGATCGTAGGCGATAAATTTATCTTCTAAATTTCTCACTTTTAAATCAGGGTTTCTGTCCGGTAAATATACAGAAAAGTCTTTTCCAGCTTTTTTAATAACAACCGCTGGTAATTCTTCTATTTTAATATTCCCATCAACTTTAAGCGTGTCTTGCGAATAGGAGATCGTAGTTATGCTTAAAAAAAACAAAATAACAATAAATGATTTCATAATAATAGTTTTAAAATATAATTATTTACAAAGAATTATAATGATGTATTAATTATGACAAGGCTTACGGTTTTCTTCCCCTTTTAATTTATTAGATTAATATAAATCATTATTATTCAGGATATTAACAATTTTTTTTTCTTAAATTTTAAAATCAAGAAAATGTTGGGCACAAGTAAAATTAACACTTTTTTTAGAATTTCAGGGTTAATGGTTTCTATAATTAATGTTAAATAAAGCTGCTTTTTTCTTCTAATTATTAATCGGAAAAACCGTTATTAATGATATAAAGTTGGATAGTTTTGTTTTTAGAGGAACTATTTTTTAAGGTTCAAGAGTATTTAATAAAAAGTATTTTTTACTTTTTTGTTTCTAAGATAGCTGAGTGTTTATATTAGAATCAAATGTTTTTTAAAATAAGGAAAATATAATTTTATTGAGGATTTTCTAAGTCTTTGGTAACTTATAAACAATAGAATTTACTGTAAATGGATTGTTTAAACGATAATTTGTAATAGACAAACTTTACATTTTGTGTATGATAAAAATTGTGGGACGTTTATGTAAATCGATGGTTTCTTTTTTCCAAGCTGCAATTTTCTTAGTCTTGATATATTCTGTTGGTAAAGTGATATCAGTTGCAATACATAAATGTGTCTCTGGATGGAGTGTTTGCACTAAATCTTCTAATAATTTATTGTTGCGATATGGAGTTTCGATAAAAATCTGAGATTGATTTTTTTCGAAAGATACCCTCTCTAAAGTTTTAAAACTGGCTTTCTTTTCGTCTTTTTCAATAGGTAAGTAGCCATGAAACGTAAAACTTTGCCCGTTCATTCCTGACGCCATCATGGCCAAAAGAATAGAAGAAGGACCTACCAACGGAACAACCTGGATTCCTTTTTCATGGGCTAATTTTACAATCACAGCACCGGGATCTGCCACTCCGGGACAACCCGCTTCACTCATTAAACCTACATTTTTACCTTCCAATAAAGGTTTGATGAAATCTAAATGCTCTTTCGTTTCAGTATGTTTATTCAAAACAAAAAGCTTTAGCTCTGATTGTTTCTTCTCGGGACTAACTTCTTTGATGGATTTACGAGCTGTTTTGTCATTCTCAACAATATAATAATCAATAAAATCAATGCTTCTTTTTATGGTCTGTGGTAAAACATCCATTGGGTCGCAATCACCCATCGTGGTAGGGATTAAATAGAGTTTTCCTAAAGGAGTAGTTGATTTCATGGGTCTAATTTTATATTTGGAAGCTAAATGTATGAGGATAGAATTAATTAAAAATAAAGAAGCTATTTTTAAAAATCTTTTTAAAGTAGAAATTTATAGATGTCTGGCTATTAATTCTTTGGCAATCACGTCGCACGCATTATCTAGCATATTGTAAATGATTTCAAAACCGTTTGGTAAGCCAAAGTAAGGATCGGGAACATCTACGTTTTCGTTAGGGAATAAAGAATTTAATACAAGATGAACTTTTTCCCTTTGTTCTTGGTTTTGGGCAAGTTGAACTACATCATCATAATTGGTATTATCCATTACAAAAATATAGTCAAAAGTATTGAAATCACTAGTACTGAATTGTCTCCCTTTTTGTTCTGAAATATCTAAATTGTATTTCTTTGCTACAGCTATTGAACGATCATCAGGTGAACGACCGATATGCCATGAGCCTGTTCCTGCTGAATCAACTTTAAATTTGTTTTTGGGAAGTTTAGAAGCTAATATTCCTTCAGCCAAGGGCGACCGACAAATATTTCCTAAACAAACCATTAAGATTTTTATGGGCATAATGCTTTTTATAGCGTTAATTTCTTATTAATGTCATCAACAAATTTCTTGAATTGTTTGTCGGTCGCCATTAAATTATCAACGGTTTTACAAGCATGTAATACGGTAGCATGATCACGATCACCAATTTGGGAACCAATATTAGCTAAGGATGCTTTTGTAAATTTTTTAGCAAAAAACATAGCTAACTGTCTAGCTTGTACTACATGTCTTTTTCTAGTTTTAGATTGAAGTGTTTCTAAATCCAATTGAAAATAATCAGAAACAATTTTTTGAATATAATCAATCGAAATTTCTCGTTTTACATTTTTGACGAATTTTTCAACGACACTTTTCGCAAGTTCCAGCGTAACCTCTTTCTTGTTGAAGGACGATTGTGCAATCAAGGAAATTATAGCCCCTTCAAGTTCACGTACATTCGATTTTATATTACGGGCAACGTATTCAATAATTTCTTCCGGTATTTCAACACCATCTCTGTATAATATATTTTTCAGTATAGAAATTCTGGTTTCGTAATCCGGTTGATGCAATTCAGCAGACAATCCCCATTTGAAGCGAGATAATAAACGTTGTTCGATATCTTGCATGTCAACTGGTGCTTTGTCCGAAGTCAAAATTACCTGTTTGCCATTTTGATGCAAATAGTTGAATATGTGAAAAAACACATCTTGAGTTCCTGATTTTCCGGAAAGGAATTGGACATCATCAATGATTAATACATCTATTAATTGATAGAAATGAATGAAATCATTTCGGTTGTTTTTCTTTACCGAGTCAATGTACTGTTGGGTAAATATTTCAGCTGAAATGTATAAAACTGTTTTGTCCGGATATTTATCTTTTATTTCAACACCTATAGCATGTGCTAAATGTGTTTTTCCCAGACCAACACCGCCAAAAATCAATAATGGGTTAAAAGATGTTCCACCTGGTTTATTGGCAACTGCCATCCCAGCAGATCTGGCTAATCTATTAGAGTCTCCTTCGAGAAAATTATCAAAACTATAATTCGCATTCAGTTGAGATTCAATTTTTAAATTGCGAATTCCTGGAATTACAAATGGATTTTTTAACTCTGGGTTTAAATTCTTGAATGGAGCATCAACTTCTTGAGGCTTCATAGGGACTCTATTGGCACTAGGTAATTGTTCCGTAAACGGTTGTTTGTTACCATAAGTGTTTTCCATTCTGATTTTATAAAGTAACTTAGCGTTTTTTCCAAGTTCTTTAGTAAGTGCCACTTTTAATAATTTGACGTAGTGTTCTTCTAACCATTCATAAAAGAATTTGCTAGGAACTTGAATATATAATGCGTTATCGGTAAGCTCAACTGATTTGATTGGTTCGAACCAAGTTTTATAAGCTTGATCCTGAATGTTGTCTTTTATAAAAGACAAACAGTTTTCCCATACTGATTGAGCAGTTTTGTTCATAGATTCTGTTAAATTATTTTTATTTGGGTATTTATTATCCTACAAAAAAAAGAATGTGTTTCTAATATTTTTCAGGGTAACAAATATGTGAACAATTTTCTGTAAAAAAAAATATAATAGGTGATAATTTTATAAATTAATGTTGTAAGGAGCTTTATGAATTTTAAATTTTTAATAAATAATTAATGAAAGATCATCAAATTCAAGTTCGGGTTCGCTATTCAGAAACAGACCAAATGGGTGTTGTTTATCATGGTAATTATATCCCTTATTTTGAGATAGGAAGGGTGGAATGGCTTAGACACAAAGGGATTTCTTATAAAAGCATGGAAGAAAGCGGTATCGCTCTTCCTATTGTTTCAATGAATATAAATTATAAAAAATCAGCTCGATATGATGAGTTGCTTACTGTTCATACCGTTTTTAAAAGTCAGAGCTCTGTGAAGATAGAATTTGATTGCGCTATTTATAATGAATCGGAAGAGTTATTAACAACGGCCCAGTTTATATTAGTTTTCGTGTCCTTAAAAACGGGTCGCCCAATGGCCCCACCGGATTATATTTTAGATTTGTTAAAAACTATCGAATAACTTATCAAAGTGGTTTTTTTTTGTAGAAATTAAAGTCTTTTTATGTTGATTTCGAATATAGAATTAAAGATGTCGAATATCGTTTCGGCATTTTTTTTTCGAGTTTTTATCTCGATTTTTCCTGTCGGCTGTTCAAATATTTCATTTATTTCCATTTCCTGAGTTACAATTTCTAATTTTTTTTCTTTGATTACTCGCATTACTTTATTCATATTGACGTAATCAAATGTGATTATAAAATGAATATCAATTGTTTTTTCTACTATTTCACAAGTTTCAAGAATCATTTGAGCAGTTGTTTTGTAGGCTGTAATCAATCCGCCAACACCTAATTTTACGCCTCCAAAAATGCGGACCACTACAATTAGTATATTGGTAACAGAAAATGACTGAATTTGGCCATAAATAGGCATTCCCGCGCTGTTGCTTGGCTCTCCATCATCATTTGCTCTATACGTTATCGTGTCAGTACCTATTTGATATGCATAGCAAAAGTGCCCGGCATTAGGATGTTCTTTTCTTAAACTATCAATGATGGATTTTACTTGGTCGTCAGACAGTATCGGGAAAGCATAGCCAAAAAATTTGCTGTTTTTTTCTTTGAATAAAACGGATGAAGGGGAAGTTTCAATAGTATTGAACGTGTCTTTAAATTCCAAAAGGGTATTGTTTTCTAAATTATTTTTTTATCGAATAAATCAACGATATCTTCTTCGCCCACTTTTAGATGCCAAACTTCTATTCCTAACTTGTGCGCAGCATCCGTATTTTCTTTTTTATCATCGATAAACAGAGTTCGTTTTGCAGACAACTCATGATTGTTTATGACGTAATTGAAAATTTCAGCGTTGGGTTTCCTAATTCCAACTTCAAAAGAAAAATATACTTTTTCGAAACATTGGTAAAAATCACTGTAAAAGGAAACGCCGACTTTCTGTTCGAAAGTTTCTATATGAATTGAGTCGGTGTTGCTTAGTAAAAATAAGCGGTATTTTTTGGAGAGCATTTGAAGAAATTCCAAACGGTAAAGCGGGAAGTCTAAAAGAATCGCATTCCAAGCGACTAATATTTCTTTAATACTTGCATTTGGGAGGTGTTTTTGAATACCAAAAAGAAAGTTTTCTCTTGAGATTTGTCCCATTTCAAACTGAATGTTTAAGTGGTCTAAGTCATCATTCCATTCTTTTAAGCCTAATTTTTTTAGGCCATCCATAGTGGCTTGTTTGTCCAGATTGATAAATATATCTCCAAAATCAAAAATAATAGTATTAATCATCGTTTCTAGATAATATTAGTTCGTCATCACCAATTGAAAGTTTTTCGAACGATTTTCTAATCAATATTGGTGCTTTTATCCCTTCTTTAATTAGGGTATTTCCAATAAAAATACGCGCTTCGTCCCAAAGATTGGAATCAATAAAGGTCTGTATAGTTTGCCTGCCTCCCTCTATAATCACCGATTGAATTTGATGTTTATAAAGCATTTCAGCGATTTGTGTTGCTATATTTTGTTCGAAATCAATTACTTCAAAGATAATATTTTCTTTTTCAACGGCAGGCTTTAATTTCGAAAACACGATTGTTTTAACGTTGCTGTCAAATAGATAATGTTCGTTTGAAATGCGATTGTTTTGATCTAAAACCACCCGAATAGGATTAGTACCGATCCAATCCCTCACATCTAATTTTGGATTGTCATCAATAACGGTTTGGGTTCCTACAAGAATAGCTTGTTCTTCACTTCTCCATTTATGTACCAATTGTCGTGAATGCTGATTAGTAATCCAAACTGGTTTTTTTTTTAATTTTTCTAAAGGAGCGATAAATCCATCTTTACTTTCGGCCCATTTCAAAATTATGTACGGTCTTTTCTTTTCATGAAAAGTAAAAAAGCGTTTATTCAGTTCGTTGCATTGGGTCTCAAGAATACCAACGGTAACCTGTATTCCGGCTTCGATTAATTTTTTGATGCCATTTCCAGCTACTTTCTCATTAGGGTCAACAGTTCCAATAACAACATTTGGGATTCTATTTTTCACAATCAAATCACAACAAGGAGGAGTTTTTCCAAAATGACTACACGGTTCTAAACTCACGTAAATAGTCGATTTTTTCAACAACGATTTATCTTTTACTGAATTTATTGCATTTACTTCTGCATGCGGTTCGCCTGATTTTTTATGCCAGCCTTCGCCAATGATTTTACCATCATAAACTATTACGCTTCCAACCAAAGGATTGGGATAGGTTGTTCCCAAGCCGTTTTCGGCCAATTCGATGCAACGATTTATATATTTTTCATGTGTTTTCACCTTGCAAAAGTAGTTATTTTTGAGTTTAGCCTTGAAGCTTGCCAATTTGTTTTAAAACTTTCTAAAATTACAATAAACAATTTCTACTTTTGTGATTAAAATTAGCGGTGTTAAAAAATGGAAAATTACAGTATTAGAAAAATAAAAAAAGAGGACAATAGTGCAGTTGCAGCATTGATTAGAGCTGTTTTTGACGAATTGAATATTCCTAAAGTGGGAACGGCTTATGAAGATCCTTATTTGGATTTAATGTTTGAGGAATACAGCAAGCCAAAATCAGTTTATTACGTCGTTGAAAAAGAAGGCAGAATTATCGGTTCGGCTGGAGTGGCGCAACTTGAAAATGAAGCAGAAACTATTTGTGAATTGCAAAAAATGTATTTTTTGCCAGAAACACGAGGTTTGGGAATAGGAAGCCAAATGATGGCTAAATGTTTGCACAGCGCAAAGGATTTTGGTTTCGAAAAGTGTTATTTGGAAACAATGCCTTTTATGCTCGATGCGCAGAAACTCTATAAAAAAACTGGCTTCGAATATATTTGTTCGCCTATGGGAAGTACAGGTCATATAAGTTGTCCGGTTTGGATGTTGAAAGAGTTGTAAAAACTTCAAAATTCGTTGTTCAAACTTTAATTTTTTTTAATGTTGAATATTCAATTTTGAATAAAGATGAATTGCCGTTGGTTTTAACCAACGGACTCTGAAATTTAAATTATTATTGGCTTTAGCCAAAATTTGATGTTGAATTTTGGATAAAGCCAATAGCTATTAATATATTTTATTCCGTTGGTTAAAACCAACGGCAATTCAAACAATAAAATGAAAATAAAAGAATACAGAAGCCAATTTATTCAAGAACTCACCTCGATTTATGATGCGGGAGAAGCGGAGAGTTTTTTCTATTTAATTTTAGAAAAAAAAAACAACTTGAAAAGAATAGACTTGGCATTGCGTCCTGATCTGGAATTTTCGCAAGAAGAAATTTTGGTTTGGAACTCCATTTTGGAACAATTAAAAAAGGAAATTCCGATTCAGTATTTATTGGGTAAAACGAGTTTTTACGGTTTGGATTTTGAAGTCAATGAAAACGTTTTGATTCCCAGACCGGAAACCGAGGAATTAGTCGAATGGATTTTGTCTAATAATCGGATAAGCCATGAGTCTAAAAATCTAAAAATTCTGGATATTGGAACCGGAAGCGGTTGTATTGCTATTTCATTGGCAAAAAACATTCCGAATTCAGAGGTTTATGCGATAGATGTTTCCGAAAAAGCTTTGGCTACAGCCAAAAAAAATGCAGAGCTCAATAAGGTAAAGGTTACTTTTATTAATCAAAACATTCTTGAAACCAAAGATTTACTTCAACAATTTGATATTATAGTTTCCAATCCTCCTTATGTACGGAATTTAGAAAAAGAGGAAATCAAGAAAAATGTTTTAGACAACGAACCCCATTTGGCTCTTTTTGTGGAAGATAATGATGCGTTGATTTTTTATAAAAAAATAGCGGAACTAGCTCAAAAAAACCTTTCAGAACAAGGACAGTTATTTTTTGAAATCAATCAATATCTAGGAAAAGAAATGATTAATTTATTGGAGAAAATGAATTTCAAAAACATCGAATTGCGAAAAGATATTTACGGAAATGACAGGATGATTAGTTGTCATTGCTAGGAACGAAGCAATCACATTTAGCTTAATTGTTACAAGCAAAAGTTATGGTTTAGTAGGGTGTGCGTGAGGGGTAGGAGCAAATTACCTTGTAATGCGGATGACCCGACCGCATTAAAAAAAGGGGCAACTTGCACGTAAGATCAGTTAGCCCCTTTTTTTAATGGGGTCACGCCCAAATTGTTTTGGAAAATACAGAATGTGATCGCTTCGTTCCTCGCAATGACGCTAGAAAACTACTCATATCGCAAAGCCTCAATAGGATCTAGTAAAGCGGCTTTTACAGCAGGATATAGACCTGAAAATATTGCTACAAGAAAACTCGTAATAAAGGCTGCCGAAATGGCTCCCCATGGGACGACAAAAACAAAATCCATGGCTGTTGCAATACCAAAACCAATTAATATTCCAAAAATTATTCCTGCTAAACCACCCAGTTGGCCAATTAACAAAGTTTCTATAAAAAATTGAACGGCAATTGTAGTTTTTTTAGCGCCCAAAGCTTTACGAACACCTATTTCACGGGTTCGCTCCGTAACTGAAACGATCATAATATTCATCAAAGCGATAGAAGATCCAAAAACGGTTATGATACCAATAAGCCATGAGGCAAGTCCAAGATATTTGGTAATTCCTAAGATTCTATTAATAAGGTCATCACTTCGAACTACTCCAAAATTATTGTCTTTTACCGGACTTAATTTGCGAACACTTCTCATCGTGCTTATGGCGTTGTCAATGGCTTGATCCAGTAATTCTTTTCTGGAAACCATGACACTTGTCGTGTAATTTATGTTAGGTGCTGTAAAGAGGGAACGGGCTACCTGAATAGGAATCAAAATCCTTAAATCTTGCTTATTGCCAAAAGTGGCCCCTTTTTCTTTTAAAACACCAATAACTCTAAATCGGGCTCCTCTGATAGATATAATTTTGTCAATTGGGTTGACATCTTTGAGTAAACCTTTTTCAAAATCAGAACCTACAACACATACATAAGCATTGTTTTGAATATCAAATCCGGTGAAATTTCGTCCTGAACTGGTTTCTAAACCAGAATTAGTCATGAAATATTCGTCGACTCCAACAATTGCATTTTCAGGATCAGTTTTAGCCCCTTCATACTTCACTTCGGCAGTAGTTGTAGCCGTAAAAGAAAGCGAAGTTTCGGTAAAAGGATATTTATATTTATTTTTGAAAGCAACGGCTTCCGGGTAGGAAATGATTGGATTTATGATTTTTCGTTCCTCACCGCCTTGTCTTCGGGCCGTATTTTCGTACTGGTTGACATTAAAAGTGTTGGCTCCCATGGAAGCAAAATCGGATGAAATCGTGTTTTCTAAAGCAGCAACTACGGTTAGAATTCCAACTAATGCGGTAATTCCAATAGCAATTATCAAAACCGTAAGAATGGTTCTTAACAGCTGTGTTTTGATAGATCCTAAAGCGATCCGAATATTTTCTTTGAATAATTTTAGCATAGTTCCTATTTGACACGAAAATACAATTTTTGTTACAAATTTGTTCTGGAATATGGGATATTTATTAAAAAACATCATATTTGCTGTAAGAATAATATGATTTTCGATTTTTAATAAATTGATTTTTTTAAATTTGTAATTCGTAAATTAATAAAATATGAAGAATGTTTTTTTTGCCACTTTTTGTATTCTTTTTTTTAGCAATGTGGTACACTCTCAAAATTTTAAAATCAGCAAAATAATTGCTGATAAAATAACAAAATTGCCTATCGGAAGCGTTAGTATCTATAATGATAAAGATAATTCTACAACAAATCAAGAAGGATTATTTGTTTTTGTTTCTGGTAAAAATGAAATCAATTTCAATTTCTTGGGCTATAATTCCATAAAAACTACTTTTAAGGGAATAGAAAAGCAAGACACCATTTATATGGAATCTAAAGCCTTTGAACTAAAAGAGATTGTGGTAACTAATTTAGAGCCATTTATAAAAAAAGTTTATGATAAAATGGCGGATAATTACATTTTAAATTACACTTCAAACTTTTTTTTACGTAATGTGCTCAGAAAAGATAATAACATCATTGTGTTACAAGATATTCATGCAAAAAGAGGTAAAAATGCTAGTCCAAAAAGTTCTAGTGAGATTGAAGTTTTAAACATGAGAAAAACAAGCTTTTTTGAAAAAAAGGGTATGATTGATTTTGCATTTCCAGATTTCAAGGAATTTCTTGGTGGATCATTTCCTACGTTGCGTCAAAATATTTTTACAGAAGAAGAATATAATGATGTCGATTATAGGAAAATTTTATTTGAATCTGAGGGGAAAAATGTTTGGGGGCAAATTAGTTCTGGCTATTTTATTATAAATAGAAAAGATTATGCTGTAATTGAGTTTTTTGTAACCAGCTATGGCAATCCAGAAGTTGTACCGTATCAAAAATTTAAGCTATCCAGTACGCAATACAGAACAACAAAATACGAGAGACTAATTAGATATGCTAAAAACAGTACTCTAAATAAATATTATCTCAATTCATCAAGACTCGATGCACAGGTGGAAGTGTTGGCCGATAAAAAAAGTGAGAAAACATTTTATTTCAACTTAACAATGGATTATTTCATTACTAATTCTATCACTAATGAAATAGTAGAGTCCAATTTTGCGGCTGATAAGGATATTTTTAAAGCTAAATTTTCTTATTCCGCAGATTTTTGGAACAATCAAAATCAATTGCCTTTAACCTATGAACTAAAAGACTTTTTGAAACGCGTTTCCGAAAATAAAGACAAAAAAAAGCAATTTGAGATAATTGGTAATTTCTAATTTTTTTTATTTTAAAAACAAGATATTTGCAAAAGAATTAAAATTTACGAATTCATTAAGATGGCATCAAAACCGAGCATTCCAAAAGGTACAAGAGATTTTTCACCAACTGAGGTGGCAAAACGTCAATATATCATTCAGATTATAAAAAGTAATTTCGAGAAATTTGGTTTCCAACCTATAGAAACGCCTTCATTCGAAAACTCCGAAACCTTAATGGGAAAATACGGTGAAGAAGGCGATCGCTTGATTTTCAAAATATTAAATTCCGGAGATTATTTGGCGAAAGCCAATGCAGCTCATTTAGAAAATAAAGACAGTACCAAACTGACTTCAAGTATTTCCGAGAAAGCATTGCGTTATGACTTAACCGTGCCGTTTGCTCGTTACGTGGTACAACACCAAAACGAAATTGAATTTCCGTTCAAAAGATACCAAATTCAACCTGTTTGGCGCGCCGATAGACCGCAAAAAGGACGTTTCAGAGAATTTTTCCAGTGTGATGCTGATGTTGTGGGTTCTAAATCGTTGTGGCAGGAAGTAGAATTAGTACAGTTATATGACACTGTTTTTACCGCTTTGGGTTTAAACGGAGTAATTATTAAAATCAACAACAGAAAAATATTATCTGGAATTGCCGAAGTCATAGGCGCATCGGATAAATTAATAGATTTCACTGTAGCTTTAGACAAGCTGGACAAAATAGGCGAAGATGGTGTGAAGAAGGAAATGATGGAGAAAGGAATTTCTGAAGAGGCAATCCTAAAAGTGCAGCCGCTTTTCAGTTTTACCGGAACTATTTCGGAGAAAATAACGCAGCTTTCTGTACTGCTTTCTGAATCAGAAGAAGGAATGAAAGGAGTGGAAGAATTGCGTTTTATTTGTGAGAATGTAATCAAATTGGGATTGAGTAATTCCATTTTAGATTTAGATGTAACATTAGCGAGAGGATTAAATTATTATACAGGAGCTATTTTTGAAGTGGCCCCGCCAAAATCAGTTGCGATGGGTTCCATCGGCGGTGGAGGTCGATACGATGATTTGACTGGAATTTTTGGATTGAAAAACATGAGCGGTGTTGGAATTTCATTTGGATTAGACCGAATTTATTTGGTCATCGAAGAGTTGAATTTATTTCCGGAAACCGTTACCGCAACTTCAAAAGCGTTGTTTATTAATTATGGAGATGCAGAGGCTTTTTATGCGTTACAGGCCATTCAGAAATTGAGAGCTTCAGGTGTAAAAGTAGAATTATATCCAGATAATACAAAGGTGGCGAAGCAATTTCAGCATGCTGACAAACGAGGAATTCCTTTTGTGGTTATAATTGGAGAACAGGAAATGGAATCAAATTCGTATTCGCTTAAAAATCTGGTTACCGGAGAACAGGTTTCTCTTGATTTTGAAAATTTATTGGTGGCACTTTCATAGTTTCATGACTTTACAGCATAAAAAAAGCTTCGTTTAAAAACGAAGCTTTTTTTAATATAATACAATGGTGAATTAATAATTTTTTAGGGAACCTTTCATTTTTATTTTATACTTAAAAAAACTTACACAAATGTATGTAAACTATGTCGAGATAATCATAAAATTATATTAAAATTTATAGATTAAAGATGTAATTGTTTTAAAAAGAATAAAATGAAAATTAAGGGGTGTTTTAATAAAAGAGTGACAATTTGACATTTTAAAAGAATTGGCAGTACTTTTGCAATCCATAGAAAAGAATAAAAAATGAAGTTTAAGAATATTTTTAAAAATATAAGTAATATGACTACTGAAAATACAGAAATCGATCAAGAAATAGATGAAGTAACATTAGAAAATAATGCGAACGGAGAACAACTTATTATTGAGGAATTAAGTGTAGAAGAGCAATTAACTCAAGACTTAGCGAAGGAAAAAGATAAGTATTTACGTTTATTTGCTGAATTTGAAAATTACAAAAGAAGAACTACAAAAGAGCGTATAGAGTTGTTTAAAACGGCAAACCAAGAAGTGTTATTGGCGATGCTTCCAGTTTTAGATGATTTTGACAGAGCTTTGGTTGAAATAAGCAAATCAGAAGATGAGCTTTTATTGAAAGGTGTTGAGCTTATTCACGAAAAATTAAAAAACACTTTAGTTTCCAAAGGATTAGAGCAAGTTGAGGTTAAGGCTGGGGATGTTTTTGATGCTGATTTTGCTGAAGCAATAACTCAAATTCCAGCGCCGAAGATGAAAGGGAAAATTGTTGATATTCTTGAAAAAGGATACAAATTGGGAGACAAAATTATTCGTTTTCCTAAGGTTGTTATAGGGCAATAATTGAGTCCTGAATTAATGATGTCTTTGATATTACGCGTAGAGACGCACTGCAGTGCATCTCTACAAAAGAAAAAATAAAAATGAAAAAAGATTTTTACGAAATATTAGGCATTTCAAAAAGTGCCGATTCTGCCGAAATTAAAAAAGCATACAGGAAACAAGCTATAGCGCATCATCCTGACAAAAATCCTGGAGACAAATCGGCAGAAGAAAAATTTAAATTAGCTGCTGAGGCGTATGAAGTATTAAGCGATCCTCAGAAAAAAGCCAAATACGATCAATATGGTCATCAAGCATTTGATGGTTCAGGCGGTTTTGGCGGAGGTGGTCACGGCGGAATGAATATGGATGACATATTCAGTCAGTTTGGTGATATCTTCGGAGGTGGTTTCGGAGGTTTTGGCGGAGGTGGCGGTGGCGGAGTTCGTCGCGCTAAAGGAAGCAACCTACGTATCAAAGTAAAATTAACACTGGAAGAAATTGCTAATGGTGTTGAGAAAAAAGTAAAAGTAAAACGTAAAGTTCAAGCTCCGGGTGTTTCTTATAAAACTTGTTCTACTTGTAATGGTCAAGGTCAGGTAATGAGAGTTACCAATACCATTTTGGGTAGAATGCAATCTGCTTCAACCTGTCCGACCTGCGGAGGTTCTGGCCAGATTTTAGATAGAAAACCAGCAGAAGCGGATTCACAAGGAATGATTCTTGAAGATGAAACAGTGTCTATAAAAATTCCTGCGGGTGTCGTTGACGGAATGCAATTGAAAGTGTCTAACAAAGGAAACGATGCTCCGGGAAATAGTATTCCGGGAGACTTAATTGTTGCCATTGAGGAGCTGGAACATGAATTCTTGAAACGCGAAGGAGAAAATTTACATTACGATTTATACATCAGTTTTGCTGAAGCTGTTCTTGGAATTTCTAAAGACATCGAAGCCGTAAACGGTAAAGTGAGAATTAAGTTGGAGGAAGGAATTCAGTCTGGTAAAATTCTTAGATTGAAAGGTAAAGGGATTCCAAATATCAATGGTTATGGTAATGGAGATTTGTTAGTGCATGTGAATGTTTGGACGCCAAAAACATTGAACAAAGAACAAAAACAGTTTTTTGAAAATGCCTTAACAGATGATAATTTTATTCCAAATCCTGAAAAATCAGACAAATCATTTTTCGAGAAAGTAAAAGATATGTTTTCGTAATACAGACTTAATTTATTCTGTTTGTATTAAAATATAAAAAAACCCATCCCGGTAAAACAAGGATGGGTTTTTTATGTAACAATTATAAGTATTTCGGTACTAATTATTTACTTTTACACCAATTAAAAATTCAGCATGAGTAATATACTTGAAGTTAATAAAGTCGTGAAGCAATACGGTGATTATGTAGCGCTTAACGAGGTTTCATTAACTGTTCCTAAAGGCAGTATCTACGGACTTTTGGGTCCAAACGGAGCAGGAAAAACATCACTTATCAGAATCATAAATCAAATTACTTTACCTGATAGCGGCGAGATTATCCTTGATGGTGAAAAGCTACAGCCCAAACACGTTCAATATATTGGGTATCTTCCGGAAGAAAGAGGGTTATACAATACGATGAAAGTGGGGGAGCAATGCTTGTATTTGGCTCAAATGAAAGGACTTTCAAAAGCAGAAGCCAAAGCGCAACTTGAATATTGGTTTGAAAGATTAGAAATTCAAGGTTGGTGGAACAAGAAAATTCAAGAATTATCTAAAGGAATGGCCCAAAAAATTCAATTTGTTGTTTGTGTTTTGCACAAGCCAAAACTGTTGATTTTTGACGAACCTTTTTCTGGTTTTGATCCTGTAAATGCTAATGTCATTAAGGATGAAATTTTGAAGTTAAGAGATGACGGAGCTACCATAATTTTTTCAACGCACCGAATGGAAAGTGTGGAAGAATTGTGCGATCATATTGCTTTAATTCACAAATCGAATAAGTTGATTGAAGGAAAGCTGAATGATGTCAAAAGACAATTCAAAACCAATAGTTACGAAGTGGGTGTCTTATCGGATAACGTAGAAGGTTTGATGTATGATATTACGCAAAAATTTACGGTTGGTCCTGCTAATTTTAAATCGCTTAACAACGAATTAAAACTAGAAATTCAATTGGGGAATGCCACGCCAAACGAGTTATTGAATGTCCTGACACAACGCGGACAAGTAACACATTTTGTAGAAAAAATTCCAAGTGTAAATGATATTTTTATTCAAACAGTAACAAAATAGATTGTCGGATTATTTGACATTTCGATTTTTCGAAAAATCTAATAATCTAACAATCCAATAATCTAAATATAAATGAGCATTATTTCATTAATCATAAAAAGGGAATTTATTGCCAAAGTGCGTAATAAGTCTTTCATTGTAATGACTTTTCTGAGTCCGTTATTATTCGTGGGAATAGCAGCGTTTGTGGGTTATTTAAGTTCCATGAAAGCGGATACGAAACGAATTGCGATTCATGACGAATCTGGCATGTTTGTCAAAGAATTCACTTCGCAAAACACGAAGAAAGGGGAGTATAAATACCTCGATTTGTCTTTGATTGATTTGAAATTTCTTAAAGACAGTATCACAAATGAGAGCTACGAAGGATTATTATATATCCCAAAAGAAAACAGCACAAATGATTTTGAAAATAAGATACAGTTTATTTCAAACAACAGTCCGAGTATTTCTTTCATCGAAAATGTTCAAGATGTAATTGCAAAGAAGCTGACGAAAACGAATCTGGAAAACGCCCATCTCGATACTTTAGCCATTAAAAATGCCGAATCGAAAGTGAATATCAGCTTAGCAAAAGCTTCGGGAGAGGAAAGTGTAAAAGGATTAAACGAAATAAAAATAGGGATTGGCGGCGCCTTTGGATATCTCATTATGATGTTCATCATCATTTATGGAAACATGGTGATGCGCAGCGTAATAGAGGAGAAAACAAATCGAATTGTCGAAATTATCATTTCCTCCGTTAAGCCGTTTCAGCTTATGATGGGGAAAATCATAGGAACTTCGTTGGCAGGATTATTGCAATTTCTTATTTGGGCCATTATCGGAATGTCATTAATGTTTGCCGCTTCTGTATTTTTTGGGGTAAATGTAGGTCCAACCGCCAGAATTTCACCGGAATTAATGCAAAGTGCCCAACAAGAATTTGCCGGAACTGCCCAAATTTATATCAAAGAATTATGGAATTTACCCATAGGAAGTATTCTGGGCGGATTCGTGATTTATTTTATTGGAGGTTATTTTCTTTACAGTTCGTTTTATGCCGCAATTGGCGCTGCTGTCGACAATCAAACGGATTCACAACAATTCCTTCTGCCTATCATTATGCCATTAATGTTGAGCGTATATATTGGTTTTTTTACCGTGATAAATGATCCACACGGGACAATTGCAATTATATTTTCCATGATTCCGCTCACATCGCCTATCGTTATGCTTATGCGAATTCCGTTTGGCGTACCTTGGTGGCAAATCGCAATATCAATAACCGTATTATTCGGCACCTTCTTTTCAGTGGTTTGGTTTGCTGCCAAAATATACCGAGTAGGAATACTCATGTATGGCAAAAAACCAACATGGGGCGAGTTATACAAATGGTTAAAATATTAAATTTAGGTTAATTCGTTAATTTGGTTATTCGTTAAATCGATTAAACAAATAACCAAATTAACGATTAAACAAATTATCAAAATATGTCAAAAATACTAATTATAGAAGACGAAGCCGCTATTCGAAGAGTACTCACAAAAATACTCTCCGAAGAAAACGAGACCTATCAGGTTGAAGAAGCCGAAGACGGTGCAGCAGGTTTTGAAAAAATAAAAAACAACGATTACGATTTGGTTTTATGTGATATCAAAATGCCAAAAATGGATGGTGTTGAAGTCCTTGAAGCGGTCAAAAAGATTAAACCCGAAATTCCTATGGTAATGATTTCTGGTCATGGTGATATGGAAACGGCCATCGATACAATGCGTTTGGGGGCGTTTGATTATATCTCAAAACCACCAGATTTAAACCGATTATTGAATACGGTGCGGAATGCTTTAGATAAAAAACAGCTTGTTGTAGAAAATAAAATTCTGAAGAAAAAAGTCAGTAAAAATTACGAAATGATTGGTGAAAGCGAAGCTATCAATCATATCAAACTGATGATTGACAAAGTAGCGCAAACCGAAGCCAGAGTTTTAATCACGGGACCAAACGGGACCGGAAAAGAATTGGTTGCTCATCAATTACACGAAAAAAGCGGTAGAGCTAATTTTCCTTTGATCGAAGTAAACTGTGCAGCGATTCCAAGTGAATTGATAGAAAGTGAATTATTCGGTCACGTAAAAGGAGCGTTTACTTCGGCAGTGAAAGACCGTGCAGGAAAATTTGAAGCGGCGGATAAAGGAACCATTTTCTTAGATGAAATTGGCGATATGAGCCTTTCGGCACAAGCCAAAGTATTGCGTGCGTTACAAGAAAGCATGATTACAAGAGTAGGAGCTGACAAAGACATCAAAGTAGACGTGCGTGTTGTTGCGGCTACGAATAAAGATCTAAAAATAGAAATCGCTGAAGGCCGTTTCCGTGAAGATTTGTACCATCGTTTGGCAGTTATCCTGATAAAAGTTCCATCATTGAATGATAGAAGGGATGATATTCCGATGTTGATTTCTCATTTTGCAGATAAAATTGCTTCTGAGCAAGGAAATGCAATTAAAAAGTTCTCAAAAGATGCTGTTCGTCTTTTACAAGAATACGATTGGACGGGTAATATTCGTGAACTGCGAAATGTAGTAGAACGCTTGATTATCCTTGGCGGAAGCGAAATTTCCGAGAATGATGTGAAGTTATTTGCATCGAAATAATTAAATAATTTAAAGATTAAATAATTTAAAAATTAGTGGAACACTCTTTTAATTTTTGAATATTTAAATCTTTCAATCTAAAATAAATGAAACTAAAAAAAATAAACGAAAAGTTACAAGAAGCCTTAACTGAAAACGGTTTAACCGAAGCCAATGCCATGCAAAAAGAAACCTTTTCGACACTAAAAAGTGGTTCGGATTGTATTATTATTGCGCCAAAAGGTAGCGGGAAATCAACAACAATTGTGCTGAACGTGATTCAGAGATTGGCGGGTACAAACGAAGAATCACCAAGAGCTTTGATTATTGTCGAAGACAAAGCCAAAGTATTGGAAATGGAATTGCTTTTTGAGAAATATGGAAAAAATTCTGATTTAGAGGTCTATGGCGTGCATGATAAAGGCGACATGGAATACGATAAAAATTATATTTCTAGCGGAATTGATGTGTTGATTGGGACTCCGAATAAATTGAGCGAAATGTTTACCACAGCTGGATTTAATGTAAACCGATTGAAAATGTTTGTTTTGGATGATGCAGATCCCATTTTGAAATTGCGTCATGAAACTAAAATCATGCGTATTTCAAACAGTATCAATAAAACGCAACGTATAATTTTTTCGGAACAATTCACAGAACGAATAGAAATCCTTGCTGAAAAAATGCTAGTGGAACCTTTTGAATTCGATTTTGATAAAGATGAAGAAGAGGATGAAGGCGATGCAGATGAAGAAGAGGATTTTGAGGAAGAAGAAAATTTTGAACCTGAAGCTACAGATGATTTTGAGGAGCTAGAGGGAGATGAAGAAAACGGTAATAAATAATAATAAAAAATAAAGAACAAGATGGGATTAATGAAAGTGTTTTCGGGAAGTGAAATTCTAGCAATGGCTTTACAAGAAAAAATCGAAGCGATTGGTGTAAATGTTGTCGTGAAAAATAATATACAATCAGCTCGATTAGGAGGTTTTGGAAATTCGGATTTAGCGGTTGAATTGTTTGTTCAAGAAACGGAATTTGCAAAAGTAAATCCTGTTATCGAAGAATTTAGAATGAGTATTTAAACTGAAATTAGTATTACAAAAAAATTAGATGAAATATAAAATGTTGGTCTTAGACATGGATGATACCTTGTTGACTGATGACCATAAAATTTCAAAGGAGAATAAAGAAATGTTGTTTAAGGCTCAGGAATTGGGTGTATATGTTGTTTTAGCTTCTGGCAGACCTACATTGGCCATGACTGCTTTTGCCAAGGAATTAGAATTGGATATCAATAATTCGTATATGTTATCTTTTAATGGCGCTGTTATTACAGATTTAAAAGAAGATAAAGTGCTGTTTGAACAAATGTTGACGCAACAACAAATTCATGAATTATACGATTACAGTTTAAAAAGTAAAACGGATATCATTACGTACATAGATGGTGAGATTGTCAGCGAAACAGATTCAGAATATATTGATGTAGAAAAAAATATTACTGGATTAAAACATAATAAAGTTCCAAATTTCAAGAATGCTGTGAATTCATCGGCAGTTAAATGTATTTTATTAGAAGAACCAAGTTATCTAAAAGAAGTAGAAAAGGATTTGAAAGCGGCAATGCCACATTTGAGTGTGTCAATGTCAAAACCTTTTTTTCTTGAAGTAGCACAAAATGGGATTGATAAAGCAGCAAGTGTGAAATTTTTGGCTGAAAAGCTAAATATACTTCAAAGTGAAATTATTGCCGTAGGAAATGCCGGGAATGATTTGAGTATGATCGAATATGCAGGATTAGGAGTTTGGGTAGATAATGTTGATCCAGAACTAAGAGATAAAGGAGATTTTATTGTTGCCTCTAATAATGATCATGGAGTTGCTGAGGTGGTGAGACGATTTATCTTGAATTAAAATATATTTTTTTTAATCGATGGGCAATAGGATTATAAAATTCTGAATTATTTAGTATTTACATTTATTAAAACCATGTGCAAATAGTCTTGTTAAAATATTTTCTTTTTGAGAAAATAAAAAAATCACGTTTTCTGAAATCTAAATAATATCCTGAAAAAGTAGCTATCTGAATTTTTCACTTGGATTTCTACTTGTATGGAAAACCGACAAAATAACAATAACATTTTCAATTGAATAAACCACTATGAAAGGGTATTTTTTAAGCGGCACTTGTCTAAAATGGTTCTTAAAAACTTGAAAAATATTTGGGTTTTTGTGTATTGAATTTATACAATTATGTAATTGAATTAAAAAATTGTCGGCTACTTTATCAGAAATTAAATTATAGTGAAAAAATACTTCTTCAGTCTGATTTTCAGCTTTTTTAGAAATGATTAATTTAAATTCTTTCATTTCTTTTTTTAAGTAAGCTACTTTTTACCTCATCCCAAGTTTGTCCTTTATCCTCTCCCGATAAATATTTTGAACGACTTTCTTGAATAATATTCAATTGTTCTTCTGAAAGTTTATATTCATTTTTATCTTCCAGTAAAATAGCATTCAAATATTCAATAAGATTTTTATCTTCTATTTGAATTATTTTTTCAATCAAATTTAGTTTTTCTATTTGTAATTGAGTTGATTGCATAATATTAGTATAAATTATTGGCACTACAAATATAAATAATTAGGAGCTTTAAAGTATAAATTTTTGTTCGTAAATTTGCATACTCAATTGTTTGACAACGATTTCATTAATTGAGTTATTTTATGGAAAATAGAAAAAAAGTTGCCTTTTATACGCTTGGTTGCAAACTGAATTTTTCGGAAACATCTACGATTGCCCGTTCTATTCAGGATGAAGGTTTTGATCGGGTGGATTTTGAGGAAGTGGCTGATATGTATGTGATTAATACGTGTTCGGTTACGGAAAATGCAGATAAGCAGTTCAAGCAAGTTGTGAGAAAAGCGATGAAATTGAATGATAAAGCATTTGTTGTGGCGGTGGGTTGTTATGCGCAATTGAAACCGGAAGAATTAGCCGCAGTTGATGGTGTGGATCTAGTTCTTGGTGCAACGGAGAAATTTAAAATCACCGATTATATCAATGATTTGTCTAAAAATGATTTTGGGGAAGTACATTCCTGTGAAATTGCCGAAGCGGATTTTTATGTGGGAAGTTATTCGATAGGGGATAGAACCCGTGCTTTCTTGAAAGTACAAGATGGTTGCGATTATAAATGCACCTATTGTACGATTCCATTGGCGAGAGGAATTTCGCGAAGTGATGAATTGGAAAATGTATTGAAAAATGCAGCTGAAATTTCAAAACAAAATATCAAGGAAATTGTGCTTACCGGTGTAAATATAGGAGATTACGGAAAAGGGGAATTTGGAAACAAAAAACACGAACATACTTTCTTAGAATTAGTTCAGGAATTAGATAAAGTGGAAGGAATCGAACGATTGCGAATATCCTCAATTGAACCGAATTTATTGAAAAATGAAACGATCGAATTTGTATCAAAAAGCAGGACTTTTGTGCCGCATTTTCATATTCCGTTGCAATCCGGGAGCAATGATATTTTGAAGTTGATGAAACGTCGTTACCAACGTGAAGTATATACCGAAAGAGTAAACAAAATTCGGGAAGTTATGCCACACGCTTGTATTGGTGTGGATGTAATTGTTGGTTTTCCTGGTGAAACAGATGAGCACTTTTTGGAAACCTATCATTTTTTGAATGATATGGATATTTCATATTTGCATGTTTTTACATATTCAGAGCGGGATAATACGGAAGCGGCAGCAATGGAAGGTGTTGTTGCAGGAAATGTTCGCGCCAAGCGCAGCAAAATGATGCGTGGTTTATCCGTTAAAAAACGTCGTGCTTTTTACGAAAGCCAATTGGGAACAGACAGAACCGTTTTGTTTGAAAGCGAAAATAAAGAAGGCTATATTCACGGTTTTACGGAAAATTATGTAAAAGTAAAAACACCTTGGAATCCTGAATTAGTAAATACATTACACGAAATTAATTTGACAAAAATTGATGAAGACGGAAGTGTACGAATGGATTTTATTTCGGTTTTGGTGTAAAGTTTAAAATCATTGTTTAACCATATAAGCCATTTAAGATTTTTTTTAAACCATTAAAAGATTATGTGCAAAACTTAATTTTAAAACATTTAAGTCATATAAATTTAAACCATTAAGGCATTAAGAAAATTAGGGTAAAACTTAATAAAACTTAATTTCTTAATGGTTTTGTATTAGATATTGGTCATTCGACTTTAAGACTTTTGACTTTCGACTACTTTTAAGGGTTCGTAGACCAAATACTACTGTTTTTTATAAATACGCGTCGGTTTAATTTAAGTTGTGCGATGATTAATTCAGCCATATCTTCGGCTTGCATTACTTTTTGAGGATTTCCATCGGTCAGTTTTAATTCTTTGGCCATATCTGTTGCAACAGTGCTTGGTGTTAATGCCGTTACACGAATGTTATGCTTGCGCACTTCCTGCATTAAAGATTCCGTCAATCCTAAAACTGCAAATTTAGAAGCACTGTAGGCACTTGTTAAAGCATTTCCGCTTAATCCAGCTGTTGAAGAAATGTTGATGATATCACCCGTTTGTCTTTCTATCATATTAGGTAAAACGGCACGTGTCATATAATAGGTTCCCATTAAGTTCACCTGAATAATGCGTTCCCAATCCGTTGGTTCCAGTTCTAAGAATTTTCCAAAAGCAGCTATTCCGGCATTGTTTATTAAAATATCAATGGTTCCAAATTCAGCTAACGCTTTTTCAACTGCAGCGTTCACCGAATTGATATCAGCGACGTCAGCGGTTATTGCCAGTGCTTTTACTCGTAAAGACCTCACTTTTGCAGCTACACTGTCTATTTCCTCCTGTGTTCTGGCAACCAAAATCACATTTACACCTTCTTTGGCTAAGGCCAATGCTATAGCTTTTCCGATTCCTTTTCCTGCGCCGGTGATTAAGGCATTTTTATTTTTTAAGTCTGTCATTTTATTTAAGTTTGAATGTTGTAAGCAAAGTTAAACTATTCCCTTTTTTTTATAGGAATCATAATGTGAAAAAAAGTATAATTTTATATTACTGTAATTGCGATGTTTTGTTTAGTAATACCAATAGATCCCATAAGAAATGGCACATTATTAAAATTTTAATGTTTTTGTATTTTTGATAATAGACAGCAAATAAAAGTCCTATAAAAACGGGTCCAATTATTTGTATAAGAGTGCCGTAGCTATAATGTATAAGCCCAAAAAGAATACTTGATATAAGGATTGCTGCAGGAGTGTTTTTTAATAGTATTTCTAATCTAGGAATTAAATATCCTCTAAAAATTAATTCCTCTGTGACACCTGCAGTTATTGATGTAAATAGGATTAGAAAAATATTGTTTTTAAAAAGTTTCATGATTTCGTTCATCTTTTTACTGTCAATATTTGAATCAGCTATTTTAAAAATAAAATATACAACGAGCATTATCAGAAAAAGAGAAAACATTAGTTTAGCTACCGATTTTAAAAAAAAGATCAACGAATATTTTTCTTCAGTCCATAATAGAAAAGGCTGTCTTTCCATCTTAATGGAATAGATATACAGTAAAAAAAGACAACCCCAAATAGCTAATCTGGAGATAGAAAATTTTATTTGTTTACTAAAATTAGTGTGCTCCAATAATTGAAAAGATGCTGCGACAGTAAATAGAATAAGTAGTAAAAATAAAATTCCACCAATTAAGACTGATTTTTTAGTTGTTTTTAAATAGTCTACCATTTTTAAATTAAGTCGATTGTCAGTTTATAAATATCCGTTTCCAGCGCTTCGGTGTCTTTATCTTCGCAGAGGAGGAATTCTATATTTTCTTTTGAATTGGCATATAAGGTTAATCCTTCGAATTTGTGGGTTGCTGAAATTTTTTGGGTAAATGTCAGTTCGAAAGTGTCTAGTGACAACGCACCAATGAAACTTCCTAGGACTTCTCCATCATCATAAGTTGAGGTCGTGTTTTCGACAGCTGCCAAGAAATAGATTTTATCTTCTACGAGAATAGCATCGGTAAAAGTGGCTTCTACGTTTTGGATTTTTGGTAATGGGATTGGAGAAAAATGAATGTCATTTCCTTCTTTATCCAAAACAAAGATGCCATTTTTAGATTGCGCTCCATTTCCCCGTTGGAACAAATGCCATTTTTCATTGTGAAATAAAGCGCCTTCCAAGTTTAAATCATCATCTGAGATAGAAGCGGTTTGTTTTAGCTTTTCATAAATTGTGGATAAGTCTTTTTCTTCTATTGCTTTAGAAGTAAAATCATAACTGATGCGTTTATTCCTATTTGGTGTTGAACCAGAACCAAAAAGATATAATTTACTTCCTTTTTGAGTTATGGATTCAAAATCGAATTTGTCTTTTTTAGGAATGTTTTCCTGACTGTTTTCGAAAAGCTTTATTTTGTGGAGTTCTTTTTCTTTGATGTTGTATTTGTAAAGAAAAGAGCTGTTGTCAGAGATTATAAACAAGGAATCGTCTTTGTTAATAAGTCCTGATGCCGAACCAATACCGATGATTTGAAATAGTAATTCGAGCGTGAATTTTTCCATGAGTTTTATTTTGAAAAGGATGTCCTAGCCCTGATAGTAGTGAAAATCCTTTTATTATTTTCTTTAAAATAATAAAAGATTGAAACGTATAGCAGGAAATAGCTCCTTAATATTTGTTATATTTGAGATGTAAATATAAATTATTTCCTATGAAGTCTATTAATCCTGATGATTTTAAAGTGACTGGCAAAATTGATTTGTCCAGTATTCCTACCAACCTATTCAATGGAAATAGTGATGATAAAAAGGAAGAAAAATTAGAAAAAGTTCAGGTGAAATTGAGTGAAATACAAGATGTGATGTATGCGCACAATCGCTATGGCGTTTTGGTTTGTCTGCAAGGCATGGATACCTCGGGGAAGGATAGTATGATTCGGGAAGTTTTTAAAGAATTTAATTCGCGTGGTGTTGTGGTGCATAGTTTCAAAACGCCGAATTCAAATGAGTTAGAACACGATTATTTGTGGAGACATTATTTGGTTTTGCCTGAAAAGGGAAAGTTTACGGTTTTTAACAGATCACATTATGAAAATGTTTTGGTCACCAGAGTGCATCCTGAATATATTATGAATGAAAATTTGCCTGGTATTGAAACCGTAGAAGATATTACACCTCAGTTTTGGGAAAATAGAATGCAGCAAATCAATAATTTTGAGAAGCACATTACCCAAAACGGAACTATTATGCTGAAATTCTTTTTGCACATGAGTAAAGAAGAGCAAAGACAGCGCTTGTTACGCCGATTAGAAGAGCAAAAACACAATTGGAAATTCTCGACAGGTGATTTAAAAGAAAGAGATCGTTGGGATGATTATATGCATTTTTACGAAGAAGCAATTAACAATACAAGTTCAGAATATGCGCCTTGGTATGTTATTCCTGCAGATGATAAAGAAATGGCACGATATATCGTTGCTAAAATTATTTGGGAAGAAATGCAAAAGCATACTGACATTAAAGAGCCAGAAATGGATGAAAAAGTTAGGGAGAATATCGAAATGTATAAAGAGATGTTAAAGAAAGAGGATTAGATTAAAATGCTATTTCATTCCGTGTTAAGCTATATTCAATATGTAATTACTAAAAAGTTAGTACGTTAATTAATTGTTTTTTTTGAATTAAAAACCGGCTAAATTGTCGGTTTTTTCTTAATGTTCCATTCATTTAAAGTTAAAATTCAGTGCATTTTTTTGCCTTGGATTTTAAACTATCGATCAAGATGAAAAGAATTATTTTACCAATGTTATTTTTAGCCTCATTAATCTCTTGTGAGGATGATGCTAAATCCTCAAGCGAAACTACAAGTGTGGTTTTGGCCAATCAATCAGCAACTCCTGTATTATTATAAAAGCAAGCCGGTTTTGAGCGTTTGGAGCTTTTTTCACTGATTACTTCAGACGATGTTTTGGCAGGAAGCCCAAATTATATTTTTGGTGGTTCAGCTGATGGATCTAGATTGTTGAAAAATGAGGATGGTACTTTTACTTTTTTAGTAAATCAAGAAGATAATTTTTCGGTTTCCAGAATTACATTAGACAAAAATTTCAAACCTACAAAAGGGGAATATTTATTGAATTCTAATGAAGGAATCTGGAGGTTGTGCGGTGCTACTATGGCAACTGTTGCGGAACATGGTTTTGGACCATTGTATTTAACTTGTGGAGAATCTGGTGAAAAATCTCGTACTCATGCAGTAAATCCTTTTGGAGATGTAGGAACAGCTTCAGTTTCTAAAGAATTACCAGGTTTAGGAAGATTGAGTGCAGAGAATGCTTTGTCTTTAAGAAAAACTGCTTTTTCAGGAAAAACAGTTGTTGTAATTGGTGATGACGATTCTGGGACTTATAGAGGTCAGGTGTTCATGTATGTTTCCAATACTGTTGGTGATTTAGCAAATGGTTCTTTATATATGATGAAAAGAACAGATGATAATCAGAGAGAAAAAGACATGGTTACTGGGCAAACATATCCTGTTTCGTTTGTAAAAATAGAAAATCATACTACAATGACCGGCGCCCAAATTAATGCATCAGTAAATACATTGAAAGCAATAAAATTTGGTAGAGTTGAAGACTTAGATTATAGAAAAGGTGGAGATGCGGCTGATCGTGAAATCTACTTTAACGCTACAGGACAAAATACTACAGGTACAAATGCTGACGCTTCAAGAAAAAAATACGGTAGAGTTTATAAGTTGAATTTAGATGTTGCAAACCCATTGGCAGGAACTTTACAGGTAATTCTTGATGGAGATGATCGCACTGGAATTGCAGGAAAATTTCAAAATCGAGATAACATTTGCGTAACTAAAAACTATGTTTATGTGGAGGAAGGTGCAAATGGATATGGGGATGAAACGCATGACGGGTACATTTATCAGTACTATATTGCTACTAAACAATTGAAAGTTGTTGTAGAATTAGATCACCGTCGTGATGCTACTGATGCTGCAAAGTATAATGTAGGCGGAACAAGTAAATTTGGAGATTGGGAATATGGAGCATTAATTGATGTTTCTGAACAAGTAGGAATTGACGATACTTTTTTATTAAGTGTTCAGCCTCATACTTGGAGAGGAACAAAATACAAAGGAGTTGATGGAGGAACTAATCGTCCAAATGAAGATCAAGCCAGCCAAATTGTAATCATCAAAGGACTTGCCAGATAATTTATTTCTAAAGTAAATAGTTACAAAAATCTACGGTTTCGCATTTGAAATCGTGGTTTTTGCTTTTGTCCATTTTTAAAATTTATTATGAAAAAAATCTTTTTTCTTTTACCATTGATTCTACTTTTCTATTGTAAAAACCGACCTAAACATAAAGAAATTAATGATTTGTTTCTATTCAATATTCAAGTTCTGATTCAAGATGTTTCGCGGCTGGAGCTTTTGGTGAAATCGGATTCGATTTCGACACAAATTCAAAAACAGTTTCTTAATGCACATCAAAACTATAAAAAAGTAGAAATGCTCAGCGAATATTATTTTCCGGTTGTTTCTAAAGCGATTAACGGCCCTGCATTAGATGAATATGAAGAAGATGAAGGTAAAACGGTACCTCCAGAGGACGTTTCTCAGAATTGTTAACCGATTTAAAAATTCCTTTCCCACAGTTTGGGATTGCAGAAACCGCTGACGAAGCTTCTGCTTTGGCTGATACTTTAGACTTTACATTATTGATTCGTCCTTTGTATGTGTTGTGTGGTCAGGGAATGAAAATTGTCATCAACAAACAAGAATTAGAAGAACACGTTATCAATTTATTGAAAACGATTCCAGGAAATAAATTGCTTTTAGATCATTATTTAGATGGTGCAATTGAAGCCGAGACTGATGCGATTTGCGATGGGGAAAATGTCTACATCATAGGAATTATGGAGCATATTGAACCTTGCGGAGTGCACTCAGGAGACAGTAATGCTACTTTGCCTCCGTTTAATTTAGGTGAATTTGTAATGCAACAAATAAAAGACCATACCAAAAATATTGCATTGGCTTTGAGAACCGTTGGTTTAATCAACATTCAGTTTGCTATCAAAGATGATATTGTTTACATCATTGAAGCGAATCCTAGAGCGTCTCGTACGGTTCCATTTATTGCGAAAGCATACGGAGAGCCTTATGTAAACTATGCGACTAAAGTAATGTTAGGTCACAATAAAGTAACTGATTTTACTTTCAACCCACAGTTGAAAGGATATGCCATCAAGCAGCCGGTTTTCTCTTTCAGCAAATTTCATAATGTAAACAAAGCATTAGGATCGGAAATGAAATCAACAGGAGAAAGCATCTTGTTTATTGATGACTTGAAAGACGATCAATTCTACGGATTGTACTCTAGAAGAAAAATGTATTTGAGTAAATAAAAACTTGAATTTGTTATAGTGAAAAAGCCCCGTTTGGGGCTTTTTTTGTGGGATTGCGTTTTGTGTTAGTTGTGTATCGTTACGGGGTCAAAGTCGGAGACATTTGCCCAACGTTTCAGATGAACATATAGTAGGAACAGGTTCTCAAAAGGAAAGAACAATGATTGTTTGTTTAAATAGTAGGATGTTTGTCAGGATTTGGAGAAGTATGAAATACGGCGTTTAAAAACACAGTTTTGCTAGGTTCGTCAACAATAAAAAAAGCAATGTACGGAAATTTATCAAAAGGCAAAAACCGATAATTGGTATCGCGAAACTGATAAAAAGGATTAGTTTGTAATATTTTATATGCTTTTTGGTAATTTTTTAAAAAATCTAATGCTACTTTTTTATTGGCTTTATGAACGTAATATTCAATAGCGTCTTCAATATTTTTGGAAGCAATGGGTTAAAAAAAGCCCAAATGAAAAATTCGGGCTTTTCTTCTTCTTCTTCTTTATTATGAGTCTAAATCCTGATTAAAAATCTTGTAGACGTTTTTGTATTATTTTGATCATAAATATCAATCAAAATATTGGTATCCTTAGTGATACCAGTTATTAAATAGGAGTAAGGATAATTATTTTTATTTTTTGCTGTTGTATCATCAATGATGAATGGTGCAGTATCCCCTTCTTTTGTAACAATGACCTTTAATAACAATACCGAAGATGTAATTGTCCCAGTAATCGTATATTGTCCATTGACAGCTTTTCCTTCTGGTTGTGTAAATGTAATCGCTGGCGATGATGTTGGGCTATCTTTACTGCAACTTACAATTGATAGTACAATAATTAAAAATGCGAGTATTCGTTTCTTTGTCATAAAATGTTTATTTAATTGTGATTAAATGTTTTTACCTTTTTGTTAAATAATAAGGTTCGTTTTCAAATGTAGTTAATTATTTACTGGGAGATGTTAATATCTGTGAATTATGAAAATATAAATAGTTTTTTTTAAATTACTTGAATAAAAATCAAGGAAATTTATTTCGCCTGATTTTCTTCAAAACTTACCATCCAATTCACGCCAAATTTATCGGTGAACATTCCAAAATAAGCGTCCCAAAAAATATCTTCCATAGGCATCCCCAAAGTTCCGCCAACTGAAAGTGTATTTTACAGCCGGTCAGCTTCTTCTTTACTTTCGGCATTGATGGAAAGCGAAAAATTATTTCCGAAAATGGTTTTGCGTCCAAAATATTCAATATGGTCATTGCCCATCAAGCTAGTCTCTTTACTTATTGGTAAAGAAATATGCATTATTTTTTCGGAACCTTCAGCAGGAATTTTGGTGCTATCGTACGAAGGCATGTCTATATATTTACTAAAATAGGAATACTCGCCGCCAAATACGGATTTGTAAAAATCAAAAGCTTCTTTACAATTTCCGGTAAATACTAAATCCACATTTACTGTTGCCATAATTATTTGATTTTAATAGTTAGTTTATTTTAAAATTTAGAACCGGCATTAATCGTCTTTTTTTGTCAAATATCTTTTGTACCAGGCAATCGCCAAGTCGGCAACTTCCAATAATTTTCCTGGTTCTTCAAACAAATGAGTAGCTCCTGAAATGATTTTCATTTCTTTTACCGATTGTAGCTCGTTAAAGGCCATTTTGTTCATTCCAATTACGGGAATGTCCTCGCCGCCAACAATTAATAAGGTAGGTGCAGTTACCATAGGCAATTCTGTTATGGCCATATCAGGACGACCTCCGCGTAAAACAACAGCTTTTACTGACTTTCCAAAATAAGCTGCGGCTCGTAATGCAGATGCTGCTCCGGTACTTGCGCCAAAGAAGCCTACAGGTAATTCTTTCGCATTTTTATTTTCCATCAGCCTTTTGGTAGCTTCTATCAAGCGGCTGGTCAGTAAATCAATATTAAAGCGGTTTTCGTAAACTTGGTCTTCTTTTTCACTAAGCAAATCAAAAAGGAACGTGGCAATATTGTTATGCTGAAGCAATTCTGCAACCATTTTGTTTCTTGAGCTGAATCTGCTGCTGCCGCTACCATGGGAAAATACAACAAGTCCAATAGCGTTTTCAGGAATCACTAAATCCCCTTTTAATATTACAGTCAATAATGGGATATCGATTTCTAAATTTTTCATCTTCCATTGTGTTTAAGATAAACAATACTAGGTTCGAAATTCTATTCAGTGCGACTTGAAACGCTCAATAACTGAATCACTTCATCATCTTCCACCTGATTAAAGTCTTCATAAAATCCACCCACTCCCCTAAAATATTTGGAAGCAATTAGGTAAATAAACTCATCTGTATTTTGTTCAAATACGGGCACAGTATCATAGGGTATTACAGGCACTGCAACAATAATTTTTGCGGGATTTCTTTTTCGGAGCATATTTATACTAACCAGTAAGGTGTTCCCAGTCGCAATGCCGTCATCTACAACAATTGCATTCTTGCCTTTTATATCAAGAGGAGTACGATTGCCCATATAGATTTCATATTTTTCTCGCATCAATTTTCGAAGTCTCACAATTTCGGTTTCTATATATTCCTTGGGAACGTCAGGATGCTCGTCAATAAGCATGGAATCCATCGATACGGCACCAATAGCAAATTCCTTATTGTACGGATGTCCAATTTTCTTTGAGAGTACAATATCTAGTGGGAGGTGCAAACTTTTGGCAATTGTAGCCGCCACAGGTACTCCGCCTCTGGGAACAGCAAGAACAACGCTATTACTATTTTGATATTTTTTTAATTTTTCTGAAAGCAATAAGCCGGCCTCAATTCTATCTTTTAGCATTTGGTTCTGCATAATATTTATTTTTATTAAAACAAAAAAAAACACATATAAAGGTACTGATTTAAGAGTAGTTGATAATTATTTTTTGTTTTTATGCTAGTTTTTTTTTGTTTAATAATGGAATATCGAATGGAAATTTTCTCGATTAGTTTGGGTTTTACCTGGATTTTAATTTAACTGGAAAAAGCATCTTTTTTTTGAACGGGATTTTAACTAAATTTACTATCAAATAATTATTAAAAAAATCTTCCCTTGAATTCAATAAATGCCAAAGCAAAAGCCGACAAGAATACAGGTTTTGGAACTAACGCCAATAATTATGGCGGACGTTTCGTTAATAAAAACGGGACGGCTAATGTAGAGAAACAGGGAATGCATGTTCTGCAGCGGATTAGCTGGTATCATACTATGATTGATATGCCGGGATGGCAATTTATATTGATCATTCTCTCTTTTTATGTGGCTATCAATTTTATATTTGCATCCATTTATTATGGAATTGGAATCGAACATCTGAATGGGATTTCAACTGCAGATAGTGAATGGGTCAAATTTGGACAGGCTTATTTTTTCAGTGCTCAGACGTTCACCACGGTTGGTTACGGACATATAAGTCCTTCTGGTTTTTTTGCGAGCGCACTTTCTGCAGCCGAAGCATTAATAGGTTTGTTGAGTTTTGCCATTGCAACCGGTTTATTTTTTGGTCGATTTAGTAAACCTACCGCTTTTTTGAAGTTTTCTCATAACGCTGTGATTGCGCCATATGGAGAAATTACCGGTTTGATGATTAGAACCACACCATTTAAAAATACAAATTTTACGGATGCTGAAGCCAAAATAACTCTTGGGATGAGCGTGGAGGAAAACGGGAAAAGGACCAATAAATTCTACGCGCTGGAATTAGAATTGGACAAGATAAATGCATTGACTTTAAGTTGGACCTTAGTACATCCAATTACAGAAGACAGTCCGCTTTATAATTTCACCGCAGCCGATTTTAAAACGACTAATGGTGAGATACTCGTCTTTATAAAAACCTTTGACGATATGTTTAGTAATACTGTTGCCGCTCGTACCTCGTATACTTTTGACGAGGTTGTTTACGGTGCCAAATTTGAACCGATGTACACCAGAAGTGCAGATAATTCAAGAACAATTCTTAATTTGGATAAGTTAAATGTTTACAACAACGTTGATTTATAGTATTACGCATAGTTTTTATTTATTTTGAGCAGAATGTTAAATTATTATTTTACATTTGTTTATTAAATTTTGATAAACGATGAACAATGTTAAAAATGTATTCAGTATTAAAGATCTTGAAAACCTGTCAGGGATAAAAGCGCATACGATACGAATTTGGGAAAAAAGATATGATATACTCCAACCCATGCGTACGGATACTAACATTAGGTTGTACGATTTGGCCAGTTTGCAAAAGCTGCTAAATATTACTTTGTTACATGATTATGGATACAAGATATCAAAAATTGCCACCTATCCACAAGACAAAATACCTTCCCTAGTTCGAGAAATAATTTCAAGTAAAACGGCAAAAAGCCATGCTATAAGTGCTTTTAAGATGGCAATGATGAACTTTGACCAAGAATTATTTTTCAACACCTACAATTGGTTAATTGCAGATAAATCATTCAAAGAAGTGTTTCACGAAGTCTTCATCCCTTTGATGAATGAGCTTGGTTTGCTTTGGCAATCGGATACAATAACGCCTGCTCACGAACATTTTATCAGCTATTTAATCAAGCAAAAACTATTGGTGAATACTGAGAAACTGCAAGTTTTAAAGCAAACTAAAGTAGATAAAGTTTTTGTGCTTTCACTGCCAATGAATGAAATACATGAGCTGGGATTAATGTATTTGCATTATGAAATTTTATTGCATGGCTACAAAGCAATTTACCTAGGTGAAAGTATGCCTATTGAGAATTTAAAAGATTTAAAAAAGCATTTTAATTCCATTGTTTTCATTTCTTATTTTACCGTTCAGCCTGAGAGAGATTCTGTAAATGAATATGTGGCTAAAATGACAGAAGAATTGATCGATGATGCCACTGAGTTATGGTTAACAGGTCGATTGGTTGAGTTTATTAAAAAGGAAGGACTTTCGGATAAAATATCTATTTTTGATTCGATTTCAGAATTAGTAGCTAAAATTTAATTGTTTTTGTTTAAACATTTTGTACATTTGCTAAACAAATGAAAAATAAAATTACAATTATAGGTTCCGGATTTTCAGCTTTGGCTGCTTCTTGTTATTTGGCAAAAAGCGGGCATCAGGTTGAAGTTTTTGAAAAAAATGCGTCGGTAGGCGGTAGAGCAAGACAATTAAAGAAAGAAGGTTTCACTTTTGATATGGGACCAAGCTGGTATTGGATGCCGGATGTCTTTGATCGTTTTTTTGCTGATTTTGGTAAGAAAACAAGCGATTATTATGAGCTCATAAAGTTATCACCGGCATATCGAGTGTATTACGGAATCGATGATTTTATTACCATTGCAGATAATTTAACAGATATCATATTCGCTTTTGAAGAAATTGAAAAAGGAAGCGGAAAGATTTTGAGTGAATTTATGGCTGAAGCCAAAAGCAATTATGATATCGCAATTAAAGATTTAGTTTACCGGCCAGGGATTTCACCTTTGGAATTGGTGACTGTGGAAACCGCTAAAAAAGTGGGGCAGTTTTTCAGTAACATCAGTAAAGATGTTCGTAAGAAATTTAAAAACGAACGATTAATTCAAATTCTCGAATTCCCTGTGCTGTTCCTTGGAGCAAAACCATCACACACTCCATCGTTCTATAGTTTTATGAATTATGCTGATTTTGGTCTTGGAACTTGGCATCCTAAAACAGGAATGTTTGATGTAGTTCGTGCAATGGAAAGCTTAGCACGTGAGTTAGGAGTGACTTTTCATACCAACGCAAATATCGAAAAAATAATTGTTGATAATAAAACGGCCAAAGCGATAGTGGTAAATGGTGAAACGATTGAATCAGATTTGATTTTAAGCGGTGCGGATTATCATCACACGGAAACATTATTAGATCAGGAACATCGTGCATATTCAGAGAAATATTGGGATAGCAGAGTTTTTGCTCCTTCATCATTATTGTTTTACGTAGGTTTCAATAAAAAAATAGAAAACATTTCACATCATGCCTTGTTTTTTGATGTTGATTTTTATCAGCATGCAAAGGATATTTACGATGAGCCACAGTGGCCTAAAGATCCCTTGTTTTATGCCAATTTTCCATCTTTGACGGATAAAACGGCCGCGCCGGAAGGAATGGAATCAGGTTTTTTCCTAGTTCCGTTGGCACCTGGAATCAATGATACTGAGGAGTTAAGGGAAGAGTATTTCGACAAAATAATAAACCGTTTTGAAGCTTTAACACAGCAAAGCGTTAAAAATAATATTATCTTTAAGCAGTCGTTCTGTAAAAATGATTTTGTTTCAGAATACAATTCATATAAAGGGAATGCTTATGGAATGGCAAATACGTTATTACAAACCGCCTTTTTGAGACCAAAACTTAAAAGTAAAAAAGTAAAAAATTTATATTTCACCGGTCAGTTGACCGTTCCTGGACCTGGAGTTCCGCCAGCTCTAATCTCAGGAAAATTAGTATCAGAATTAATTAATAAGCAATTTTCAGATCAATAAATATGAAAAAAATATTTGATGATGTATCTTTCAAATGCAGCAAGTTAGTTACAAAAAACTACAGTACTTCATTTTCATTGGCAGTATATATGCTGTCGCCAAGTATTAGGGATGCTATTTACGGTGTCTATGGCTTTGTGCGTTTTGCTGATGAAATTGTAGATTCATTTCATGGATACGACAAGGAAGATTTGATTAATGATTTCGAAAAAGAGTACTACAAAGGAATTGACAGAGGTATAAGTCTAAACCCAATTTTGAACTCTTTCCAGCAAACGGTTAAAAAATATAATATTTCTGATGACTTGGTTCAGGCTTTTCTTAAAAGTATGAAATTAGATTTGATTAAATCAGATTACAACAGTAAAGAGGAGTATGACGCGTATATTTATGGATCCGCTGATGTGGTAGGTTTAATGTGTCTCAAGGTTTTTGTAGATGGAAACGATATAAAGTACAAGCAATTAAAGAGCGAAGCCATGCGTTTAGGTTCAGCCTTTCAAAAAGTTAATTTTTTGCGAGATCTTAAGGATGATAATTTAATCTTAAACAGGAATTATTTTCCAGGAGTCGATTTAAACTCCTTTGATGAGAATGCAAAAAGAGCCATTATAAAGGAAATAGAAGAAGATTTCAGAGTTGCTTATCAAGGAATTTTGAAGTTACCGATTGAAGCTAAATTTGGTGTTTACACAGCATTTGTCTATTATAAAAAGCTCTTGAAAAAGCTCGAAAATACGCCTTGTCACGAAATTGGCAATGCAAGAATTCGAGTTTCTAATTATACTAAAGCGGGATTACTGGCGCAATCTTTCGTTACTTATAAGTTGAGATTGGTTTAATAATAGCCTTGTTTTGAGAAAATATATTTTAATTAAATGAAAAAATAATGATTTCTTTTATAATCTTTTTAGGTGTTTTCTTTTTTATGGAATGCGTGACCTGGATGACACATAAGTATGTCATGCACGGATTGATGTGGTATTTTCATGCTGACCATCACCAGCCCAAATACGCTAATGTTTTTGAGCGAAACGATATCTTTTTTGTGATTTTTGCTGTACCCAGCATCGTACTTTTTTATTTTGGTGTGCAAGGTGGTATGAATTACCTGTTCTTCATTGGACTTGGAATCACATTCTACGGATTTTGTTATTTCATGATACACGATGTCTTGATACATCAACGTTTTAAGTGGTTCAAAAACACCAATAATAAATATTTGATAGGCTTGCGTAAAGCACATAAAATACATCATAAGCATTTGGGAAAAGAGCATGGAGAGTGTTTTGGAATGTTATTTGTGCCGTTAAAATACTATAAAATGTAAAGTTCAATTGAGGTATGACGGGTCGGGCTATCCGTTCCCGCTTTAATATCTCTGGCAAATAAGCCAGATATTAAAAGGGCTCCACTTCTATCCCTCGCGGAACTCAGGTGAACCAGTAAAGAATCTTTTCTTAATCAGCAATCATGAAAATATACAAACAAGAAACCGTTCAACATGTAAATGCAAGTGTCGAAGAATGTTGGGCTTTTTTTTCAAGCCCAAAGAACCTTCAAAAAATAACACCGGAGGGAATGGGTTTTCAAATAACGGATTTTGATCATAAGTCTATGTATCCGGGACAAATCATTCAATATAAAGTAACGCCCCTTTTTGGGATTACTTTGTCGTGGATGACCGTAATTACCCAAGTCAAGGAAAATAGTTATTTTATAGACGAACAGCGTTTTGGTCCATACAGTTTCTGGCACCACAAACATTTCTTTGAAGCAACACCAAACGGAACCAAAATGACGGATGTGGTGCATTACGGGTTGCCACTTGGCTTTCTGGGCCGAATCATGAATATATTGGTGGTTAAAAATAAATTGAAATCCATTTTTGCTTACCGTGTGACTAAGGTGGACGAAATGTTTAATAAAAAGTAATGAGCAAACAACAAGTAACTATTTTTTGGTTTAGACGAGATTTACGTTTAGAAGATAACGTTGGATTATTCCATGCTTTAAAGTCTAAACAACCTGTAATTTTGTTGTTTATTTTTGATGATGCCATTTTAAACAGTTTGCCAAAAAACGATGCCAGAGTAGGATTTATTCATGAATCACTTTCTAAAATAAATACGGAATTAAAAGAAATAGGAAGTTCGCTTTTAGTTAAAAAAGGAATAACCCTTGAAGTTTGGCAATCACTTTTGCAAGAATTTGATGTAAAGGAAGTCTTCTTCAATAAAGATTATGAACCTTACGCGATAAAGAGGGATAGTGCGATTTGTGAAATATTGGAGGCAAACAATGCAATCTTCTATTCCTTTAAAGACCAAGTCATTTTCGAAGAAAAGGAAATCACAAAAGCCGATGGATTGCCGTACACGGTTTATACACCGTTTAAAAATAAATGGTTGGAAAAATACAAAGCAATGGTTCAGGTTCAGGAATATGATAGTAGCGATCATTTTTCTAATTTTTATCCAAGTGAATTTGCTTTTCCAACTTTGGAACAAATAGGTTTCGAAGAAAGTCCCATAAAAGTAAAACCGCAGAACTTAAAATTTATTTCAAATTATCAAGAAATTCGGGATTTCCCAGCCTTAGACAAAACTTCTTATTTATCACCACATCTGCGTTTCGGAACCGTAAGCATACGTAAATTAGTTAATTGGGCTTTTCATAAAAATGATGTCTTTTTGAGTGAACTGATTTGGAGAGAATTCTTTATGCAAATCTTATTTAATTTTCCAAAAGTAGTTACCCAAAACTTCAAATCAGCGTATGATGGTATTCAGTGGCGCAATGACGATGCCGATTTCAAGCGTTGGTGTTCTGGTACAACTGGATATCCTATGGTGGATGCCGGAATGCGTCAACTAAATGAAACAGGATACATGCACAATAGAGTGCGCATGGTAGTAGCAAGTTTCCTTTGCAAACATTTATTGATTCAGTGGCAGTGGGGAGAGGCTTATTTTGCCGAAAAACTATTGGATTATGATTTATCAGCTAACATCGGAAATTGGCAATGGGCAGCAGGAACAGGTTGCGATGCTGCTCCTTATTTCCGAGTTTTTAATCCGGAGATTCAGCAAAAAAAGTTTGACGAAAATGGAATCTACATCCGCAAATGGATCAAAGAATTTGATTTAGGATATGTAGAACCAATGGTAGCGCACGCTATGGCAAGAGATCGAGCTATAGCAACCTACAAAGCGGGAATTCTAAAGTAATTTTTTTATATTTTCATTTCGACGAAAGAAGAATTTCATCAAGACTAATTATTAGCTAAGAGTGGATTTCCTGCTTCATCGGAATGACAAAAAGTATGAAATTAGGTCAACTTAAATGACTTACATGTTTCAAAAAAATAATTATTCAATCAATTTTTTCAGCATTCCATTAAAAATAAATCCGTGAAAAGGTAAAACGGAATACCAATATAATTTACCCCAAATCCCTCTAGGTCTGAAAGTAGCGGATTGATACAAAGTGTTTCCGATAATTTTGAACTCTAACCAAGCTTCTCCCGGTAATTTCATTTCGGCAAATAAGATTAGCTTTCCCTCGTCTTTATTAGCATACAAGACACGCCAAAAGTCCAATGCATCACCAGAATGTATGTCATGACGGTTCGTTCTTCCTCTTCGGGAACCAACTCCTCCGTATAATTTATCAATGAATCCACGTAATCCCCAAAGCCAGTTACCGTAATACCAACCAGAATCGCCACCAATTGACCAGATTTTATTGATGGTGTACTCTCTGTCTACTACTTGCATTTTTCGGCGATCAATGAAGCAATCTTTTTTAGGAACTTTGAGATATTCAGATATACTGCTGCTAAAACGTCCGCTGACTAAAGAGTCTTTCCAGCTCGAAGCTACTTTATCTTCATCGACTTTTAGCAACGCCCGAGACAACGCTTGCTCATACGTCATGGGTTTTACATTCAAGATCTCATTAATTCGATGATCTTTACAAATTACTTCGACTTTCATACTGCTTACAAGAGCTGAAGCTAGTTTATAAGAGGTTGAGGTTACAAAATACAACCAATACGAAGATAATTTTGGAGTCATCACCGGAATAGTATAAATCCATCTTTTGAGGTGTTTTGCTTTGGCATAGCCCAATAACATTTCTTTATAAGTAAGAATGTCGGGTCCGCCAATATCAAAATTTTGATTGTAGGTCAAAGGATTTAGCAATGATTTAGAGAGAAACGCCAACACATCGGGAATTGCTATGGGTTGACATCTTGTGTTGAGCCATTTTGGAGTAATCATAACGGGAAGTTTATTTACTAAATCCCTAATGATTTCAAATGACGCACTTCCAGAACCTACAATTATGCCGGCTCTTAGCGTCGTGGCCGAAAATTTGCCTGTATTCAAGATATCTTCCACTTTTTTTCGGGAAGATAAGTGTTTAGATAGTGATTTGTCATTTACAATACCGCTCAGGTAAATGACTTGTTTCGCATTCGTTTGATTTAATCGTTGCACAAAATTTGTAGCAGAAATGCTTTCTAAATCATCAAAATTAGCAGACGAAGTAGACATAGAATGCATCAAGTAATACGCTGCATCTATGTCTTCAGGTATTGCGGATAAACTTTCTTCTTTAAGAAAATCTATTTCTATAACTTCAATATGGTTTTCAAATTCTTTTGGAATATAAAACCTATTTTTATCCCTTACACAACATACGATTTCCTGACCTTGTGCTACCAAAAGTGGTAAAAGTCGCTTCCCGATATACCCCGTCGCACCTGTTAAGAGAATTTTCATGGTTTTACATTTTAATTATTGCATTTGTTCAAAAAAGCTTCTTTTTCAATAAATTATACGAATTAACTCCAATTTTAGATGCTGCGCAAAAAATAAGAGATAATTCGTATAATAGATTGTGCTGTTTTTAGCCAATGTTCAATGTGGCGAATGATATTTAGATTTAACTCAATTTATTGGAAACTAAGCTAATGAATTCTTTTCTGGTTTTATCTTTTTCAAACGCACCGGTAAAAGAAGAAGTTGTTGTAACGGAATTTTGTTTTTGAATCCCTCGCATTTGCATACACATATGTTGTGCTTCAATGACCACTGCAACACCTAGCGGATTTAAAGCTTCCTGAATACAATTCTTGATCTGATCTGTCAGTCTTTCTTGTACTTGCATTCTTCTGGCAAAGGCATCGACTATCCTTGGGATTTTACTTAAACCTACAATTTTACCATTTGGAATATAAGCCACGTGCGCTTTTCCAAAAAAAGGTAACATGTGATGTTCACACATCGAATACACTTCAATATCTTTTACCACAATCATTTGTTTATGGTCTTCAGTGAACAGTGCCGATTTTAAAATTTCTAAGGGATTTAATTCATAACCATGTGTCAAATACTGCATTGCTTTAGCCACTCTTTCAGGCGTTTTTTCGAGACCTTCTCGATTTACATCTTCGCCTAAATTTTCAATTATTGTTTTGTAATTTTCAGCTAATGATGTCGTTATTTTCGTATCATATTGCTCGATTTTCTCGTAGCTTTTTATTTTGCTAAGTATCATTTTCGATTTTTTTAAGTTATGAATGCATTTTTTATAATTTTTATATTTTGAATGTCACAATTCCATAATCCATTTCAAATACCTGACCTGAGATTGATTTTGCATTTTCAGAAATTAGGAAATTTACCATATTAGCTACTTCTTCCGGCTTCAAATACCCTTTCATGGGATGGCGTTCTACCATATTTTCTTTCATACGGTCATTTCTTAAAATATTTGCCGAAAGTGATGTTTCGGTAATAGTCGGAGCTATTGCATTGATGCGCACTACCGATGCCAACTCTGCTCCCAGCGATTTTACTAATCCTTCCACACCTGCTTTTGCAGTAGCAATACTCGCATGAAAGGGCATCCCCAGTTTTGCGGCTACAGTACTGAACAAAATAATGGATGGATCCGTTCCTTTTTTTAATACAGGTAAATATTTCTGAATAGTTTTTACAGCTCCAATAACATTAATTTCAAAATCATTTCTGAAATCATCGATGCTCAAACTTGTTATGGGTTTCAAATTGATAGAGCCCGGGCAGTAAATCACTGTGTCAGCACTTTCTATATCCGGAAGTGAATCCTGCAATACATCTACGGCAAAATGTTTAAGGTTTGGATGTGTAATGGCCGGGGCATTTCTACTAATGTTGAACACCATATTTGTCTCTAATTGTTGCAGCAAAATGGCGCTTCCTATTCCTTTGCTACCACCAACGATTACTATATTTTTCATGTTTTTTATTCAAAAGGTTATTTAAAATATTTTATATCGACTCTGCTATCTTTTCGAGATCTTATTGTTATTAATCTGTCTTTGCATTGTGCATTTGAATCTTCCTTCTTTGAAGTCTCTTAGTTTTTCATGTTTTGTTTTGCGGCCTTGAACGCGTTTGCGCCACATCCTAAAACTCGAAGGCTTCATTTCAATTCGCATCAAATCAATGACTTCTTGTTCTTTAAATCCAAATTGCATCAAAATTGCATCAAAAGTGGTTCGGTCTTCCCAAGCCATTTCTATAATTCGGTCTTTGTCTAAATCGGTAAGCTCTTTTCTTGTATTCATAAATTATAATTATATTGCCATTAAAATGTTACTCACTATCTCCAATATCAGTCATGGTGTGAAGTTTTAATATGCGTGAACTTTCTTCTTTTACTAATGGGTTTTTCTTCATTTTCCATAAAAAATCACTGGCAAATTTTCGCGTTCTTTCCATATTTACAATTGGTTTCGGATAACTTATTCCTATTTCGAAGTCATTAAACTGCTGGTCTAAATAGGTCATTTTGTATGGTTCATGTACAAATGCACGTGGCAAATTGCGCAATTCCGGCACCCATTTTTTTATAAATTCACCATCAGGATCGTGTTCGTAACTGTTCTTTATTGGATTATATATACGTAACATATTGATTCCGGTTTCACCCGCCTGCATTTGCAACTGCGGAAAATGTATTCCGGGCTCAAAATCTAAAAACATTTGGGATAAATGTTGCGTGGCTTCCTGCCAAGGCTGCCATAAATTATGGGTAAAAAACGACACTAACATTGCACGCATTCTAAAGTTCAAATAACCGGTTTCATTCAAGCATCGCATAGAGGCATCGATTAAAGGAAATCCTGTTTGACCCGTTTTCCAAGCTTGAATGTAGTTTTCATTTATTTTCTTTTTTAAAGTATGGAAACCTTTATTGACACTTTCGAATTCCATAATTTCTTCCATTTCAAATTTTTGAATAAAATGGGCCTGCCAAGTCAGTCTGGAAACAAAAGAATCAATTTGTTTCTTGTTGTTACAGGTAAGTCGGAACGTAGCTGCTTGTTGCAAAACTTGTCTGGAAGATAAATTTCCCCAAGCAATATAAGGGGACAATCTACTGCAACTTCTTCGCGACAATAAAGGTTTTGAAATATGAGAATTATAGTTATGATAGCGCTCATCAAAGAATGTTTGCAAATATTTCCCTGCCATAGTTGAACCTCCCTTTTGGAAAATCGCATCTGGAACAGTTTCTAAATTGGTCTTTTCAAATGCTTTTTCGAGTTCACTGATTGCCTCCATATTAAGAAAATTTTCTGTTTTCGAATCAAAAATAAACTGTGGTTCATTCATGTACTCTTCCCATTTTGAAACCCAATTTGTTCTATCTCTCAATGCTCTGAAAATTCCGTTATTGGTGTTCTCAATCCAATTGATTTGATTGTTTTTGCAAAATCGCTTGAAGGTTTTGTCTCGTTCATAAGTGATTTTTAAACCTGTTTCCTGATGTGAATAGACATTGTCAATTTTATATGTTTCCTCAAGGATATTGAAAATTTGAAGCACCTCTGAAGATACTGCCAATACCTGTGTGTTCGATCGTTCCAGTTGTTTGTTGATATCTACAAGTGATTGCTTGATGAAGCTCCAGTGTCTCGGACTGTAATGTAAATCATTTTCTAAAGATTTTTCGAATACATAAAGTAATAATGTGGGTATGCCAGTTTTTGTGGCATTAAAAATCGCTTCGTTATCCTGTAAACGAAGGTCTCTTTTGAACCAAACTACATTGATATGTTTTTTATTAGCTGTCATAATTTTTAAAATAATTTTTGCTGCAACCACAAGTTTTGAAATTTTGACTCACCATCGTAGTTTTTAGCCTGTAACTTAATGTTGAATTTGCGATCTCGGGGGTCGTTTCCAACACCTGAAACGTACATCCAATTTCCATAATTACTGTGTATGTCATAATCAAGCAGCATGGCCTCAAAATACGCGGCTCCTATGCGCCAATCTAATAGAAGATTCTTTGAAAAATAGGAGCCTACATTTTGTCTGCCGCGATTACTCATCCAACCTGTTTGTTGCAATTCAATCATATTGGCATTGACAAAAGGTTCTTCTGTTGTGCCGTTTATCCATTGATTTATAGCTGATTGATTAGTTTTCCACTCGTATTTTTTATCTAGAATTCCACCAATTTTGAAAATTGAATTTCCATTTTTCAGCGAAACATATTTGAAATAGTCCCTCCAAATCAATTCAAAAATCAACCAATAAGTCGAATCATTTTTCTCGATTTCTTTTTCATACTTACTGATTTCCCAATAGATAGTTTTTGCCGAAATAGAGCCATTAGCCAACCATGGAGAAAATTTTGAACTAAAATCGGTGCCCAATAATCCGTTGCGAGTCAATTTATAAACGCTCAGTTTTTTTGATTTCCAAAAATAATTTTCCAATCTGATCATCGCTTCGTTTTCACCACCACGAAAAGGAAATGCCGTTCTGGAATCGATGTCAAAATCAATAAAGCCCAAAGTTTCCATCGTAGGAATTACTGTTTCGTTTTGTATACAATTTTCTTTAGATAGCGACTGAACCGAAAATTCTGGTCTGACTGTCGTTGATTTTTCACACTGAATCCTGAATTGTGTAAAAACATTTGGAATCGATTGAATTTCAAATGGAATGTCTTCGGGATGAAATAAGAACTGATTGTAAATAGCTTTGAAAGATACCGAATGCGCAACTTTACCTTTTATGTTTTCTAAAACTTCCATTTCCTCTTTTGTCCATTCTTTTTGAAAGTAAATAGAATTGATTTCATTTTTTGCAACAATTTCCGATATAACATCTTCTGGTTTTTGATGATAAACCAAAAGCGAAATATTCAACTTTTCCAGATTTTGTTTCAATTTGCTTACTGATTCAATGAGGAACTTAGCCCGGAATTTTTCTGTTTTTTTAAAGCCGAAATTCATTTTTTCAAAATGCCGTGGATCAAAACAATAAACCGCTAAAACGCTATCATTTTGTCGTATCGCATTTGTTAAAGATTCATTATCATGAACTCTCAAATCATTTCTGAACCAAACTAACCCTTTTTGTTTCTTTTGCATTTTTCGCTACAATATTTGACTTCCTCCCAAACCTTTTCCCATTTTTTCCGCCAACTAAAAGGCCGCTTGCAAACAAGACATATTTTTGAAGGCAGATTTTCCTTTTTCACTATTTGTATTTTTCATATTCATTGACCACAATTGTCGCTTTTAAATCAAACATCAAATTGTATAATCCAAAAAAGGTTCTGTTCATATAAATGAAATGTTTAGACCCGCGATTGCCGTTCATTTTGCGCAGGTTGGTGTCTTTTGAAAATCGTTCTCCTAATTTTGCAATGCTTTTAAAAAAACTTTCATCAGAGAAATCGAACGTTTCCTCTTGAAACGGTTTTGTAAATAACGAAAGTAAATCATGGAACATTTCAGTGAAATAAGTGACTTCTTCTGGGGAATCATCTTTTCTAAGAATCTCTAATTCAAATAATTTTCCATTGAATATTTTGGGACTATTAATGACTTCTTTGTCAATCAGCTCAAAATAAGGAGTGTAAAAGTCATTTGGAATCTGCTTCATGCACCCAAAATCCAATGCTACCAATTGATTTTCTTTGTTTACCAAAAAGTTACCAGGATGGGGATCCGCATGGACTTTTTTCAGAATGTGAATCTGATACATATAAAAATCCCATAACGCCTGACCAATTTGATTCGCAGTTTCTTGATTGGTATTCGTTTTAGTAAATTCTGAAAGGTGAATTCCTGTCATCCAATCCATCGTGATAATCTTCTCAGATGAATAATCAGAATAATATTCTGGAAAAACTAAATTTTCTATTTTTTTGCAGGCCTTAACTACTTCTTGGCTTTGTTCTAGTTCCAATAGATAATTGGTTTCCTCAATCAGTTTGTCCTCGACTTCTTTGAAATATTTATCGGAATCTTTTCCTTGCAGATTAAACATTCTGATCGCAATAGGTTTCACCATCGACAAATCAGAAGAAATACTATTGGCAACGCCGGGATACTGAATTTTTACAGCTAGTTTTTTACCGTTTTTCACAGCCATATGAACCTGACCAATACTTGCCGCATTGACAGAATTGGCATTGAATTCATCAAAAATTTCGTAAGGCGTTTTCCCAAAATTAGTTTTAAATGTTTTTAGAACTAATGGTGCAGATAGAGGGGGTACTGAAAACTGTGACAATGAGAATTTCTCCACATAAGCCTGTGGTAAAAAGCTTTTGTCCATACTGAGCATTTGGGCTACTTTTAAAGCGCTTCCTTTGAGACTTTTCAATCCATCATAGATGTCTTCTGCATTATTTTCATTGAGTTTATCGCGGGTCAAATCAGAATTAACTATTTTTTCGCCATAATATTTGAGGTAGTTAACGCCAACTTTCGCCCCGGTTTGTACTAGTTTTGTTGCTCTTTCAATTTTTGATGTTGGAATATAATCTATCGTTTTCATTATTTGTTGTATATTTTTTCTTTGAAAATAAATTTTCCAAAATCGATTAAACTTTCTAAGGGTGCTATATTCATTAATTCAAACGTTGCTTTAACTGATTTTTCGATATATATATCCGTTTTTTCAAAAGAAGGAGAGGAATCGTCTAACCAAAATTTTAATGTCAGTAAAAGTTGTACCCATGAAGTTTCCTGTATTGCTTTCTCCTGAAAATTTTGAAGCTTCTCTTGTTGAACTCGGTAATCATCAGAAATGATGTCATTAATGTATTTTTTGAAACTGCTTCTCAGACCAGATAACTGTGCTAATTTTTTTAATTGATTGTTGTTTTCATTCAAAACCATAACTACGTAACTTTTGTTAGCGGTTAAAATCTCGAAAAAAGTAAAGTAAAAGCTAAGCATCTTACTTTTCATATCGTAGTTTTCGTAGTCAGGGTTCTTATTCAGTAATTCAACTGTTTTGTCTAAAAATATTTTAAAAATTTCTTTTTCTATACTTTCGATAGTTCCAAAAAAAGAATAAAACTCCGTTTCACTGAAGTTGTTTAATTTTGTGAAATGATAAACAGATTTTGGTTTTTCACTATTCTCAAGTACATAATCCATGTACATAGAAACTATTTTCTCTTTTGTCAATATTGATTTTTTAGCAGCCATTTTTTTCGAATTTGTAATTAGAGTATAAAGGTACAAAATGTTTAACTAAATAATTATAATGTTAAACAAAATTTAATATATATTTTAGATTCCTCATAAATGATTAGCTTTACAGTATGATAAAAAGAAATGTATTAATAAGCGGCGGATCCGGATTTATAGGTAGACATTTAACTAGTTTGCTTATCGAAAAGGGATATAGTGTTTCCATTTTAAGCAGAAGTAAAAAACAGAATACTGCAGAAATTTCTTATTACAAATGGGATGTCGCCACCCAATATATTGAAGAGGATGCTGTTCTAAAAGCAGATTTTATAATACATCTGGCGGGGGAGAATATTGCGGATAAAAGATGGACAAAAAAAAGAAAGGATGAAATTCGGAATAGTCGTGAACAATCAACACAGCTTCTCTATTCCGTTCTGAAGAAAAATAATAAGATACTTGAAGCCTTTGTTTCTGCATCAGCAATAGGGATTTATGGAGCAATAAACGGAAAGAAGATTTGTACAGAGGAAACACCTCATGCTAATGATTTTCTTGGGTTTACCTGTTACAAATGGGAAGAATCTATCGATTTTATTGAATATTTGCGCATACGTACTGTTAAAATCCGCACTGGCTTAGTATTGGGTAAAGAGGATGGTTTTCTAAAAAAATTGTTACCTGTTTTTAAGTGGAGATTGGGAGCTGCTTTAGGCTCAGGCAAGCAATATATGCCGTGGATTCACATTGATGACTTATGTGATATGTATTATCAAGCCATTATTAATCCACATATGGTAGGTCCTTATAATGCGGCGGTCAATGACAATACCAACAATTTAATTTTCTCTACGACCTTAGCAAAAGTTCTTGGATATTCTCTTTGGTTGCCCAATGTTCCTGCTTTTTTAATAAAATTGGCAACGGGAGAAATGTCGAAAATTGTTTTGACAGGAAGAAGAGTTTCATCTGAAAAAATCGAAAGCACAGGCTTTACATTTAAATTCAAAAATTTGGAAGAAGCGCTTAAAGATTGTTTAACAAAATAAAATTATTGTAAAACACAAGTGATTTGTGTGTTGACGTTTTTCGCTATTTTACTGCGTACTATAAAAGGAATTTCAATACCGAAATCATCTGTGTTTAAAGGAAAAGTGGAAACAAGTTGAATTCCTTCACCTACTTTTTTGATGGTTCCGTAGATTATAATTTTTTTTGATTTACCATGAATGGTCATCTTTCCATTTATCATATATTCTTTAGAGTCTGAATCAATATTTTTCAGGTCAAATTTTTCAATTATACCTTTGAATATTGCTTTAGGATAACGGTCACTTTCTAAATAATTTTTATTGAAATGTTCTTGCATCAAACTTCTTTCAAACAGAAATTTTTTGATATAAACCATACAAGTTATTGCACCTGTTTTTGTAACCAAAATACAGGCAGTTTTTTGATTTATGGCCTTTACTTCTTCAAAAAAGGGTACAGATGCTTCAAAAATTATAATCCCTCTGTCAGTGCCCATTTTTTCTTGTGCAGAAGCGGTATAGGTGATAATAATCAGGAAAAGGAGCGTAATTTTTTTCATGATCGTTTATGAATTAAACTACTTAAAGTTACAAAAAAAATGAATTAAAAACTAATCAAATGAGCAGAGAATGTTAGCTTGAAGCCTCATTTTTATTAAAATAAATCGCTTTATATTCCTTTATTTGGTTCCTTACTATTTACTCTTTTTTAACTCCAGCTGAACATTATATTTTTTTATATTTGTCAGGCTTTCTTCGGAGCTGTAATCAAAGACTTCCTCGTGATAATCTCTCTCCTTTTTTAAAGCTATTTGCTTCAGAGAATTATAGAATCGTCTTACTTCATTAAGATTGGAAAGAATTAAACCGGGAACAGCTACACTTTTGCCTTCTTTGTTTTTGGCAACCATTGTGAAATAAGAGGAATTGCAATGTTTTATTTTTCCGGTTTGAATGTTTTCGGCTTCTACTCGAATACCAATAATCATAGAACTGTTGCCTACATAATTCACGCATGCTTTCATAGTTACCAGCTCACCCACTTCAATAGGTTTTAAGAAATTTACCGTGTCTACAGAAGCTGTTACACAGTAATTTCCTGAAAATTTTGAAGCACAGGCAAATGCGATTTGGTCCAATAAGGATAAAATATAGCCCCCGTGAATTTTACCGCTAAAATTGGTGTGTGACGGCAGCATCAATTCTGAAATGCTAATATTTGAGGAAGCCACTGTTTTAAAAGTAGTATTCATACTAGCTTATTTACTTATGTAAGGAGAATTCTCTTTTTTAACATCAATGATGAAGTATTTTGTATCTCCCCACCAAGGAAAAGTTTTATAGCGCTCAACATAGGATAATTTTACATATTGACCTTCCAGTTCCTTCAAATCAGAAACTACTTTTTTGTCTTTATCCATTACCGAAAAAGAAAAGATTTGAGCACCTGAGAGTCCCTGGCTCAATTCACCTTCCCAAGTTTTGAATGCAACTCCTTTATGGCTAAATTTAATTAATTGCCCGGATCGAACTCCTTCGCTATAGGTTGCATAGTATAAAAAAGTAAAATAACATACGATCGAAAATAAAATAACACCTGCAATAATTCCTAATATTTTTCTCATATCCTATTTAGTTTAATAATTGGTTTTCGTCTTTTTCAGCTCTGTTCAATATGCTTTCCGGTAGCGCTTTTTTCGCTTTGGCTCCCATTTTTTTCAATTTCTCCACGCTTACGATTAAGTTTCCTTTTCCTTCAACGAGTTTATTCATGGCTCCGCTGTATTCTGTTTTACTTTCGTCGATCTTCTTTCCAATTTTGATTAAATCACCTACAAAACCTTCAAATTTATCATACAGTGCTCCAGCCTGACGAGCAATTTCGAGCGCGTTTTCCTGTTGTTTTTGGTTGGTCCACATACTGTCAATTGTTCGCAAAGTAGCTAATAAGGTAGCAGGCGTAACAATAACGATATTTTTCTCGAATGCTTTGTTGTATAAAGTAGTGTCTTCGTTTAATGCCATTGCAAAAGCGGGTTCGATAGGGATAAAAAGCAGTACGAAATCAGGGCTTTCTATTTGATAAAGATCCTGGTAATTTTTGTTGCCAAGTTGTTCTACGTGACGTTTGATAGAGTTTACATGTTCTTTTAGAAAACTAATTTTCACATCATCATCTTCCTCATTGATGTATTTTTCATAAGCAGTCAAAGAAACTTTAGAATCGACAATCATCTTTTTGCCGTCAGGCAAATTGATTACGACGTCAGGGAAAACACGATTTCCATCCTCAGTAGTAAAGGCTTGTTGCACTTCGTACTCGCGTCCTTTTTCTAAACCTGATTTTTCTAAAACACGTTCCAAAACTAATTCGCCCCAATTTCCCTGCATCTTACTGTCTCCTTTTAAAGCTTTAGTCAGGTTAATGGTTTCCTTGCTCATTTGGATATTCATTTCGCGTAATCCTAAAATTTGTTGGCGCAAAGCGGCATGATAATCAATACTTTCTTTATGCGTGTCTTCGACTTTCTTTTCGAACAAGTGAATTTTATCTTGCAAAGGGGTCAAGATGTTTTTCATATTTTCCTTGTTCTGCTCCGTGAATTTATTGGACTTTTCTTCTAATATTTTGTTAGCGAGATTTTCAAATTCTTTAGTGAATTTTTCCTGTAGTTTTTCAACTTCCTCTTTTTGTTCCTTGTTGCGTTCCCAAAGATTCTCAAAATCAACTTCTTTTTTCGAAAGCTGAATGGCCAGACTGTCTTTTTCGTTACGAATGGTTTCTTTCTCGGCAATAGTATTTTCTAGTTGTTTCTCGAAAGCTGTTTTGTCAATAGAGATTTGTTCTTTCTGCTGATTGAATTGGGAATTTAAAGCGATTAATTTCTCCTCGAGACTTACTTTTTCCGACTGGAATCGGGCAGAGAAAATAAGTTTGCCAATGAAAACACCAATGGCGAGCGCGATTATAAAAATCAATAGAAACGGAAACATATTTGACATAGAAGTATTTTTGTTTAAAAAGTAAAAGTAAGGAATAATATCAATTATAGGATTTAAAAAAGAGGAAAGCGATTTTCATATTCTTAAACAGCCAATTCACAACGAAAAATCGACCTTTCGATTTTGTTGCAACGATTTTTCGTTGTGAATTGCTTTCAAAATTGTATTTTAGCTTATAATTCCCAACTTAAATTGATAAATTATGAACCAAGAAAATGTTGTGAATTGCTTTCAAAATTGTATTTTAGCTTATAATTCCCAACAATGAAATATCAGTTAATTTGGTAGCGCATGTTGTGAATTGCTTTCAAAATTGTATTTTAGCTTATAATTCCCAACCGGGGCGTATAATGATAATTCAAAGTTGATGTTGTGAATTGCTTTCAAAATTGTATTTTAGCTTATAATTCCCAACCCTCATTTGCGTAGCAATTAGGGTTTTGTTGTTGTGAATTGCTTTCAAAATTGTATTTTAGCTTATAATTCCCAACTATAAGAGGCGCTAGGAAAACTGGGAAATAGTTGTGAATTGCTTTCAAAATTGTATTTTAGCTTATAATTCCCAACCGGACTTAATAGATTTATCTGCATCTTAAGTTGTGAATTGCTTTCAAAATTGTATTTTAGCTTATAATTCCCAACAAAAAACCAATATTTAAAGAAGAAGATAGAGTTGTGAATTGCTTTCAAAATTGTATTTTAGCTTATAATTCCCAACTCAGAATGTCTACAGTTGAAAGTCCTGCCAGTTGTGAATTGCTTTCAAAATTGTATTTTAGCTTATAATTCCCAACGTAGGGGAAAAAGTAACTGTTTCAGTATCTGTTGTGAATTGCTTTCAAAATTGTATTTTAGCTTATAATTCCCAACTTCGATCCATTGTTGCGATTCCATCAATTCGTTGTGAATTGCTTTCAAAATTGTATTTTAGCTTATAATTCCCAACATAGGAACTATCTTAAATGCCCTAGTCCATGTTGTGAATTGCTTTCAAAATTGTATTTTAGCTTATAATTCCCAACTGAGGCTTTGGAAATCGAGATCGGTCGTCTGTTGTGAATTGCTTTCAAAATTGTATTTTAGCTTATAATTCCCAACACGTGACTGATTTATTAGAAGATAACTCTAGTTGTGAATTGCTTTCAAAATTGTATTTTAGCTTATAATTCCCAACCTACCGCAATATAATCGTTTGATATGTTGGTAGTTATAAGCTTATTTTGAAATTAAAAAAAGGTGGTTTTTATGTGTTGTAATAGAAGATGTTAGCTTTTTTCTAATCCTGTATGACTAAAATAATTCTAATTGTTGTGAAGGTTTGTCTGTTTCTATCAATTTTTTTCCATAAAAAAGTTCCATCATCCCAAATTGTTTGTCGGTTATTTGCATAACGCCAATTTTACCGTGTTCGGGTAAGTTGTTTTTTATTCTTTTGGTGTGTACTTCGGCATTTTCCCTGCTGGCACAAAAGCGCATATAGATCGAAAATTGAAACATAGAAAAGCCATCGTCTAATAATTTCTTACGAAATGTACTGGCTATTTTGCGCTCTTTGCGTGTTTCGGTGGGCAGATCAAAAAATACTAATATCCACAAACTTCTATATTGGTTTAAACGGGTGTAATGTTCGTCATACATAAACAGGGTATAAAATTTTCCTTGTCGTTCCCTCAAAACATTCGTGTAAAGAATGTGTTGTTCTACTCATGGCTACCATCAACGGACTATTTTTTCCGTCAATAAAAACATCTATACTGGCAATATTCAATAATTGCTTCTTAATGTCAATGGTCAATTCTTCAAAACTATCTTCAGTTTCCATGATGTGACATACAATCAAATCAACATACGGGCGATAGGGTTCCATAATATCATCGGCAAGACAATAGGCATTGTATTTATTGCGATGAAAAATGCCTAAAGTGGGCAGCATTCCAGAACTAACTATAGCTCGTGCCGTAATAGCTCGTAGGATGGCATAGCCATAATTCAATAAATTATTGGGTGGAATTCCTTTTTGTCCTCGGGTAAAATTTTCTATTTGGATGAGATTTTGCCAATAATATACTGCCGCTCTTGATTCGTGATTGAGTGCATCACCGGAAGTTACTTCCTTTGCCCAGAGCTCCATTTTACGCATTGGGATTCCTTTTTCTTTCAATATTCCCGCTTGATTCATAATTTTGGAACTAATGGTTTGTTGCCACAAATTCTTTTTGAGTGGGGCAGATGCATTAATTTGGTTTTTGAACCGTTCAGATTGTTCTGTATGACCGTTCAAAGGCATCAACAAACCAATAGGTAAATGGTATTGGTCACAATTGATTAATGCTACATTGTTATAAATTAGTTTTTCTAACAAACCATTGGTAATCGTGATTTGTTGGTTTTCCAATACGATAACCCCAATATCTTCTATAGCCACAGTTTTGGTCTCTTGTTCCTTATCAGGATAAGAGATTACAATTTGCTCGTTTTTGGTGCTCAAATAAGCAGGATTACCGAAGAAAAGGGTGCGTTTTATCATTTTTTTGATTTACAAATTTAGGATCAATTTCTTTAAAAAATGCTTAGAAAAATTTTTTGGCTAAAGCCTTTCAAATTCAATTTTTTTGTTGATTGGGCTAAAGCTCAATCCTATTGATTTTGGAATTATTATATATTGAATGTGCTATAGTCTAATTCTATTGAATGCTGCAACTTTTGAATTTGCCTTCAGTTTTTTGAATTGCCTCCAGCTTTAGATGGAGGGAAAAAAATGATAATAATGTAAATGGCTTTAGCCAAATTCTATTCTTTTTGAAATTTATATTTAGCAATAAATTCGTTGTATTCTTCTCGAAATGTTTGTTTACTATGATGTTCTTCTTGGTTTCTAATGTAATTTCTAACTTTATCAAGCATAGATTCCGAAACAGAAACAGCAAAATATTCATCTTGCCATTCAAATTTTTCTAAACACAATTTGTTTTTGTTAATCCAAAACGAAGATTCCCCTTTTATGAGTTGCATTATTTTTTGAATACTTTGATCAGCTCCTAAAGAAATCAAACAATGACAATGATCTGAATATCCATTAACATAATCAACAAAAATCCCTTTCTCTTGGGCATTTTCTTTAATATGATGCCAAACTTTTTGTCTTAATTCTTTGCTGTCCAAAAAAGGAATTCTGTTTTTTGTACTCCAAACAAAATGGATGTAGGTTTTGATATAAGGCATAATTTATTTTTTAAATTGCTTATAATTTTTTAATTTTTCTGTTTTGTTAATTGTCTCTAGTTTTTGAATTGCCTCCAGCCTTAGCTGGAGGGGATTCATATATTTTGATTTGAATAGGCTTTAGCCAAAATATTTTTGGCTAAAGCCTATTTATTTATTCGTAATTTTTTAGAATGGGCTAAAGCCCAATCCTATTGAATTTTGAGTCGGGATATGAGATTACAATTTGCTCATTTTTCGTACTCAAGTAACAAGATTATCAAAGAAAAGGGTTCGTTTTATCATCGGATAATTCTTTTAATTTTTCCTAGTCTATCAACTTCAAGTTTTAAGCATAAAGATTTTATCATCATTCCATCAACAGATTTTTCCATTTTGTTTAAAGCTGAAAATTCCATTTTGTCTACAATTGATGTAGCTATATTGTTTGAAACAAAAAAAGCTTGAATTCCAGTAAAACTGACCATTTTAAATACTCTTTCTACTTGTTCTTTTGATAATTTATCAAAATTAATGTGAGTTAAATTTTCTTTCTCTTCTTCGGTGGGTAAATAAACTAAATCATTTGGAGAAAGAGTAAATAAAAGACGATTTCCGTTCTCATCTATTTCTAGAGCAGAACTTAACCCTTGTTTTTGTCTTTCAATTACTTCATTGAAAGGAATGGTTTTATAGTTTCGTTTTCCCTTTTCATCTTGATAAATTGCAAAGAATAAGTTTGTTCCTTTTGCAGCTTCAACATATTTATCCGCTTTGTTCCCTGTTTGTCCTAGACTAAATTTGCCTCCTTCCTCAAAAACTCTGACTTTTTTAATAGGTTGATGGTTTTTACCATTATTTAGTGCTGTAATGTTTTTATTTAATTCATCTAAACCATTTTCAGAAAAAGCAACTTCGTTAGCTGGGATTTTTTTTCCATTTTCATCAATCGCATTTTGATACATTTCTTTTTGAAGATGATTTAATAGTATTTTTTGAATTCCAGTATCAGTTATTTTTTCAATTCTTTTTTTATCAAAAGTGATATCAAGTGCTTTTCTTGTTGCTGTGGCTTCTATCTTTTCATAAATCTGTACTTTATCAATAGCTTTTCCATCAATCATTACAGGATAAGCTTTGAGGTGTTTTTTTAGCCCCTCACTATTGTTTGGATATTGCTTGATTTTTTCTTTCAGTTGTTTTTTAACGGCTGTATCAACAATCAATTCTATTTGCTCAATTGCATTTGCAATAGTAATATGACTTTGTTTAATTCGCTTTAAAAATACTTTTCCACTCACAGTTTCTGCGTGCATTGGTTTTCTAATCGCCCAATTGTCTCCTTTTGTTTGTTTAACGGTAACTTTTTTCATTATACTATCTTCTTCTTTCCAAACCTGATATTTGTTTACCGTTTTATTGATAACTCGAGTGTTTTGCTTGAAACTGATTATGGTTTGATTTAATTCATCTTCTGCATTTTTTGTAAAATTATCCCAAGGTTTGTGAAATTCCCATTTGTAATTCCCATTTGCATCAGGTTTGGTTTTAAAACAAAGTTTATTTTTTAATTCGTGTTTGACTGATTTGTCATCATCATCTTTAGCATTTAGATTATTCAAATAGTTGATGTGTGTTCTATTTACACAAGCAATTACCAAAGCGTCTAAAGTGTGATGGCGATGGTCAATTCTTTTTTTAGTGAATCCTTTTGCAATTGCATCTGGCACAGTGGTTTGAAAAACTTGTTTTCCTCTATTTCCAAATTCATCCCTTTTGAGTTCTAATTTGCCAAAATCACTTGAATTAGTTATTGCATTTAAACGTTCAAAACGAGGCGTAACAATTTGATTCCAAACATCATTCAAGCCCCAATCTTGTTTCATTTTTGAAGTTATTGAGCCATTTAAGGAAACAATATGTTTTGAGGTTACTTCTTGCTCATCATCTTCACGAACTATTTTACTCAAAAGATTTTTTACAATCTTACTGATGTATTTAGTATCATTTAATTGTCTTTCTATAAATTTTTCTGGGATTTCCTCACTTAATAATCTTTTTTGCTTGTTTTTATTTTTGCTGTAATAGCTAGTTATGTGTTGATTATAAGCTTCTTTAGTGAAAATTTTAACTATTTTGCCACCAGTTAAGGTTACAATTCTGTCTTCATTTTTTAGAATGAATTCTAGAGCGGTCATATTGCTTTTAAGTTCATTGACTTCAGATTCACAAATGACTTTATTTGATAACGAATCATCAAATAATCTTGATTGTGGAATAATGTGCTCGATTTGGTATTTTGTTGTAAAAAGGTCGCTTAATGGGATTAACTTTCCTGTATATGGGGAAATATAGCCTTGTTCTAGCCAAAGTTTGTATTTGTTAATTTCAGAAGTTGTTGGTTTGGCATTTTTCCTGATTTTATCAACTTCTTCTAGCTTTTCTTTTCTGTTTTCACTACTATAAATACCTTCTTCATATATTTTTAATATCTCTTGCTGACTTGGCGAAAAGGGACGGACATCATCAATTCCGTCATTTTTTAATTCCGTTAAAATGGCTTTGATTCGTAAGTTTGTGTTTTCGTTTTGAGAAATCTGTTTGGTCATTCTTTCACGAGTTGCTTTGTCGTTCTTCATCTCACGACCTAACTCAATATGAATTTCATTAAAGAAATTTTCTTTCCCATCTCCATAATGTTGCCAAATGTCTTTAACAACACGTAAAGTTTCTGTAATAACTTGCTCCACAATAGGGTTTCGGAGCGAATGTTGTTTAAAGCCGTGTTTTAAAAAGTGCTCAATATCTGTGGGGGTTTTCCATTTTGAAATATCACTAGCTTCGCTGTGTCGATCGTAAATAATGTAAGATGCTAACCATAAAGGCAAGCCTTTGAAATCTGAAAGTACATTTAAATGAATTGCTTTTTCTCGAACACGAGTTCTAATGTTTTCATCAAATTCTCCTGTTTGTATTTTGTCAATTCTACTCAATGTATTGGAATCAATATTATTTTCATTCCAAAAACTTCCAAAACGCATTAACGTTAATAATTTCTTTATAGCTTTTTCAGAATAAGAACCATAATCGTTTTTATAAGGTTTTAATTTTGAAAAATTTGCTGTAAATTCGTCAGGTAAATTATGTCGTTTGGCAAAAGTTGTAATTGCTTTTGTGATTTCAATTTTATCGGTAACCGAATATAAAATGTGCCATAAATCTTGAGTGTTTTTAGCATCAAAAAAAGATTTATCCATATCAATTTTTGCAATTGCATTCAAAAATTGATTTCTTGTTTCGTTACAAGGATAAATTTTGTCTTGTACAAAATTCCATCTGAATTTATCTTCTTTTAATTTGAATTTTGGGTAAGCTAAAAATTGTTTTTGACTGATTTCAGCTTTATCATTTAGCCAATTAAATAATTCTACTAAATCCTCTTCCGTTTTTAAATAATCATTGGTTACATCAACTTCATTTGCGATTTCTTTTTTATAAATTTTAAGGTTTTTTACAAATTGTAACAATCTAAATTCCTGAAAAATAGGATTTGATTTTGCTATACATTTCAAAGGTTTTATAACTTGCTTCCCATTACCATCTTTTACTAAAACACCTTTTTTGTCTTTAATTGGTCTGTGTTCTAAACTACAATCACTAATCAAAGAAGTCTTGCTTTTTAATGGTCGTTGATAAAAAATAATATCATCTAAAAATAAATAGTCAAAACCCCTGTCTTTGATGTTGTTTTTATGAGAATCATTATGTCTGTATAATTCATCAATACATTTTTTATAAAGATTTCTATCCGTTAAAATAGCTGAATGAAATTCTATCTGAGTTTTAAGAATTTTTGATATTTCATCTTTATAAAACTTTCTTTCAATGGTTCGAACTAATTCCCCTTTTATTTTTTGGTGTGGATTTTTCAAAAGTTCATCGTAAATATAAGAACCTACCGATTTTCCACTTTGATTTATTGTTTGTTCCGTTCTAATTTTTCTTAATCCCCAATCATCTTCCTTTGGAGATCTAAAACTTCTTTTTTCTTCGTTGTCTTTATTGAGTTTTACAGTTCCGTCATCATTTAACTCGGTAGTCACGATAAAATCTTTTTGTTTGCCAACCCAGTCAAATAATGCGATTTTGCTTTCACGTTTATAAATCCAGCCGTTTTCAAGAATTACATTATACCATATACCAGATTTTCCTTTTTCTCTTTCAATTACATTAGCAACTATAAGGGTATGAAACTCCTCTAATTTATTTTTGTTCTGTTCTTCTTCCTCTCCACGCAATTGATAATACCCTCTTTTTTGATTGAAATTGAGCAAGATCCAGGCAAGTTCTTCTTTGCTTATTTTTTCTGTTAATGCTTTCTTTCTCAAATAATAGATAGTCCAATCATAAGGAACTTGTTTTATATCATGATTGGTTAATTGAAATTCCGAAAGCATTTCTTGGTGACTTTCCAAAAATAAAAATTGGTTTTTGCCACTTTCATTTTTATAAAAAGATAACTTTTCTTCTCTTTTGGGTTTAAATTGTCCAAATTTCGAGTCAAAATCTATTGAATCAGAATAATGTTGAGGTAGAAAATCAAGGATATTTAATATTCTATGAAGTCGTTCTCTTCGTAATAAAAAGCGTTGCACTAATCTTCTTGTTCCGCGATACTCTGTTCTTTTGGCAGTTTGTGATTCAGTGACTCCACTGTCAAATTTCCCTAGTATTTCTTGACTCATAGGGATTATTCGACTTCCTATTCCTTCAATATTCCCCAATTTATTGTCGAAGTCATTATTGGTTAATGCCCACCCAATACTATTTGTCCCCAAATCCAATCCTAATATTTTTTTCATTTGTGTATTGCTTTTTAGTAGCTTGAAACTTACGAATAAAATAATTAACTCCTTTACGGGAAACCTCAATCGAACATCAGAACTTTTGTTGTATACTTGCAATACAATTTTGAAGCAATTCACAATAAGGATTATTCCGTTGTGAAAACATTCAAAGCGGCATCCTTACGGTTGTCGCTTTTTTCATTTTTAGTATTTTGATTTATTAGGGTATTGCGACCAACCAGTAATTCCACAAAAAAAGCCAATAAGAATTTACATTCTTATTGGCTTTTCACAAACAAAAAAATGGTTATTCATCCAGTTTTATATTCCCTCGGTCTTCCTTATTATCGGGATGTTCGTTTGGATAACGATTTGCCGTGATATCTGAATTATGGTCTTCATTTTCAATAGTTTTCATGACTTCCTTTTCAGTAGAAACACCACGGCTCAAACTTTCGTTTTCGTTCCAGCTTCTCCCTTCCGTTTCTGGGATAGATGCAATAGATCCATCTACATTACGGGCTCTTTGAACAATTTTTTGATCTCCATTAGCATCGGTTTCCACTTCTGCTTTAAGTATTGATGCTGCTGGATTATAATCTTCGGGCAAGTTTTCACCGCTGAAACCTTCGTTCGTATTTTGCTTGTTATTTGTCTTTTTTGAACCTAAATCGTTGCTTTCCATAATCTTTATTTTTTAAGTTAATACTCTTAACTTCTATAATGTTACGTCTTTTAAATTTAGAATTTGAATCATTTAACATAGCTTTTGGTTTGTAAAGACAAATGTGTCAATGCTCAATTTTATATCCTGCTAAAACAAAACTATCTTTGCCATCTTTAAAACAAAATATAATGACTCATTCGCATTTCATCATTCACAAGCCTTATGGTTATTTAAGTCAGTTTATTTATGAGCTGAAACGCAAAAAGAAACTGTTGGGTGAATTGCATGATTTTCCCAAAGGAACAATGGCGATAGGTCGTCTTGACGAAGATTCAGAAGGATTGTTGTTGTTGACAACGGATGGAATGATGAGCGAAATCATTCGAAGCAAAAAAGTTGACAAAGAATATTACGTTCAAGTCGATGGCATTATCCATCAGGAAGCCATTGAGCAATTGCAAAAAGGGGTAGAAATTGGTTTTAATGGAACCAAGTATATCACAAAACCCTGTAAAGCTTCTTTGATCCGAGAAATTCCGGCTTTTGGAACCAGAGGAAAAAAAATACGGGATGAACGCCACGGTCCAACATCCTGGGCTTCGATTACTGTCAATGAAGGGAAATTTCGCCAAGTACGTAAAATGACGGCCGCTGTAGGTTTTCCTACTTTGCGCTTAGTTCGTGTTCGAATAGGAAACGTACATCTCAATGATTTACAGGCTGGGGAAGTTAAGGAAGTATCTGATTTTACAATTGATTTGAATAAGGAATAACAATAAAAAATAACAATAATTACAATGTTAAACATCGTTTTAGTAGAACCAGAAATACCAAATAACACCGGAAACATAGGCCGATTATGTGTAGGCACCGAAAGCCGTTTGCACTTGATTCATCCTTTTGGATTTGTTATCAATGATAAAAATTTGAAACGTTCCGGATTGGATTATTGGATACATCTAGATGTAACGGAATATCAAAATATAGCGGTATGGACAAGCCAAATTCAAGATAAGTCAAGAGTTTTTCTAATGAGTTCGCACGCTGAAAAATCGTATTTGGAGACTGATTTTCAGGATGGGGACTGGTTAGTTTTTGGTAAAGAAAGTAAAGGGCTAAGCGCGGAAGTTCTAGGCTTGTTTGAAAATCATCTGACAATTCCCATGTCGCCATTAATTAGAAGTTTTAACATTGCAAATTCGGTCGCTTTTGTCATTGGCGAAGCAAAAAGACAAATTAGCGCTAAACGCTAAGTTGAAAAGTTACGATGGCGTAAAGAATGCTATTTTGAAGTAAATTTTATATATTTGAGTAAGACATCACATGATTTATTTCTGTTTTTCTTCCTTTAAATTTACTTTTATGATAGATAAAGTCATTCTTAGAAATACCATTTTCAAACATTTGGATGGGTTGGTTATTGCGCCAATTGCTTTTTCTTTATATAAAAGTGGCGTGCTTGCTTATATTCTTGATAAAAAAGAAGTCACGCTGGAGGACCTTACATCAAATTTTAAAGCAAACGAAGGCTATCTCAACGTGGGTTTGCGAAATTTATGCTCGCAGGGATTTCTGGATTATCATATCAATAACGCTATAGATGTCATTAAATTCAGCATTAATGACAAAAGTGAAATCGCTTTTTCGATGTTTCATTTGTACGAAGATGTGATTGATTTACTGCATTTTTCGATGCAATTTCACCCTCGATTATTTGAGGATGCCCCATTTGAAAGATTGCGCGTTATTTTCGAAAAATACAAAAGCAATTATAGGATTTCTTTTTCAAATGATCCGCTGACGAACACTATACAGCATCAGGTTTTAACGCATATTGAAGGATGTTTAGTTGGGCCAACATTAGTTCGCTTGGGTATGAGTGGCATGTTTCATAAATATTTTATGGAAATTTCCTTCCGTCCCGAAGAATTTCATAAGTCCCCCGCAAATTTTAAAATCATACTCGATTTCTTTGTTCATTTAGGTTGGTTTACCCAAAAAAAAGGAAATTATCAGTTTACCGAAACTGGTTTGTTTTTTGCCAAAAGAGCTACTGCTTATGGAGTGACAGTTTCCTATTTACCTACCTTCAGTAAAATGGATGATTTGCTTTTTGGTAATCCAAATGTATTGAGAAATGTTGCCGATGGAGATGAGGAAATTCATGTGGATCGAGAAATGAATGTTTGGGGAAGCGGAGGCGCACACGATACTTATTTTAAAGTCGTGGATGAAATTATTATCAAGTTATTCAATTTGCCTATAGAAGACCAACCCAAAGGAATTCTGGATATGGGTTGTGGTAATGGAGCATTTATCGAGCATATTTATACTGTGATCGAACGACAAACCCTTCGCGGAAAAATGCTCGATGATTATCCTTTATTCCTTGTTGGTGCCGATTATAACCAGGCAGCCTTGAAAGTTACCCGTGCGAATTTAATCAAAGCCGATATTTGGGCCAAAGTAATTTGGGGAGATATTGGTCAACCAGATTTGTTAGCCAATGATTTATTGGAAAATTATAATATTGATTTGAAAGATTTACTGAATGTGAGAACCTTCTTGGATCACAACCGAATTTGGGAAATGCCTAAACACCTTACTAAAGGCAGAGTAAGTCATTCAACAGGCGCATTTGCGCATAGAGGAAAGCGAATCAGTAATAATCTGGTTGAAGATAATCTATTGGAACACTTTAATAAATGGTCGCCTTACGTCCGGAAATTTGGGCTGTTAATGATTGAATTGCATACCATTGCTCCAAATTTGACTGTAGCTAATTTAGGGAAAACCGCAGCTACGGCTTATGATGCCACGCATGGTTTTTCAGATCAATACATCGTCGAAATTCCTGTTTTGCACAAAATAGCTGCTGAAGCGGCATTGTATCCTGATGCTAATTTCTTCAGAAGATTTCCGGATTCTGCTATTGCAACAGTCAGTATAAATTTATTGAAAGGGAATGGATAGTATGATTTTTCACGGAATAGTAAAAAAGTTGGAACTAAACAATCATAAATTTACCTTTTTCAGCATCAAAAATGATATGTTCATCTTTGAATAAGGTATTAAAACTTCCTTTTGAAATAAAATTACAAGGCTCGTCTTGAAGCACTGTTTCAGGAGTCATAATAATCATTTCGTCACTCAATTGTATCGCCATATCAATATCATGAGTAGAAAATAAAATGCATTTTCCAGTTTCATGAGTAAGTTTTTTTAAAAGTTTGAATAAGGCTACTTTATGTAGCAAATCCAAATGGGTGGTAGGTTCATCCAAAATTATTAACGGAGTGTCCTGTGCTAAAGCGCGTGCAATCAATACTTTTTGTAATTGTCCGTCACTAATCTCATAATGTTTTTTGGCGGCTAAATGACTGATTTGTGTCAATGCCATGGCTTCATTAACTTTAACAATATCAATATCAGATAAAGTTCCCATCCAATTAGTGTAGGGTTGTCTTCCTAAAGCAATGAGTTCGAAAACAGTTAAATTACTGGGAGGCAATTTTTCGGTTAAAACGATACTTAAGTTTTGTGCCAAGTCCAAAGGTTCGTAATCAGTGATTTTCTTTTCATTCAAGAAAACAGTGCCCAAAAGCGGTTTCTGGATTCCTGTTATGGTTTTTAAAAGTGTTGATTTCCCTATGCCATTGGCTCCAATTAAAGCAATCAGTTTTCCTTTTTTTAAAGAAATAGAAATATCCGAAGCCACTACGGTTTTCTCTTTTTTATGAGAATAGCCAATGCTGATTTGAGACGCTAGTAAGATGATTTTGTTTTCCATTAGGCAATCATTTTTCGTTTACTAACCAACAACCAAATTACTACAGGAGCACCAATTATTGAAGTTACCGCATTGATTGGCAAAGTGATTTCCAATCCTGGTAATTCAGAAATTACATCACAAATAAGCATGATCGAAGCTCCTAAAAGTAACGTACTCCAATACAAAACCGAATGGTTACTGGTTTGAAATACTAGTTTTGCTATATGTGGAACCGCTAGTCCTATAAAGGCAATTGGACCTGCATACGCAGTGATACTTCCTGCTAAAATGCTTGTTGCAAAAATAATAATTAATCGTGTTTTTTTGAAATTCAAACCTAAACTGCGAGCATAATTTTCACCTAATAGCAATGCGTTAAGTGGCTTGATGCTAAACAGACTTAACAATAAGCCAATCCCCACACAAACGGTTAGAACTACTATAGAAGACCAAGACAAATTGCCTAAGTTTCCCATGGACCAAAACGTGAATTTTTGCAATTGTTCAGCGGAACTAAAATACGTAAGAACACCTACTATTGCGCTGGTAAAACTGCCAAACATCAATCCCACAATTAAGATGGCCATTGTATCACGTAACTTTTGGGAAACCATCAAAACGGCGAGTAATACAACTGAACTTCCAATAGTTGATGCTAAAACCACTCCATACGAGGATAATAAAATTGTACTTAAAAAAGGAGGAAGTAAGCTCGCTCCTAAGATTACAAAAGCAACACCTAAACTGGCACCGGAGCTCAATCCTAAAACATAAGGTCCTGCCAATGGATTCCGAAACAAAGTTTGCATTAGCAAACCACTTATGGATAACCCCATTCCAACAAGAATTGCAGTAATAGCTTTGGGTAAACGATAATTGATGATGATGTATTCCCAAGTAGATTTACTCGCTTGGCCACCAGTTAAACTAGTATAAATTTCTTTAAAAGGTATCGTAATAGAACCAAAACTAATGTTTATAAAAAACAAAAAAACAAGCCCTAAAGTAAGCAAGAAAAATAGAATCGTATTTCGTTTTTGATTTGCCAATTTAATTTAGTTTTTGTGCAAATGTAAAAGTATAATTTGGAAGCAATTCAGGATGGAAGATTTTAATGTAATCTTTCAAGACTAAATCGGGTCGGCTTGGTGCTAATTCATAATAAATGGTTCCTCCTGTTGCACCTAATTTACTTTCAAAAGTATACACATTTTTAGATTTTGCAGCGTCAAACTGACTGTAATGCGGATTACTATTTTCGAATTCAGCACTACTTTTAAAAGAACCTGTTGCAATCCAATAGTGCGCTGTTTTTGCTTTCTCTAATATTTTTTCGAAAGGCAAACTAAGACTTCCTGTTCCTTCAACATTTGCCCACAAATAATTTGCTTTGGCATCTTTCATAAATTGGGCTACCCAGCTGTTTCCTCTTGCTACATACCATGTGTCTTGGTACATAGATCCGTAAAGAACTGTTGCTGTTGGTTTTTTGGTTGCTACCAATTGTATCGCATCATTGTAATTTTTAACGATCTCATCAAAAAGCGTTTTGGCTTCTTTTTCTTTTCCAAATAAAGCACCGTAAAGCTTAATCCATTCTGCTTTGCCAAGTGGAGTTTGTTCCATCCAGTCCGCTTGTATGAGTACATTAAGACCGCTTTTTTGTAAATTATCAATCATTGGATTGTTGTTGTCGACTCCAAAAGTTACAATTAAATTAGGTGCCAAATCAATGAGTTGCTCCATGTTTAATTTTTCGTTTTGTCCTATGTTTTTAACAGCGCCGGCAGCAATTAGTTTTCTGGTTTTTTCAGAAGAAACATAATCGGTATGAGGGAAACCCACCAGTGATTTTTCAACCCCCAGCATTTCCAAAAAAGGGATATTGGTCGTTGAGGTAACGACGATTGATTCTAAAGGAACTGAAATTGTGGTGTATTTTTGTAGACTATCAGGAATGCTGCCGGCTTTTTCTTTTAATATATAAGTGAAGTTTTTATTGGCTTCAGGCCAAGGATTTGAAACCGTCACTACTGAATATCCTTCATACTTATTGATAGAAAGTCCCGAGGCATATTCGATTGCATTTTTTGAATTTGTGCTTTCTTTTACCTTTAAGGTTTCGCTTTTTTTACATCCAACTAAAGTTAAAAAAGAGAAAACAAAAAGGATTAATTTAAAGGTGAATTTCATGGTTTAATTTTTCGATAGCGACAAAGGTATACCAAATTTATAAAATTTCTTGTTTATTTTTAGCAGTAAAAAATTCAACAAATACTATCTTTACGAAATGAATAGCATTAAAGTCAAAAACTGTTCTACTTGCGGAACTCCTTTTAATTGTGGTGACACACCAGAAGGAAGTAAATGCTGGTGCAACAATTTTCCACCCATTTTTACTCCGTCAGAAGTGGCGGATTGTCTCTGTTCCAGTTGTTTTACAACGGCTTGCTCTACTAAAATTGACGAATATGTTGCAACTCTATCTTCTGAAATTGCAACGGATAATAAAGCCAAAGATTTACCCAAAACGACTGATCTCATAGAAGGAATCGACTATTATTTAGAAAATGGGAATTATGTTTTCAAGGCTTGGTTTCATCTTAAAAGAGGACATTGTTGTGCTAATGGATGTCGACATTGTCCGTATGGATTTAAAAAAATATAAAAATGATATATTTAATAACTGGCGGCGAACGCTCGGGTAAAAGTAGTTATGCCGAAAATTTAGCAAAAGGATTGTCGGATAAACCAATGTATGTGGCTACAGCCCGAAAATGGGATGATGATTTCCAAAAGAGAATCGATCGCCATCAAAAAGATCGGGACGAACGATGGATTAATATCGAAAAAGAAAAACACTTGAGCGAAATTGATTTTTCGGAAAAAGTAGCTATCGTCGATTGCGTTACACTTTGGTTAACGAATTTTTTTGTGGATACTAAAAATGATGTTTCGTTGTGTTTAGAACAAGCTAAAGCCGAATTTGATGCTATTGCCAATCAAGAAAATGCAACTATTATTATTGTAACCAATGAAATAGGGATGGGCGTTCATGCCGAAAGTCATATTGGGAGAAAATTTACCGAACTTCAAGGTTGGATGAATCAATATATAGCTGCAACTGCCGATACCGTTGTGCTTATGGTTTCTGGAATTCCTGTAACGATAAAAGAAAAAAAATGAAATAGCTATGATTTTACAATATTGAGTTCAAAGAAAATATTGCCTCATAGCGTATTACATATTCAATTAAAAATCAATAAATAACTACATATGAATTTTGTAACTTCTTGGAGTGGTGGAAAAGACAGTTGTTATGCAATGATGCAGGCAATTCAGCAAGGATTTATTCCAAAAGTGCTACTCAATATGATGAATGAAAACGGGAAAGTGTCTCGTTCTCATGGATTACCATTGTCTATATTGAATCAGCAAGCCCAAAAAATGGGATTGCCTCTGGAAGGAATTCCCGCAACTTGGGGCGATTATGAAGCCAAGTTTATTGCAGTTTTGAAAATGCTAAAAGCTAAATATGATTTGGAAGCCGCCGTTTTTGGTGATATTGATTTACAACCGCACAAAGATTGGGAAGATAAAGTATGTGCCGCAGCATCGCTAAAAGCAATTTTACCTTTGTGGCAACAAGACCGAATCGTTTTGGTAAATCAAATGCTTGAAAACGGAATTGTAACGATGATTGTTTCTTGTAATACCATGATGGGAGAACATTATCTGGGGAAAATTTTGACCAAAGAATTAGCACAAGAATTACACAAAAAAGGAATAGATCCTTGTGGTGAAAATGGGGAGTTTCATACTTTGGTAATTGACTGTCCGTTATTTTCTGGAGCGATTGAACTGCCTGAATTTACCGGAATTACCTATGAGAATTATTGTTTCATCGTTTGGGAAGAATAACTTTTCAAAAAAAAAGCAATGTCAATATCAATGTCAAAAATCAATATCAAATCAATGTTTTTCAAATTGATTTTTGCAATTGTCATTGAATTTTGCCATTGAACTTTTAAATAAAAAAACATGACTTATTTAGATGAAATTTTAAAATCCCGTCGCGACACCCGTCATTTTACGGAGGATCAAGTACCGGATGCTGTTCTTGAAAAAGCACTGCAAGCGGGTCATTGGGCGCCTTCTGTGGGTTTGACTGATGCTACAAAATACTATGTTATCAGGTCGGCTAAAATAAAGAAAGCCATTAAAGATTTGTTTTTAGATTATGATGAAAAAGCAGTTGCGCTAACGGATGACGAACAACAAAAACAAGCCTATAAAGCCCTAAAGTTAGAAGCAATAGAAGAAGCACCACTGGGTTTAGTGATTTGCTATGATCGTTCCGTTTTGAATAATTTTACGATTGGAACCGTTGGGAGTAATGAAGCAGTAAAGTTCAGTTCCGTTTGTGCGGCGCAAAATATTTGGCTATCCTTAACGGAGCAAGGCTATTCCATGGGATGGGTTTCCATATTGAATTACTATCAGTTCAAGCAATTATTAGGTTTGCCTGAAAATATAGAGCCGTTGGGGTATTTTTGTGTGGGAAAACCGGCTACCAATTATGATAATCAACCCATGTTGCAACAACTGAATTGGAAACAAAAACAAGAAATTCCATTAGTTGAGGAAATCAGTGTTTTACATGAAAGTAAAATAGAGAAAGTGTTTTTTGACACTAAAAAAGAAATGGTTGCTGCTGCTTTTGCAAATGCGTTACAACATAAAATCGACCAAAAAACCAAGCCAACGGGTTCATTAGGAGTTTTAGAAGTACTCGCCAAACAAATAGGGATGGTGTTTCAAACTTTAGAACCTAAGATCACAAAACCCAATCTGGTTGTTTTTGCCGCAGATCACGGAATTGCAAATCATGGCGTAAGTGCTTATCCGCAAGATGTAACCAGACAAATGGTAAATAATTTTTTGATAGGTGGCGCAGCAATCAACGTATTTTGTAAACAAAATAAGATTCAATTAGCTATTGTAGATGCTGGGGTGAATTATGATTTCCCTATGAATACGGATTTGATTTCGGCTAAAATAGGGAAGGGAACGCACTCTTTTTTACAAGGACCTGCTATGAGCAAAACAGAAATTGAATTGTGTTTTTTAAAAGGAAGCGAAATTGTTGCCACTATTGCTAAAACGGGGAGTAATTGCATTGGTTTTGGCGAAATGGGCATTGGCAACACAGCTACAGCTTCGGTTTTGATGAGCATTATTTTAGAATTACCAATTCAGAATTGCGTAGGAATAGGCACTGGTGTAAATGATGAAAAGTTGCTTCAAAAAATTAGTATTCTTAAAAAATGCATTGATAATTACTATGGTTCAGATGATTTAGATAGCAAGTTAGCTTATTTTGGAGGTTTTGAAATCATGCAAATGGTAGGAGGGATGCTTCAGGCAAAAGAAGCCAATATGCTGATTCTTGTTGATGGCTTTATCTGTAGTGTTGCTTTTTTAATTGCCATTAAAAAAAATCCATCCATTATTAAAAATGCTATTTTTTGCCATTCTTCTGCTGAGCAAGGGCACCAAAAAATATTAGATTATCTAGGAGTTCGTTCTTTGTTACAACTTGATTTGCGATTGGGCGAAGGAACGGGCTGCGCGATTGCTTTTCCTATAATTGAATCGGCTGTAGCATTCTTGAATGATATGGCCAGTTTTGAATCAGCGGGGGTTAGTGGTCGATAAACGGTAGAGACGCACTGCAATGCGTCTCTACAAGAAATAAAATCAAAAAATAATTCCAAAAATGAAAAAAGAACTCCATATATTTTTTACTGCATTAATGTTTTACACTAGAATTCCGTGTCCTCAAAACATCGATCATAATCCGGATTATTTAAATAAAGCGTCCCGTTATTTTCCAGTAATTGGTTGGATTGTAGGGAGTGTGGCTTTTGGAGTATATTGTGTTTTTAATTATTTAGTTGCACCTGAAATTGCGGTAATCTTCTCTATGATTGCTTCTGTTTTAGTTACCGGAGCTTTTCATGAAGATGGTTTTGCTGATGTTTGCGATGGCTTTGGAGGCGGTTGGACCAAAGAAAAAATACTGATGATTATGAAAGACAGTGCCATTGGAGCGTATGGAGCAATAGGTGTGGTGCTGTTGTTATTCCTTAAATTTCAAGGGTTGACTCAATTAATTGTAGTTTCGGAGAATCCTAAATTTATAATTTATAATTCACAATTTACAATTCTATTACTTCTTGTAGCGGCGCATTCTATCAGTCGATTAGCAGCGATTTCAATTGTTTTCACCCATCAATATTCTCGGGAGGACGCTACAAGCAAAAGCAAACCTATCGCACAAAGCTATTCTTGGAAAGAAGTGGTAGGAGCTTTCTTTTTTGGATTACTTCCATTAGTTATTTGGTCCTATTTTCAGTGGCAAATGCTGTTGGTTATAATCCCTGTTTTTCTGACCCGATTCTTTTTGGTGCGTTATTTTCAGAAATGGATTCACGGGTATACCGGGGATTGTTTGGGAGCGACCCAACAAGTTTGTGAAGTGGTTTTTTATATATCAGTTATTGCATTATGGAAGTTTATTTAGTACGTCACACGGAAACGGTTTGCGAAAAAGGAATTTGTTATGGACAATCCAATGTGGAAATTATGGAGCCTTATGAAACTGTTTTTCAGTCTGTTTTGAATCAATTACCTCAAGATGCAAATCTGTATTCCAGTCCTTTACTTCGCTGTGTTCTTTTGGCAAATTACATCAAAGACAATTCAGAAATTACTGCTGTAAATGAAGATTCTCGCTTGATGGAAATGAATTTTGGTGATTGGGAAATGAAAAATTGGGATGTAATTCCACCTGATGATTTTACACCTTGGATGACTGATTTTGTTAATGTTCGCGTACCCAATGGAGAATCATTTACGGATTTACACAATCGAGTAATTGATTTTATGCAAAATGAACTTCAAACAACCAATTCAAAACCAGTAATTATTGTGGCGCATGCAGGAGTGATACGTAGTTTTTTATGTAAAATTTCGGATTTGCCACTAAAAGACGCATTTCAGAATAAAGTAGATTTTGGAGCTGTAATTAAAATTGAATTATAAAATCCGTAATTATTTAGGTTATTAGCCTAATATAATTTTATCTTTGCCGCCGTATTGAGGTTGAGGTTTGTTTTTTCAAACCACATTAAAAGGGAATCAGGTGATAGATTTAAAGTTTTAGATTTCAGATTTTAGGGTTTAAATCCTAAATCAAGAATTCTAAATCTTAAATCAAAAATCCTGAGCTGTACCCGCAACTGTAAGCTATCAAGCTTGTTGTTATCTACAAAACCATTGTTCTAAAATAAGGAATTAATGATTTGGGAATTAGGATTTAATAAATCCTTAATGAATAAATCTAAAATCCTAAATTAAGAATGAGAAGGTAAACAACAAGACGCAAGCCAGGAGACCTGCCTATTACATCGAGTATCAAACTTTCGGGAAAAAAGGTTTGGGTATGGGTCATTCTATGCTTTTCTCCCCAATTTATTAAATTTTACATTTTTAAAATGAACAAAAAATTCATTCGCTTTAGTGCGATTGCATTGTTATTTGCAATGAACACGTATGCACAAGAACAAGAACCAAAACAACTTGATGAGGTTGTTGTTTCCGATTCGAAATTTGCTTTGTCAAAAGAAAAATCAGGGAAAGTTATCGTCAAAATTACTGCTGAGGATTTGAAGAAAAAATCAGGACAATCAGTAGCTTCAGTTTTAAGCACGGTAGCAGGTGTTGAAATCAATGGAAATCAGAGTCGTAATGGTAAGGATTTAGGACTTTACATTCGTGGAGGAAGAAATCATCAGGTTTTAATTTTGATTGATGGTGTTCCGGTAACAGATGCTTCCGGGATTAGCTTATCGTATGATTTGAGATTGCTTCCAGTAGAGCAAATTGAAAGTATTGAGATTATGAAAGGCGCTTCAAGTACTTTATACGGTTCTGGAGCTGCGACAGGTGTTATTAATATTACACTAAAAAAAGCAGGTAAAAAAGCGATTGCTGGAAATGCCTATATGAATATTGGTACACAAACAGTTGCTAAAAAAGTAAATTATAGTGTGCAAGATTACAATCAGGGTTTTGCTGTAAACGGTGGTTTTGAAAAAGTAAATTATTTTGCTTCTTTGAATAGTACTGAAACTACAGGGATTTCTGAAGCAAAACCATACAATTCAAATACTAAATTTGAAAATGATGCTTTTTCAAGAGTTAATTCTTTAGTAAAAATTGGCTTTACGCCAACTAAAAAATTATCATTTGATTTCTTTGCTAATTATGACCGAATGAAAAACGATTTTGATGCAGGTTCGTTTGCAGATGATCTAAAGAATTTCAGTCTTTCGGAGCAATTTAGAGTTGGTTTTTCTCCAAAATTTAAATACAATAAAGGAGAATTGGTAATCAATACTGGTGCAAATGTAATCAACCGTGACATCTTTAGTTATGGCTCTTTATTCCAAGCAAAGTCTAGAAGCGTTAATGTGGATGCCTTTAATAAATATGAAATTTCTTCTCAATTATTTATAGTAACAGGAACACAATTTCAGTTTCACGAAATGTCAAACATGAGCCAGTATGACGCCATAACAAATGAAGTGGCTAAATTCAATATGATTGATCCTTATGCAACAGTTGTTTATAATTCTAATTTTGGATTTAACTTAAATCTTGGAGGGCGTTATAATATCCATAGTAAATACGGAAATAATTTTGTGTACAATATTAATCCTTCTTACACTTTTTCTAAAAATTTAAAAGTCTTAGCTTCCTATAGTACTGCTTTTATTACTCCAAGTTTGTACCAATTGTACTCTCCGTATGGTGATTTGAATTTGTCTCCAGAGAAAGATGCAACTGCCGAAGTTGGTTTTGAAGTAAGCGCATTGAATAAGAAATTAGTTTTGAATGCAGTAGCTTTTCAAAGGGAAGAGGAAGATGCAATAGGATTTGATTTGATGACTTACAAATACTTTAATGTAAATGGGAAAAACAAAGCCAAAGGTGTTGAAACAATGATTTCTTATGCTTTGAATGATCAAGTAAAATTCAATGCAAATTATACTTTTACAGAATTAGAAAGACAATCACGTATTCTAAATCCAAAACACAAAGTAAATGCTGCTGTGGATCTTCAAGCAACAGCGCGTCTAGATTTTAATCTGGCGTATCAGTTTGTGTCAGACCGGTATTTAGAATACACAACGTATCCTGCACCAACTTACGATCCCGTGTTAAATTCAGAAATTTTGAAAGATTATCAAATAGTTAATGCCAATGTTCGTTATGATTTAATCAAAAACAGATTGAATATTTTTGGCGCAGTGGACAATATTTTTGATAAAGATTTTGTTGAAAGTAGAGGGTACAGTACTAGAGGAAGAAATTTTAAACTTGGTTTGAATTTATTATTCTAAAAATAAACATTTAGTGTTAGTTCTTAATTCCCGTTCCATAAGTAGGAACGGGTTTTTTGTTAGAACAAATTCAACCTTTCGATGGGAAAATTTGTATATACGAAAGGCTTTCATCACTGAAAGCCTTTTTTTGTAGATTTAGTATTTTTACTATTTCATTTCTGAAATGAATTCTGAAATTGACTGCGCTATTTTATTTTGTTCGTTGTCATCAACCAAGTATTTTTTGTCATTTTCATTAGTTAAATATCCTAGTTCTACAATTACTGCTGGAACTTCTGATTTTTTAAGAATGTAAAAAGGACCCGTTTTTACATTGGATATTTTTAAATTTTTATTCGTTGTAAATTTATTTATGAGTTCTGCTGCAATCTTACTTGACTTTTCAAAAAACTCAGTTTCTTTTGCCACATAAAACTCCAAGCCTGATGTTTTATTATTTAAACTGGTATTTACATGTAGGGACAACACTAAATCTGGTTTGAGTTTGTTTATAAAAGCAGTTCTATCGTTCAAGGATAAAAAACTATCTTCATTTCTAGTGAGGTGAATTACCACGTTACTATTTAAAGATTTTATTTTTTTAGTGACTTGCTCCACAATTTTCTTTTCAGTGATTGCATCTGAAGTCGCACCAAAATCGGTTCCACCGTGACCTGCATCAATAACAATATTTATTTTTTTTGGTTCTGAATGCTTAGGCTTTATAAATGCAAAAGAAACAATTACGGTCAAAGCCAAAACTAATTTACTTGTATTTTTCATACCGTTGTGATGTAAAATATTGATTATTAAGTATTAATTTATAAAATGGTGTTTTAGTATAATGCTCTTAAAGTTATTTTAATGCTTTCAAAAGCCCTTCCGGAGCTTTGTCAATATACATTTGATTCTGCAACCCATTTATTGATTTTGTATCATTAAAATATTTAAAATCTTTTTCAGGACTCAGTTTTAACATTTTTGCTGTCCCGGTAATTTTACCAATTGCGGTGCTTAGTAAAGGCTCTGTTGCATTACCCAGAATATCTAAATTACCCAGGTTTTCTTTCAACTCGTAAGTAGGTACTAACCCGCTAAAATAATCTCCAAAACCAGCTGCATTTACAATTTTTAGAACAATTGGCTGCATCGCATAGCGATGGTTCGGGTTTCTGTTGGCTTTGCCAAAAGTAGGCGAGTCATATAATGTAACGGAACCTACATTTTTTCCTGTAGTTACATCGCCAATTTGAACAACGTCCATATAAGGTTTCAATCCATTAATCACCAATTCACTTGCTGAAGCAGTACTTTTGGTGGTTAAAATGTAAATTTTAGTCAAATTCAAGCTGTTGATTGGCGTAGTGCCAATTTTATCTGTAAAGTTATTTTTTAAGGCATCCGGATTATTTGTTTCAAAATAACTGTTGATTTTGTTATTCCATTGTTGCTTAGCAAATATCTGCCCGGTATATTGCCCCGTAATCATACTGGCTAAACGCGTAGCCGTAAGAACAGAACCTCCCGAATTATAACGTAAATCAAGTACTAAATCAGTTATGCCTTGCGTTTTTAGCGTGCCAAAAGCTTCATTCAATTTGTTGTCATAATCGGCATAAAAACCGTTGTAGATTAAATACCCTATTTTGTGAGTGCCCGATGTGATCACGGTATTTAATAGAATTGGATTTTCTGACAGTATTGTTTTCGTTAAAGCAACCGTTTTTCCGTTTGGGGTAATGGCTCCATTATTATAATCAGCTAGATTTAGCGTATAGTTTTCTGCTGCGAGCAAAGTTTGATAGTTACTTACGGTTAATTGAGTTCCATTTACTCCGTTAAAAATGGCTCCACGTTTGATGTCCTTTGTTGATGCATCAGAACCAGGGATAACATAGCGTACCCAACCAAATATTTCAGTAGTACTTCCTGATTTATATCTTAAACCGTAGTCGACTCCGTCATTTTTTGTCGTCCCTTGAAGTGCGCCCTCAAGTTCTAAGTAATCACTTACAATCCAACTGAATCTATCAATGGTTTTATCAACGCGTAGTGCATCAAATAAACTTTCAGGAGTAGAATAGCCTGACAAAAAAGTATTTAATTCTGCCTGAGAAGCAAAACGGTCGTCTGATAAATTAGGCACGTCAGCTTGCCATAAATAGTATTGGTTTAGGCCTTTCCAAATAAAATCTTTGATTGCAAGATCCATTGGCGCAGCAACATCGTCCATATCCTGGCAACCTTGGAAACTAAAAAGGGCTACAATTAATAAAAGCGTAAATTGGAATGTTTTTTTCATGTTAGTAGGTTCAATATCTATTATGAACGTAAAAATAGTAACTTTAGTTTTTATTTTCTATTATTTGTAACAAAAAGAAACATGTATCGTCTTGATTGTATAACCGATTTAATAACTACTCTTTATGAACCAAAATGAGTTTGTGCAGCTAACCACTCCATTCAAAGACAAAGTCTTTCGGCTGGCAAAGCGATTACTGACAAGCACGGAGGAAGCCGAAGATGCTACTCAGGAAGTTTTGGTAAAGCTTTGGAGTAAAAAGGGGAGTTTGAATGGGTTTAATAGTGTGGAAGCTTTTGCGATGACTCTGACAAAAAATTATTGTTTGGATCAGTTAAAATCAAAAAGAGCAGGAAATCTGAAAATTGTTCATACTAATTTTACCGATAGAGAACCAAGTGTAGATAAAAAAGTAGAAGACAGTGATAGTTTAAATTGGGTCGAGAGGATAATTAATCAGTTACCCGAACAACAGCGACTGCTAATTCAGATGCGGGATATTGAACAATATGAATTTGCTGAAATCGCTAAAATAACTGAAATGAATGAAACGGCTATTCGTGTAGCGCTTTCGAGAGCAAGAAAAACGATAAGAGAAAGCATGACAAAAACGCATAATTATGGAATTAGATAAAATAGAATTACTAATAGAAAAATACTTTCAAGGGGAAACCAGTATTGATGAAGAAAATGAATTACGTACTTATTTTTCTTCACTACATGTTGCGCAGCATTTAGAACAGTACAAGCCTTTGTTTAGTTATTTGTCTCTTGCGGCAGACCAAAAGTTTGCGCCAGAAATCGCACTTCATCCTAAGCAGAACTTTCAGAACGAATTTAAAAAACGAAATGTAGCATGGTTGTCTATTGCTGCTTCAGTTGTCGTTTTGATGGGAATAGGAACGTATGTGTATTACAATTACGGGGATGAAAAGGGAAAACAAGATTTAGGAACGTATGATGATCCTGAAGTTGCCTTTAGACAAACTCAAAAAGCATTAGCATTATTGTCAAATCATGTAAATGTTGGCATAGAAAGTGTTAAGTACATTGAAGAATACCAAGAATCAAAAGAATTAATTTTTAAACAATAAAATAATCAATCAAAAAATGAAAAAGTTTATATTAACATTAGTAGTAGTATTAGTTTCAAGTCCATTTTTCGCTCAAGCGGCCTTCGATAAATTCGATGGTCAGGATGATGTTACGTCAATTATAGTCAACAAAAAAATGTTTGACTTAATGAGCAAAGTAAAAGTAGATGCTTCTGATAAGGAAACACAACAATACTTGAACCTGATAAAAAAGTTAGACAATTTGAAAGTTTTTACCACTAAAAGTACCAGAGTAGAAAATGAAATGAAAGCTTCGGCTGAAAAGTACATTAAATCAGCAGGTCTGGAAGAGTTGATGCGTGTGAATGACAGCGGAAAAAACATCAAAATTCTGGTAAAATCAGGAGCGAAAGATTCTCAGATAAGAGAGTTGCTTATGTTTATTGAAGGCGCTAGAAACGATGACACAGTTTTAATGTCATTAACGGGTGATTTCGATTTGAGTGAGATTTCTATTCTTACTGATAAAATGAGAATTCCTGGTGGAGACGATTTGAAGAAAGCAACAAAAGGTAAAAAGTAAAATGAAAGCCGTTTATAGTATTGCACTGCTCTTTAGTTTGTTTTTGATCAGTTGTAACTCAGAGCCTACATTGCAGAAATACTTTGTTGAGAATACAGAAAACAAGAATTTTATTGCTTTAGATGTCTCGCCAAGTATATTGAATGTGGATAAAGCTAAATTGTCTGTAAAACAAAATGAAGCTTTACAATCCTTTGAGAAGATGAATGTTTTAGCTTTCAAGCTTAATGCAACAAATAAAGTACAATTTGAAACGGAACGAGCTAAGGTTAATTTGATTCTAAAGGATAAAAAGTACCAGCAGCTGATGAAGTTTGGTTCGGGTAAAGAAGGGGCTTCTGTAAGTTATGTAGGCTCAGATGAACACATCGAAGAGTTTGTGCTTTTCGCCAATAAAAAAGAAACTGGTTTTGCAGTAGTCCGAATTCTGGGGAAAGATATGAATCCCAATAATATCATGACGATGCTTTCAGTTTTGAAAGAATCTAAAGTCGATTTAGAGCAGTTAAAACCTTTGCAGGAAATGTTTAAAAAATAGAAGCAGTTACTCTTAATTATAAGCGCCTTGGTAGTTTACCAAGGCGTTTTTTTTTGATCTCCTTTTTATAGGGAATTATTCTATAAATTTTTTAAAGCTGATTCCGTTAATTCTTTTTTAAGTTTGGTTATTGAAGAGATACTTACATCTTCTAATTCATATCGACTTCCGTCAATTTCAATAACTTTTGATTTTTCTTTAAATATAATTGTGCATATTTTTTTTAGTTTGTTTTCCATCTACAATGATTAGAAACATATTCTTTAAATCGCGATAACTAATTCTCTCTAATTCGGTATTTTTAATTTTAGGGGACATAGCTAAAATCGTTTTAACAACATTGTAAGCTTTTACCTCTTCTGCAGTAGTCATTATTCCACTATTTGATTCAGATATTTCTTTTTGTATTATTTTATCAAGTGCTGTTTTTATTGAAATTGAATTAATTAAATTTTTTATTTGTGCTGATGTTTTTTCACTGGATCTTTGTCCTCCCATGTTCTTAAAGATGAGTTTTACTAAGTCATCAGTCTCAATTAAAGTTTTAAATAAAGAATTGTCAAAATTGTCTAAAAAATAAACATCTTCAGCCTCTTGAATTATATCATTAATTTCAATAGTTTGTCTGTTGAATAAGGCTAAAATTTCTAATTCGGCCATGCTGTAGTTAGTTATATCGAAACTAAAAAATGGTTTTATATTCAATCCTTTTTTTTCTCTTGAATTGATAGTGTAAAAATTATAAACGACTCCATTTGATAGTATTCCAACTTTAGCGGTTGGTGTGTATAAGCAATATTCATTTAGTTGTCTAAAGTGATTATCATTAAGCTTAGCATTAACGCTTTTACATTCTATCAGCATTATTGGGTCTTTCTTTCCTAATGTTATGGCAACATCAACTCTTCGACCTTTTTTTTCGCCCATATCGGCAACGTATTCATGTGAATAGTCATCCATTTTAGAGTAATTAAGAATATTAAAAAAAGGATGAATTAAGTTGTCTCGAGTTTGTGTTTCATCCTTGCTTAAATTTATTGCTTTATTGAAATCCCAATTGTCAAATGATTTTTTAAGTTGATTAGTGATTTGTTTCAGTTTTTTACTATCCATAATATTATCGAAAAAGGGGGTTTGAATTAATTTTTGTTGCTTTTCAAATGTAGGAATTTATTTCAATAGTTTTAAAATAAAAAAAGTTGCTCGAATGAGGAAAACCTCAATTTTTTTCGCTCACAGATAGGTATTTTTGCAAAATAATATAACAAATAAAGCAAATATCACTAGAAGTTGGTATTGTGAAAACAATACAATCCTTGTTACTTTGTATAAAAATAAATTTCTATTATTAGAATATTTGTAACTTTAATCTCGAAAAAAAATGACTGAAATTAAATTTAGAACAGCAGATATGGAGCTAATAAGAAGAGCACATAAAAACAGACTGTTTTTATACATAGGGACTTTTTTTATTACAGCTGCAGGTTTATCAATTGGGGTTTTAATTTTATTGCTATTTTTAGGAAGGCTAGATTGGACTTATTGAGATGCATCACCTGATAATATAATTATAGCGTGTTGTTCTTCCGGCAAAGTAAAGCTCCTTCCAGAATAGTCGGTATTGAAAAAAAAATGCTTCAAAAATAATTTCAAGTAAACTTGATTATTTTTGAAGCATTTTTTTTATGATAGGCTTTGACGGGACAATTTTCGAATCATTTTTTCTGATTTGATAAAACGGATTGGAACAGACTATTGAATTACCAATTTTAGATCGTAAATTATATTCATCTCTGCACGAATAAGTTATATGTGGCAAAGAAGAGTAAATTGAAAAGCTTCGCGATGTGCCTCATCTGTCAAACAGTCCTTACAATTGCTTTTTACGTGCTGAACGGGAACTTGAATAGTACACAAGTCCTGGCTTTTAACCGTGGTTTCATCCATCTTATTCATGCAATCTCATCTTGGTAGAGAATAAAACAGCAATAAAAACGTTTTTAAGAACAAAACTATATTATGGGCTTATTTGATTTTATGATAGTGGAGATAGCTATGGATTTAGGGACTGCAAATACTTTAATAATTTATGACGGAAAAATAGTAGTAGATAGTCCTTCTATGGTGGCCAGGGACATTAGAAATGGGAAAATTATTGCTGTAGGTAAAGAGGCCAGCTTAATGCAGGGTAAGACACATGAGAATATTAAAACAATCCGGCCACTTAAAGACGGAGTTATTGCTGATTTTGATGCCTCAGAGAAAATGATCAGCTGGTTTATAAAAAATATACCTGAAATAAAGAAAAGTTTCTTTACTCCCGCGCTACGAATGGTTGTATGTATTCCTAGTGGTATCACCGAGGTAGAAATGAGAGCTGTAAAGGAGTCTTGCGAACGGGTAAACGGGAAAGAAGTGTATTTAATTCATGAGCCAATGGCAGCTGCTATTGGAATTGGTTTAGATGTTATGGAGCCCAAGGGCAATCTCATCGTTGATATTGGAGGAGGGACGACGGAAATTGCGGTTATTGCTCTCGGAGGAATAGTTTGTGACAAATCTATAAAAATTGCTGGCGATGTTTTTACTAATGATATATTGTTTTATATGAGAACGCAGCATAATTTGTATGTTGGAGACGCTTCTGCTGAGAGAATAAAAATTGATGTTGGTGCCGCAATGGAAGAACTTGAGGATGCTCCTGATGACATAATGGTTCGTGGACGGGATCTGCTTACTGGGAAACCTAAGGAAGTCAAGATTGCCTTTAGAGAAATTGCAAGAGCTTTGGATAAATCAATACAGAGAATTGAAGACGCGATTATGGTAACGCTTGCATTGACACCACCGGAACTGGCTGCGGACATTTATAATACGGGTTTGTATCTAGCGGGAGGAGGTGCATTGCTTCGCGGTCTTGATAAAAGGATTTCGCTGAAGACGGATTTACCAGTCTTTATTGCGGAAGATCCTTTAAGAGCGGTAGTTAGAGGTACTGGTACTGTCTTAAAAAATATACCTAAATATAAAAGAGTACTGATAAAATAAGTTTGCTATTGCAGAAGTACAAGTGAGCTTTTACACCTGATCCAGCAAAAGTTTGTTGAATACACTTAAAAAGACAAAAAAAATCCCATTTCGCTACAGAAATGGGATTTTTGTATTGTGACCACGGTGGGATTTGAACCCACACGCCCTTGCGAGCACCAGCCCCTCAAGCTGGCAAGTCTACCGTTTCTCCACGTGGCCTAAAAAAAGAAAAGGTCAAGTAATAAATTACTCAACCTTTTTGTGACCCGACTGGGGCTCGAACCCAGGACCCCATCATTAAAAGTGATGTGCTCTACCAACTGAGCTATCGAGTCAATGCTTCAAGGAAATTATGTGTTGATCACAGATTTGTGACCCGACTGGGGCTCGAACCCAGGACCCCATCATTAAAAGTGATGTGCTCTACCAACTGAGCTATCGAGTCATATTCTTTCCTTGAATGCGGGTGCAAATATAAGGACTTATTTTGGAGTTTTGCAAGCAATTTTATTATAAATTTGTCTTTTTTTAACAATAAATCTTAACGCCTTAATTTATAAGGTTTTATTCCATGAGAAAAATTATATTATTAGGCTATATGGGTTGCGGGAAGTCCACTATTGCCAAAACACTATCAAGAATCATAAGAATACCGTTCGTAGATTTGGATAAATATATCGAAGAAAAAACAAATTTGTCCATAAATAGCATTTTTGAAAAGCATGGCGAAATTTATTTTCGAAAAGTAGAGCACGAAGCTTTTCTTGAATTATTAAATTCTTCGGAGAGCATGATTATTGGTCTTGGAGGAGGAACGCCTTGTTATGCCAACAATCATGAGTTATTAAAAGGAGAAAATGTATTGTCTGTATATTTGAGAGCTTCGATAGACACTTTATTTAGCAGACTGTCTGCCAATAAAAGCAAAAGACCCCTTATCGCCAATAAAAATGATGAGGAAATGAAGGAGTTTATTGCAATGCACCTTTTTGAAAGAAGTTTTTATTACAATCAGGCGCAGTATAAAGTGAATGTAGATAATAAAACGATCGATCAGGTCGTTCTTGACATTGTTAGTATTTTAGCTTAAATACGCATAGCTAGTGCCATCTTCATCAAAAACGACTTGGACATGCTCCAGTAAGGATGTAGAAAGCGATATTCCTTTAAAATCCGCTTTTACCGGATACTTCTTGTGGTTTCTGTCTACTAGGACTGCGGTTTTGAATTTTTTCAAGGGAACGTCTATAAAATGTCTCACTGCGTAGATTAATGTGGTGCCGGAGTTTAACACATCATCAACAAGAACCAACCCTTTATTAGAATAGTTTTCTTTTGACAAAGAGGTTTGAATGAGTAATTTCGGATTTTGTTTGTTGATTTGAACTTCGCAAAGCGAGACTTTAAGCGAAGAAATGGTTTCTAGGGCCTGGGCAATTTTTTTGGCAAAAATAAAACCGTTGGTCGCAATTCCTGCAATGACAATTTCTTCTTCATCTACAAATGTTTCGTAGATTTGGTAAGCAATTCTTTTTATTTTATGCTCAATTTCCTGATTCGTTAAGATGATATTTTTGTTCATTGTTTTAGTTTAAAGTTTTAAAAATGTATTTGCTAATCTGCATCTTCGTCATTCACGATTTCATTCCCAAATTCGTCGATGTCTCTTCGATCTTTTTTGGTAGGTCTTCCAGTACCATTTTTTCGGTAATGTTCCTTAGAGAGTTTTAAAAGTTCTAAATGCTGATAAACTTCGGCAGGAGTGTCATTTCTTCGATAGATATCAACGAGTTTAGCCCCGACACGATTTTCTGGAACGTCTAGTACGGTAATTATTTGTGTAATTTGGTCTTTTCTGAAGGTGATTTTATCTGTAGGAAAAACTTCCTTTGAAGGCTTGGCAACCAGCCCATTTACGGTTATGTGATTCTTTTTGCAAGCTTCAGTAACCATATTTCTGGTCTTATAATATCGTACACACCATAAATATTTATCTATTCTCATAAATTTTCTAAAATCGGAGTTAAATAGTTTACAAAAATCAATCAATATTGTATCTTGCGCACTTAAAAAATTAGCTATAATGAACAAATTTAAGTATTATTTTATTTTATCAATTACAACAATCTCTTTATTTTCGTGTTCAAAGAATGATACTCCTACAATTGAGCCTCTTAGAGATTATGCAGTACAATATGCTAGCGATAATACTGACATAGAAGAATATTTAAAAACAAATTATATAACAGTTGTTAGTCATCCTGGATTTATAGATGATCAGGATATTTCAATTGTAAAGATTCCTGCAGGTGGAACTCAAAAATCGATCTGGGATCAAACTACCTACGAGCTAAAGAGCAGAAACGTAAGTCTACACGATATTACTTATAAGATGTATTATTTGGTATTAAGAACTGGAACCGGAGTTGCGCCCTGTAATGTAGATGGTGTATTGACATCATATAAGGGGGAGTATCTGGAACGCATAACGGCATCAGGCGTTACTACATTAACAGCAACTCCATTTGAGGAAGTTAAGAATCCACAACAGATGATAAGTTTAGCCAGTGTTATAACAGGATGGAATGAAATTTTCCCACAATTCAAAACAGGTACTTATGCATCAAATGGTGATGGAACTGTGACTTATAATGATTTTGGAGCAGGGGTAATGTTTATTCCTTCAGGATTAGCCTATTATTCCAGTGGTAAGGGAACAATTCCATCTTATGCTCCGCTTGTATTTGGTTTTAAATTATATGAAATCCAACGATTGGATCAAGATAGCGATGGGATTCCGTCTTATCAAGAAGACATCAATGGAGACGGTTATATGAGAGTTCTAGCAACTGGTGTTGTCAATCCTGATGATTCAGATGGTGATGGTATTCCTAATTTCTTAGATGTAGATGATGATGGTGATGGCTACGGTACAAAAATTGAAATCAAAAATCCTACGACTGGATTGTCTTATCCATTTGCTAGTGTACCAAGTTGTGATGGAAATACAACAGCTGCTGCAAGAATCAAAAAGCATTTAGATAAAAACTGTCATTAATAAAAATAAGTTGTAAATAAGGAATCCAGTTCTATTGAACTGGATTTTTTTTTGTAGTATGAAATTGAATTTGAAGGATATTAAATTATTATATCACAAAAACTGTACACTCGTCTTTGAGAGAAACGAAGCTTCAAACTAAAAAAAAATATATAAAAAAATCCCATTCGTCGCAACGAATGGGATTCATATTTATAAAGAGAAAGATTATTTTCTTTTAATAACTCTTTCTACAGCGTCAACAATCGCTTGATTGTTTAGTTTGTATTTCTCCATTAATTGTTCAGGTGTACCAGATTCTCCAAAGCTGTCATTTACTGCCACAAACTCTTGTGGAGCTGGGTGATGCAATGCTAATACTCTAGAAACGCTTTCGCCAAGACCACCAAGAATGTTATGCTCTTCAGCAGTAACAATGCATTTTGTTTTAGCCAATGATTTCAAAATCGCTACCTCGTCAAGAGGTTTGATCGTATGAATGTTGATTACTTCAGCCGAAATACCTTTTGCTTCTAAAGCTTCTGCAGCGATTAAAGCTTCCCAAACCAAATGTCCTGTAGCAACAATAGTTACATCAGTACCTTCGCTTAAAAGTATCGCTTTTCCAATTACGAAAGGCTCATCAGCTGGCATAAAATTAGGAACAACCGGACGACCAAAACGCAAGTAAGCAGGACCATGATGATCCGCTAATGCTAATGTAGCCGCTTTGGTTTGATTGTAATCACAAGTGTTGATTACGGTCATTCCAGGTAGCATTTTCATTAATCCTATGTCTTCAAGGATTTGGTGTGTTGCACCGTCTTCACCAAGAGTTAATCCGGCATGTGAAGCACAAATTTTCACGTTTTTCTCAGAGTAAGCAACGGATTGACGGATTTGATCGTAAACTCTTCCCGTAGAAAAGTTAGCGAAAGTTCCTGTGAAAGGAATTTTTCCTCCAATAGTTAAACCCGCTGCAATTCCAATCATGTTTGCTTCAGCAATACCAATTTGGAAAAAACGCTCTGGATGATTTTTCTTGAAATCGTCAAATTTCAATGAACCAATTAAATCCGCACAAAGTGCCACAACATTTTCATTTTTTTGACCTAATTCAGTCATTCCCGCTCCAAAACCCGAACGAGTATCTTTACTTCCTGTATTTGTATATTTTTTCATTTTTCAATTTAAAGATTGAAATGATTTAAGAATTTAAAAATTAGGTGTTTCACCACTACTAATTTATAATTCAAAATTCATAATTATTTTTAGTAGTCTGAATTGCCTCCAGTATTATAATTTTGACCTAAAGCATTGTCAAGTTGCGCATCATTTGGTGCTTTACCGTGCCAAGCATGAGTATTCATCATAAAATCTACTCCGTTACCCATTTCAGTATGCAACAATACACAAACCGGTTTTCCTTTTCCAGTTCTTGATTTGGCATCTGTCATACCTGCAATAATAGCTTCCAGGTCGTTTCCTTTTTCAATTTCCAAAACATCCCAATCAAATGCTTCAAATTTCGCACGAATGCTTCCCATTGCTAAAACTTCATCAGTAGTACCGTCAATTTGTTTTCCGTTTAAATCGATTGTCGCAATAAGATTGTCTACTTTTTTTGCAGAAGCATACATGATTGCTTCCCAGTTTTGACCTTCTTGTAATTCACCATCACCATGAAGCGTGTAAATAATATGGTTGTCACCATTTAATTTTTTAGCTTGAGCAGCTCCAATTCCTACTGATAATCCTTGTCCAAGCGAACCAGACGCAATTCTTACTCCAGGTAAACTGTCATGAGTAGTTGGGTGTCCTTGTAATCTTGAATTAATCAAACGGAAAGTTGCTAATTCCGAAACCGGAAAATAACCGCTTCTCGCTAAAACGCTATAAAATACAGGTGAAATATGACCATTGGAAAGGAAGAAAAGGTCTTCTCCTACGCCATCCATATCAAAACCTTCTTTGCGTTCCATTAGATTTTGGTACAAGGTTACTAGAAATTCCGTACACCCCAGAGATCCTCCAGGATGACCTGAATTGACAGCATGTACCATTCGAAGAATATCTCTTCTTACTTGGATTGTTAAATCGTTTAATTGTTGTGTGTTCGGTTTCATTTGTGAGTTAAAATTAGACTGCGCAAAGATAACCAGATATTTTGATTTATCGATATTTGAATTTTTAGATTTATCAATAGTTATCAAGTATTGTAATTTTATAAAGCAATAATAAATTTTTCAGGAATGCTCTAGTATTTACTACCTTACAAACATGTTTGAACAATTATTTAAAAGCATTCAAGATAAAGTGATACTGACTCAGGAGGAATTGGAGTTGTGTAAAACTTTTTTCATCCCTAAAAAGTTGCGTAAAAAACAAGTGTTGCTTCAAGAAGGAGATATTTGTATCTATAATACATTTATTGAAAAAGGATTATTACGGTCTTTTACAATGGACGAAAAGGGAAATGAACACATTGTGCAATTTGCTATTGAAGGTTGGTGGATTACTGATTTATCTAGTTATCTTACTAATAGCACATCTATTTATACGATTGAAGCACTTGAAGATTCTGAATTACTGTTGCTAACAACATCGGCTAGAGAAGCTTTAATGGATAAAATTCCAATGTTTGAAAGGTACCAACGGTTATTGTTACAAAATGCCTATATTGCTAATCAAGCCCGTATAAATTCGGCTTTAACGGAAACTGCCGAAGAAAAATACATCAATTTAGGAAACACATACCCCGGAATTGTGAAACGTGTTCCTCAACACATGATAGCTTCTTATCTGGGACTTACACCCGAAACATTGAGTCGCATTCGCAAACAGATTAGTCTTCGAAAATAATTTTACTTGATTTAGATCAATAGAATTTCTTGTTTTACATCAACAGCAACTTTTGTACTACCAACTTAAATTTGCACTATAAATAAAAGTCAATGCCAAGTATAAGAACCTTTGCAATTATTGGAGTTTCAGAAACCAAGAGCCTATTTTTAGCTAAGCAAATTGCCAAAACTAATCAAGTTTTGCTATTTGATCTAAATGCTGCTACACTGTTGGAAGTTCAAACCCAAATACTTTTAGAGAATCCAGAGGCAAATGTGGAAATGATGATTTGTCCAACCAATGCAAGTTGGGAGGCAGATGTTATTATACTTTCAAATTATGCTGCAACAGATACGAATCTCGCTGAAAAAGTCAGAAAAGTGGCTACAGGTAAAGTTGTACTTGTTTTGGTAAACGAAATGAATCCCGTTATTTTCGAGAACCCTGCTGACAAGTTTCAACTCTTGTTTCCTTTTTCTAAAGTCATTCAGAGTATTGAATCAACAGATGATTTGAAGGAGTCCCTTTTTTTAAAAGGAAATGATGCCGATGCCTTGAAAACTATTTTGACTCTTTTTGCAGGTATTGGTTTTAAAACCAATATTTTAATTTAAAACACAATTAATTTAAAACTATAACTAAATGAGCGAATCAATTTTATTACAATCGTATAAACTGGGAAATCTGACTTTGAATAACCGCATGGTTATGGCACCAATGACGCGAAGTCGTTCTAATAATGAAGGAAATGTTGCCACAGCACTTACAGCACAATATTATGCACAAAGAGCTACAGCTGGTTTGATAATTACCGAAGGTACTTTTGTGAGTACAAAAGCAGTTGGTTTTATAAATGTACCCGGAATTTATAATGAAGCACAAACGGAGGGTTGGAAACTCGTTACGAAAGCAGTACACGAAAAAGGAGGAACAATATTTGCACAAGTGTGGCATACAGGACGACTGTCGCATCCTGATTTGCATAATGGTGATTTGCCACATGCGCCTTCAGCACTGAATCCTCATGCTAAAGCCTACACAAACGACGGTTTTGTAGATACGGTGACACCAAAAGAAATGACGATTGAAGATATTAAACAAACGGTTTTAGATTTTAAAAATGGAGCTAAAAATGCCGTTACAGCTGGTTTTGATGGGATTGAATTACATGCTGCCAATGGCTATTTATTGCAACAGTTTTTTAATGGCTGTTCCAATCACCGTACAGATGAATATGGCGGTTCAATAGAAAATAAGTCCCGAATTTTGTTCGATATTTTAGATGCTTTAGAAGGAGTTATTGACTACTCTAAAGTAGGGGTTCGGTTGAATCCAACAATGCATAATACACAAGGAATGATGCTGGATGAGCAGACGATTCCTACTCATGAATATATTGTAAACCGATTGAATGATTATGGTTTGGCTTACGTACACCTAACAGAACCTTTTACACCGGTAGATGAGGTGCCTTTTGCAGTAACTGAGGTTGCCAGACATTTTAGACCATTCTATAAAGGCACATTAATCATTAATAAAAGTTTTACAAAAGAAACGGGAACAAAGATTATTGAAGACGGTTACGCAGATCTTGTTGCTTACGGAGTTCCATTTTTGGCCAATCCGGATTTAGTGGCTCGTTTTAAATCGGATGCACCATTGAACGCACCAGATCAAAGCACGTTTTACACTTCTACCGAAAAGGGGTATATTGATTATCCGGAAATGGCAAGGTAATTAGGAACCAACCATTAAAAACTATGAAAATTTATATTTAGTCTGCTCTTATTGTTCCAGTTTTTTATATGGGTAAGCGTAAATTTAAAAAAAGTAGGAAGAGGAACGAGTGATAAACAGCAATAGTTGTATTAATTTTTATATATAAAGTACTATAATAAAGCCTGCGCAAGCAGGCTTTTTAGCAAATAGAGAAGCTGTAATAAATACGTCTCTCCAGTTAAATTTTGTTTTAAGTATTTGTAATTGAATCCGCTTTAAAAGCTTGTCTGTTGATCGCAGACATAGCGATTCCAGTTAATACAGCATCCGTTTTTTTCTCTTCATTAAGGTTCATAGCCAGCAATTCTGCCGCTTTATTTTCACCTATAGTTTTAGCAAAAGCATGTAAAGTTCCATAGGTTGCAATTTCATAGTGCTTTACCTTTTGATCCGCTGCAATAATCCCTGCATCACGTACCATACCAATATCAGTCTCTTTAATTAGATTATTAGTCTCTTTCAATATACCTTGCATGGCATCACATTTTTTTGCTGTTGGCGCAATACCGGTTACTTCAAATATTTTTTCCAGACGTGATACGTGTTCGTGCGTCTCAGTTAATTGATTTTTTAGGGAGTTAACTAATTCTGGGGATGATGCATTTTTCACCATTTTTGGCAATGTTTTAGTCAATACTTTTTCTGCCCAATAAATGTCTTTTAATCCAACTTCAAATAAATCTCTCAATCCATGTGATGCATTTGATTTTGCTTGTACAGCTCCTTTAAAAGGTTCGTTTTTACTAATTTCGGGTCTCATGATTGTTTTTTTAAAGATTAATTTTGTAAGTAATACTAAATTCGATACTTTATCTTACAAACTCATCACTTACTTTTCTAATACTATAAAATTAAACAAACTATGTTTTAATCAATTGTTAATTAACTAATTGTAAATACGAATAGTATGATTTTTTAAAAAATAACTGGTTTGTTAACTTCCAATTTTGTTTCTCAAACTGCTCCAGCCGCCACCATTATACACTTGCGAGTAGCCATTTGATTTCAAAATATTTTTAGCCGAGGCACTTCTCATTCCCGAGGCACAACACGTAATAATAGTCTGATTTTTATCTTTTAGTTTAGCCAAGTTGCTACTTAAGGTGTCTGCCGGAATATTTATGGAACTGCTGATGTGTCCGCCCGCGTACTCTCCCTTGCTTCGTACGTCCAGAATAATAGCTCCTTGTTTTACTAAAGCGGTGAAGTCAATTTTTGGTCCAAAACCAAATAATTTTTTTAATGTGTTGATCATTTTGTTAACTGTTTATTGATTGAATATAATTTACATCTAACCAGGAACCGCCATTGTAACATTCGATTCCATGTTCCGTCAGAAAAAGCTGTGCCTGCCCGCTGCGGTTTCCGGATGCGCAACAAAGTACCAGTGGTGCCTTAAGATTTTGTAGTTCCTCTAGTCGTTTCGGAATTTCATTCAGTGGTATATTAATGGAATCTACTACATGACCGCCCATAAATTCTTCATGGGAGCGCACATCTACGATGGTGCCTTGTTTTTCTTTAATGATTGTTTCTATTTTCATTGTCATATCTTTTTTTAATTATTTATTTAAAATTCACTAGTTATAAAATTATGTAATTTAAATTTTATAACGCAAAAGTAGTTTAATGAGAGGCAGGTGTCAGTAACTTTTGTTACACTAGACAACTTTTTTTTGCCATCGAAAGCTATTTTTTTTTTGGGAATGATCTGGTGTTAGTCGATGAAAAAATAACCCAAAATACTGCCAATTAACTTTTTATTAATCAACTGTTTCGATATAATCCTGTACATTGCTATAAGTTAATTGGTTTTTTAATCCTAAAGACTGTCATTCAACTTTGCGTATTTTTAAAGATTTTTTCCTGATTTTGTACAAAGGAATTTCTTCTATAATACGCTTTATGAACTTTTAAAATAAAAGTATTAACCCGTTGGGTGTAATTATTTAAAGCAAAATAAATTGATTAGATATTGGTCAAGATACTGAAATTCAGTATCTTGAAGTCGCTAAACAACCAATATCTATGTCAAATATAGTAA
>NZ_JBHZPY010000010.1:0-154546 GCF_042787235.1 Flavobacterium zhoui
TCAAAGCAAACAATTTCATTTTGAATTCAGAACGCCTAAATATTACGGATCATATTCCCCTCTTCAGAGGGGTTAGGGGTGTGTCCTTTTTTCAAAGCAAACAATTTCATTTTGAATCCTAAAACACCATTAATTCCGGGACCGTATTCCCCTCTTCAGAGGGGTTAGGGGTGTGTGAATCGAAGATTCAACGACTCCAAAATTAAATAACAACTGGAGTTATAGGGGTTAAGCGTGTGTTTTTTTAGTCCTAAAAACAGCTGTAACTTGCAATTTTGATTAAATGATGATGGGAATGCGTTTCGTGTTTTGAATGGCCAGTCTCACTAATAATACAGTACTTGTAATTACAAGAGGCAATACAATCCATAAATGCGCTTTGTTTATCAGGATCACCAGATAAATAGCTAACGATACAAGGTTGAATAAAGCCAAATTGTAAAGACCTTTGGTGTTCTTGCTATGGTAAAAATACAGTAGTAACAACAAGCTTGGATTAAACAGCAATATGTTATAATTGTATGCCAGTTCTTTATGAAAGGAATAAAAGCCTGCAAAGACGAAGAAGAGACCCAATATAGCCATAATGGTAAGATAAAAAGCGGCAACAGACTTCTTGTTTATTGCGATAATGAATCCTAGGAATAAAATATAGGTATAAACATTATTCCACCAGGATCCCGGAACTTCTGTGGAAAACTCCAATATCGTTTTGTTTTCCCCAGCCAACGGGTGGTTCTGGTAGAAAACCTTTTTTAGACTTTTCTGTAATTCAAAAGGCAGGAAGATTTGCGTTCCCAGGCCATCTACTTTTTTTCCAAAAATGATACTGGTGCCTAATTTCTCATAAAAATGATGGTCGAAATAAGGAAAAAGGATCGTTCTGTAGGTGATATCAGTATCTGCGTTTTTTACAATTGCTGTGGTGTCCAAAGTTTTATTGATCATATCGACAACCATGGATGTACAGTTTTTATCGATAAATTTATAGGTATAGTGGCTTTCTCCCGAAGCTAAAGAAGTATTCAAATTATCAAATAATTTTTGTTTTAGCGGGTACGAAATATTTAATTCTTGTTCGTAAACGGATCTCCTGTCGTACTGATATTCATTGATGAAATCACCGTACGAATGAGCCACTGCAAAATACTGCAAATCTCCTTTGATGAATTTCAAAACAAAATTAGGCGTGTTAAAGTCAAAAGCACCATAATTGTATACGACATCTATATTATTGAAAGGATCGCTGATTCGGATTGCGGTATGTCCAAAAAGCGAGTAGGATTCATTGCCTGTTCCGCAAGTCAAGACACTGACTTTTGCTTCTTTGGATAAAAGAAGGTTTTGGGCAAAACTTACAGGTATAGTTAAAAACAAGAATAGAAAAAAGGAAAATTTCTTTAAAGAAGATGTATTCATTTAGGATACTATTAAAATATGGAACACCGATTGTACAGATTGAACAAATTTACACGGATTTTTTTGTTCAGCATATAAAAGTGAAAAGGAATTGTATTAATTTTCTTTTTTAGCTCACTTAACAATTGTGTTTGCTTCAGCTGTTCACTTCGAAAAAGCAGCAAAAATAGTCCGTGAGCTCTTTTGTTTTTTGAATAATCCAGAATAGTGACGAAGTCTAATACGAAATCTGCGTTGAATTGTTACTGTGATTTTCTACTCTAAGAATAGAAGTGCGGTTGTAGCTTGTCATTTCGACGAAGGAGAGATCACACATGTAGTCATAATTGGAGGTAATTTGATTTATTTCTTCTAGAAAATTTCTTATTTTACCTTGATTATTGATGAATCACCGATTTCAAGCCGCCATATTTTCATTCCAAAAATCATTGGTCGTATTTCGCAATCTAAACCCAATCTGCTCCTGAATAGATCTTTACTTTTTTCCTTAATGAAAACAGCAATAAAAAATATTCATGGTTTTTAGTGTTTTAATCTGAATAGCAGTTTAATTTCTAAAAAGACTCAAATCTACTTTTAACGAAAAAATATTAGAGTATAAAGCAGCACTTTGATTGCCTAAATCAGTCAGGGCATAATCTACCTGAATACCTTTGTATTTAAAACCTAATCCGATATTAGGTTGGAATCCTACTTTTTCGCTGTTGTCTAACTGTTGCACGTTTTGAAAATTCCCCACACCAGCGCGTAGGAAAACCAAGTCGGTGTAGCCAAATTCAAACCCTATGGCGGGATCGATACTCACAAAATCAGTCGAAATCACATCATTGGTTTTAGTGAAACGCATATTCATATTCGCTGCAGCCAAAATACTGTAGTCGTAATGAATAATGATTTTTTTTGCAATTCCCAGCTGTGCTTTTGGAGCGGTAATCTCCGTGCTTTCCGGTAATTCCTGATTTTGATTTGGATTGGCGTTGGCTATTTTTTTGTATTCTTCCTCATCAATGTTCCACACATTATAGGTGGTGGTAATATCACGAAGCATCAACCCGAATTGCCAGTTGTTTTTTTCGAATTGCAATCCTGCATCAAAACCAAATCCCCAAGAATTAGCAAACTTTCCTATAATTCTTCGGATGACCTTAGCATTTACGCCATATTGAAATCCCGGAACCGGCAATTTGCGGGCATAGGAAAAGGTAAAACCATAATCAGCAGTAGAAAAAAGACTGATTCTATTATAGTCAATATTGCCCTGGCTGTCAATTAATTCCGTCGTATTTAAAATATCATCCACCCCAAAACGGATTAAAGAAATCCCCCAGGCACTTCGGTCGTCTATTGGACTTGCATAAGCCATGTAATCGTATTGCGCAATATTGGCAAAATAGTTAGCATGCATTAACGAAACCTGGTTGTCTTCCAGATGGATTAGGCCCGCTGGATTCCAATAGCCGGAATTGACATCATTGGTAGATGCCACCACTGTATTTGACATGCCTAATGCAGCAGCATCAACGCCAATATTCATAAACTCGTTGGAGTACTTTCTAACGGCCTGACTGTAATTAAAAGTACAAACCGAAAGTAATAGAAATAAGAAAGCTTTTTTCAAATGGACTTTTTTTACAAACCGAACGTCTGTTTAATTTTTATCAAAAATATAATTTTTTACTGAGGTTATTTCTTCCTTGGACTAAATAAATTTAGTAATGGAATAACACCTATTATAGTGAATGCGATTTACTTTATTCTATTATTACTATTATTTCGACTTATTTACTTAATAAACAATTAAAAGTTAAATGTTAACGGGGGGAGAATTCCCCTCTTTAAATCGAAGATTCAACGACTCCACAATTAAATAGCAACTGGCGCTATAGGCGCCCGGGGTGTGCTCCCTCGATTCCTAAAAACAACATCGATTCCACAATCACATTCCCCTCTTAAGAGGGGTTAGGGGTGTGTTTTTTTTTTTTAAATGCAAATGTTTCATTTTTTTAATCCTACCCTAAAGTATTCACTGTCGTTAAAAACTACAACAAACTTTGAATTTATTAGACTTACTATTGGTATTTAAGTAAATAACTCGATTATTATTAATTTGAACAACCCTTTAAGGATTTTAAACCCGCAAAGGCTTATGCAAACCGTAGCTGTTAAAATCTCTAGTAGAAAACGTACATTTCCTTCACATATTATACTAAATTTGCCAACTTAAGATCACTAAACGTTATACCTATGAATATCAAAAAACACATTCCGAATTTAATTACCCTACTCAATCTCTTCTGTGGCTGTATAGCAATCGTTTTTGCCGCTAAACTGGATTTCGAAATGGCTTTTTATTTTGTTTGTCTGGGGATATTTTTAGATTTTTTCGATGGTTTTTTTGCCCGGTTATTTAAAGTGTCCAGTCCGCTGGGTTTGCAATTGGATTCTTTGGCCGATATGGTAACCAGTGGCGTAGTACCTGGATTTGCTATGTATTTTTTGTTGTCAAGTAGTCAACACGAGCTGTCCGCTAGCCCTATGATTCCTTATCTGGGATTCATTATTACGCTGGGCTCTTGTTATCGTTTGGCTAATTTTAATATTGATACGCGTCAAACGGATTCTTTTATAGGCTTGCCAACACCTGCCAATGCACTGTTTATTTTGAGTTTGCCTTTGGTTTTAAAATATTCAGATTCCCTATTCACGCTGGAGATTTTGACTAATCAGTTTATATTACTTGCCATAACGGTTTTAAGCGCTTATATCCTTAATGCCGAAATTCCATTGTTTTCATTAAAATTAAAGAAGTTTAACTTTAAAGACAATGCACTTCAGATTGTCTTTTTATCGCTTTCAGTATTGTTATTGGTTTTCTTCCAATATTTAGGAATTCCTTTGCTGATAATTCTATATGTATTGTTGTCGGTGGTGAATAACAAAAGGTTAATAAAGTAGTATTTGAATGAGAAAAAAAGTGGTAAGGCGAAGAACGACTATGGTTCGTAAACCCAAAAAGAAAGCGAGTATTTTCTCTGGGAAGTTTTTGCGCTATTTACTGGTTGCTTTTTTTGTCGTACTTTTTCTTGGTGTTGGTTATCATTATCGCAACGGATTAGCCTATTATTTCAGTTTCAAATCAGATAAAGCTTTAAAAGAAAAAGCCGAAGCCAAGCGTATTTCTGACGTTCGTAATTTTCAAGTTTTAGAAAATCATGAAGGGAAAAGTATCGGTTTGGATGTTTCTGAGTATCAGGGAAAAATTCAGTGGTCTTATGTAGATACTTTAGAAAAAAAATATCCTTTAGACTATGTGTTCATTCGGGCAACTGTAGGAAAGGACAGGAAAGACCGTCAGTTTAAACGGAATTGGCTTGGCGCCAAAGAAAATAAAATGATTCGGGGGGCTTACCATTACTACCGTCCCAACGAAAACTCACTCGAGCAGGCAGAACTTTTCATTAAAACCGTTACACTCCAAAAGGGAGATTTACCGCCCATTTTAGATATTGAAAAACTGCCTAAAAATCAGTCGTTAGACAGCCTGAAAGTCGGCTTGAAACGATGGTTGAAGGCTGTGGAATCCCATTATAAAGTGAAGCCTATTATCTACACCGGCGAAAAATATTACGATGATTTTTTAAAGGACGAGTTCAGCGATTATCTCTTTTGGATAGCCAATTATAATTTTTATCGAGAAAAAATGGATGCCGACTGGCTATTCTGGCAATTCACAGAAAAAGCTTCCGTTCCGGGGATAAAAGGGAATGTAGACATCAATATTTACAATGGCGATTTACAACAATTGCAGTTCATTACTGTGGAATAATTTGCAGTGGTCAGTGTTCAGTGATCAGTATGCACAGTAGTCAGTGGTCAGTGATCAGTTTCAGATATCTTTATAGTAATAAGTTTGCAGGTTTCATTCGCATTCTCAGTATTTAGTCTCAGTTTTCGGTCTCAGTTTACAGTTTTCGGTCTCAGTTTACATAATTCTGACTTAGAAATGCTAGCCTGTTAGGAATTTAGTTACCTTTCAATAATTTCTCGATTTCGATTTTTAATTTTGGTAAGTGATTGGTGAGGATAGCCCAAATGGTTTCATCTGATATATTGTCGTACGCATGAATAACTTGGTTTCTTAAACCAACAATTGCAGTTGCATCAGTAATTTTTGAAGTATAAGAATTATCAATTTTTAAAATTCTATTTATGGCTTCTCCTATGATTTCAAGATTTCGTTCTACCGCTCTTTTTCTCATTAAGTTTTTTCTATATTCAAAAAAATCCATTCTTTCATCAATAAAATAACTGTTAATCTCATCGATTGATACTTTAACATCGTAAAGCCATTTTAGGATTTTTTTATCCATAAATCAATTCTTTATTTTCTTCAATAGCACTAATTAAATAGGGGTTTTTTAACGTTTGCTCTTCCACTAAGTCAATTTCTCTGTGCAGTAAATTTTTGAGTTTGTTTTTAAGATCGATATAATTTATGAAGTATAGTTTAAGATCAAAAGATTTAAATTTTACTAAAAAATCAATATCACTATCTTTATTAAATTTTGTTGTAGCAGCAGAGCCAAAAAGATATAATTTTTCAACATTATGTGTTTCACATAAATTTCTGATTATTTCTTTATTTTGGTTTATTAAATACATAAAAACAAAGATATAGATTTTTTCTTTAGATGTTGTACGTTTCTGGAAATGGTTGTTTTTAGAAATATACTTTAAATCTATTAGGTGTTATCAGTAAATTGAGACTAATCACTGTGATTTTTTTTTGATATTGAACACTTCTTTTAAAACTAATCACTGTCAGCTTTTTTCGAAACTGAACACTGACCACTTCTTTTATATCTGAACACTGATCACTGAACACTGACCACTTCTTTTATATCTGATCACTGAACACTAAAAAAGACTGAACACTGACCACTGAACACTGATCACTCTTTTAGAACTGACCACTGAACACTGAACACTGAACACTGAACACTAAAAAGACTGACCACTGACCACTGATCACTGAATACTAAAAAACCTGAACACTGACCACTGACCACTAAAAACTTCCTACACCCCTGCACCAAATTTCTGAGGATTTAAAATCATATAATTAATTAGCTTCCCAACCTCATTACTTTCGTTTAATAATTCGTTGTAAACACTTTCGTTTATATAGTTGCATTTAAGTGAAAACTCAAGCCAAACCTGAGTCTCTGAATTTTCAGCATCTGAATCGGTTAATTTGCTATGAAAATTTTTGGGATAGACTCTTTTTCTATAGGATTCTGATATATTAGCCGATACACTTCTGGAAGAACGTCTAATTTGATCCGTTAGTGAATACATTTCTTCTTTTGGAAACCGTTTTGTTATTTCAAAAATTTTCATAGCTAATGAAAATGATTTTTGATACGCTAATAAATCTTGGAATTTCATATTTACTAATTTAAAGCTGATTACTAAAAAACCTGAACACTGACCACTAATCACTGACCACTGATCACTGAATACTGATCACTAAAAAACCTGAACACTGACCACTTTTTTTAGAACTGAACACTGAACACTGAACACTGACCACTGACCACTCTTTTAGAACTGACCACTGAACACTGATCACTGAACACTGAACACTGAACACTGACCACTTCTTTTATATCTGACCACTGACCACTGATTACTCTTTTAGAACTGACCACTGATTACTCTTTTAGAACTGACCACTGAACACTGACCACTTCTTTTATATCTGAACACTGACCACTGACCACTGACCACTTCTTTTATATCTGACCACTGACCACTGATCACTTCTTTTATATCTGACCACTGACCACTGACCACTCTTTTAGAACTGAACACTGACCACTGATCACTGATCACTTCTTTTATATCTGACCACTGACCACTGACCACTCTTTTAGAACTGAACACTGAACACTGAACACTGACCACTCTTTTAGAACTGACCACTGAACACTCTTTTATATCTGAACACTGATCACTGAACACTGAACACTGAACACTGAACACTGAACACTGAACACTGACCACTGATCACTGAATACTAAAAAACCTGAACACTGACCACTGACCACTAAAAAGACTGACCACTCAACACTGATCACTGATCACTAAAAAAGACTGATCACTCTTTTATAACTGACCATTACTCATCCTTCTTAACTCTATTAGCACTCCCCAGCTGCACATTCAACAACGACAACGAATACACAAAGGCAGGCGCCGCTGTCCGCATAGCGGCGTGGTTGATGGTCAACAACCAGAACAGTACAAAACACAACAAGTACATATTAAATTTATTATCTAAATACAATACTAGCGGGGTAAAAAACAAAATCAGTAAGGCTATGATACCTAATGTACCATGCTCTGCCAGCATCCGGGTAATTTCATCATGGGACAACACCTTAACACCCGTTTCGTCTTCTCGAATCTCAGCCCCTTTCCCTACTCCCACCCCAAAAATAGGGCTTTTTAAAAAAGTATTAATTTCATCCTCCGCTATTTCTGCTCTACCCGTCAACTGACTTTCTCTAACCTTTCCCTTTGCATCTTTATTGGCATAACGCTTATCGATTAATCCGCCGGTTTGAAAAGAAGTGTAAGCCCAAGTTGTTACCATAGCTAAAGTGACAAATGCAACAATATAATTGAGTTTTACTCGGCCTCTATAATTAGATTTAAAATAAAGGAACAACAATAACAAAATAATCATCAGAAAACCAGTGACCATTCCTCCTCTGGAAAAGGTAAGCATCCCCCTATAGCTGATGTTAAGCGCAATAATCAGATTGGTTAGTAACAAAAATTTTGTTGGAGACTCTAAGATAACCCTCGAAAAAAAAATAAACATCCCCAACCCCATAAAAGTGGCTACCTGATTCGGCCCATAGCCTCCCGAGGTTTCAAAATTAGATTGCGTACTGGTAATCACATCCCGAACGTTAGGCGTATATAAGGTTAAATAAACCATACAGGCAATTATAGGAAGCCCCATACTAAGTATGATATTATTGATCTGATCCAAGCCGATTTTGCGCCTGTAAGTATACAAGGAAGCTATCCCTAAACAGACGGGGCCTGATATATTAAAAGCAATAGCTTTTCTGATGTTAGTATCAAAATTCAAAACAAAAGTGGAAAGTATGACCCCTGGAACCAATAATAATAAAAAAATCCAATAGGGCGCAGCACCCTTGGAAAATCCGCTAAAATACATACCCATAAAAAGAAAAACCATTACCCCATATTTAGAGATTTCGTATAAAGGGTTCCCTCCTGTCATTCTCAAAAAAACTTCACTGCCCACCACATAGGCAGCAACGACGAGGGCTTCGTTATTCCGGTTTTGTTTTTTTATAATGTAATAGGCTCCGAATATAAAAATGGAATACCCATATATTTTAGTGGTAAAAGGCAATATATATCCCAATGCTCCAATAACAACATGAGACAGTATTAAATAAAGATAAAATTGCTCTTCTTTTTTCATTTTAAATAGTTTGTAACCAATCCAAATAATTTTTTAGCACTATTTCTTCTGAATAATTTTCGCTAATGGTATGGTAAAGTAAATTCCCAAAATCAATTTGTAAGGTATCATTTTTTATTAATGTAACTAGTGCTTCATAAAATAATTGTTCCTGATTGGCAAGGATGATAAAACCATTTTTTCCATTTTGGATTACAGACGAAATTTCCCCTACATTAGTTACTACAGCAGGTTTTTTATGCAATCCATATTCTAAAATGGCCATGGGTAAACCTTCGGATTGAGAAGTTAGTATGGCGATGGTGGATTGATCGAGAATATTTTTTACGTCTTGTTTCGTGCCGTAAAGAAACACATTTTTTTCAAGATTATTTCCAACTATAAAAGACTTAATCTGTCTGGAATAAGCATCTTCAAAATCCTTTCCAACCAAATGAAAAGTCCATTCAGCATGCGACACTTTTAACTTTTTAGCCACTTCCAACAATAAAAAATGATCTTTTTGTACTCTAAGATTTGCTAGAGACACAATCCGTTTTCCGGTACTCCCTTCCAATACCGTATGTTCGGTAATATTTTTTTCCTCAGATGGAAAGTTCGGCAAATAAATAGCGTTCCCAAAAAGTAAATTTTCCTGTGCCCAAACTTTTAGCTTTTGATTGACCGCTATAATCCCACTAAAAAAAGGAGCAATCAGTCGCAAAGTCAATAAGGGCCTTTTATTTAAAAATTCACTATCCCCGTAGTGGTCGTGCCAAATTATTTTAATCGAAGTACAAAGCAACTTCAGAAGAAAGGCAAGAAAAAAAGAAGTACTATGCGCATGAACTAGAGTAACTTTATGCAGTAATACATAGTTTCGCAACGTAAAAAGAGCTTTAAAATCAAAGACACTTTTTCTATTCAAAAACAAATAGGAAACACCCTCATCAATCTGATTGACAAGCGGCCCTTCTTTACGACTAACCACTAATCCGGAAAACTCAATTTGTTTAGCCAAGGCATTCGCATAATTGACCGCCATGCGTTCGGCACCACCTGCTTCTAAACTATCTATTAATTGCAGTATCCTCATTTCTTTAATATCCAATTTTTTAAATCCAAATAACTCCATTTTAGTGGTCCTCTAACATTCAGATGTTTAGTAGTATTCTTTAACCGATTCCCATCATAAACATAATAGTAATGATTGGCATCTAAACGCTGTATATCCAACTGATGCATTCCCGCATTAAAAGCGGCTATATTTTCATTTGCCTTTAAATAAAAAGGACTTTCTCTTTTCACATCATAACTTCCGCTATGAAAGGAAAAACGATACAAAGACAACCCATAGCCATAGCCGTTGGTGCAATTTTGTACCGGTAAAAGCAATCCTTTTTTGTCGGCAAAAAAACGGCCGCCCGCTCGTGCCTCAGTTCCTATCAAAGCTATTGGTTTTTGATGTAATTTCCATTTCCCAAACAGAGAGTCGGCTTGATAGAGGTACATATTTTTTTCATAGTCTGTCGCTACTAAAATATTTAAGGAGTCTGACAAATAGATAGAAGGATCTACGAGCACAACATTAGCAATCAAAGTATCACAAATCCGCCAGTCAAAAGGAAAACGATGCGCTTTATACAGCAACACCGCATTTGCCTGTTTGGACTCCGGTACCATATAATAAGCATCCTTATATTTAAAAACTTGGGGATAGGACAAATGAAATTTTTGAGTTAAAACAGTGCCCCGATACTGATACTCTTTTCCGTCTGTCGAAGTCAATAAACCAACATCCGCGCTGGTTTTATTTTTTTTATGTTCAAAAAACAGATAAAAAGTATCTTTTTCTTTAACAAAAAAGGGATCGGCAAGAAATACGGTACTGTCATTTTGAGCCTTCAATTTTTCGATAGAATAAATAGAGTTTTTACTGACATCGATACGTTGAGGATAACTAACTGACTCGCCATAACCTACAGACCATCCACCTCCTTCTTGTTGAAAAAAAGGAGTTCGATAGTTGATTATAGCTAGCAATGCAACCACACCAAAAAGAAACCCAAATAGGTAGTACTTTTTCATTTATTTTTTGAATTTGGAATCATGTTGTAATAAATCCCCAATTTCTCTTTCAAAAACATCCATTGTATAGTTCCGGGACCAATCCGAGGCATTTCGACTTTTAGTATCAAAATCAGTTTGCGTATTCAAAAGCGATTCTAACTTTACAACATCTTTTTCCAAATCCATAGCTAGCAAAATACCTCTACTTCCTTGGTCAAGCATAAAGGGCACGCAAGAAACTGCCATTGCTAGTGGTATACAGCCCCAAAACATTCCCTCTGCAATCGCTTTGGGCCAGCCTTCACTCTCGGAAGGCAGAACCACGAAATGACTGTTTTGATAGGCTTTTTTAACCGTATCTTTGGATTGATTACCTTGTAATTCAATTACGGCTTCTAATTGATTGGCTATAATATATTGCTCTAACCTAATGCGTTCTATTCCTTCTCCATACAAGCAAAGGTGTACATCATATCCTTTTTCAGACAAGAATTCTACTAACTGAATCGCGTACAAAGGATTTTTACCCTTCGCTAAAGTTCCCACAAAAACAAAAGCAATACGTCCTTTCAACTCTTTTTTAGAAATAGGTAATTTATCTATTTCTTGATAGGTCGCAGTAAAAAAAGGCTTAATATTTTTGGAACTCCCCTCCCAATCACCATACACCAACACCTGCATATTTCGGGTCAGAAACGTATTGTTGAGTATCCACTGTTGCAATTTATACGTCCAGGGCTGTTTAGACATAGGATCCCAATTACCGGCGTATTTAGCAGTTTTGGGAGTATTAGGGAAAAGTATCTGAATTAAACATCCTAATAGTCCCATGTTCCCAGGGCAACGCAAATGAATGTGATCCGCATTTTGCATCGCTTTAAAAATTGTCCGGCTTATTTTGGGCATTTTTAAAACGGTACCAAAGAAACCTTTTAAATTCAAAACATCAAAGCCCTCAATAGGTATAAATTGAATATTTTGATGTTGATACGGTTTATCTACAGGAGTTATTTCTGTCGTTACTGCAGGAGCCACCACTACCAATTCCTCTGCATACTTTGCCCATACATTTATTTCGCTAACATAGGGAGCATAAGCAAAATAGTTATTATCCTTAATGATATGAGGTACATGAGTTATGATTGCAAATTTCATAGTATCAAATTAGAGATAGCATTACAGTAGGTATCTATACCAAATTTATCTAAAAAAGTAGCTCTCGCATCAAAACTCATTTGTTGATAGAGATTGAAATTATTTTCAATTTTATCAAATAAGGACACCATTGAATCTACATTGGGTTCAAATTTAAAACATTCCTTTCCATCAATTAAATAAGAGGCCAAACCAACAGTATTAGAAAGTAACAAAGGGGTCTGATTCATCATAGATTCTAAACCAACAGTTGGCAGGTTATCAAATTTAGACGGTATTATTACAAAATGACTGCTATTCAAATAGTCATCAATAGCATCATAAGGCAATCCTCCAAGGTAATTTATGGCCAAATTATCCTTTATCATTTCTTTTATTTCTAATTCTTGACTCCCGGTTCCGGCAATATTTAAAATAATTTTTGAATTGGGCACTTTATTTTTATATACTGTAAAAGCATCAATTAAATCAACCACCCCTTTAGAAGGATCCAATCGTCCAAGGTAACAAATAGTGATTATCTCTTTATCAATAGCTATTTTATTTTTAAATCGATCTTTAATCGGATTGAGCAGTACCAATCCCTTATCAATGAAATAAAAGTCTTCTAAATCTTTTTTTGCTAATGCGGAGGGACAAATAATCACATCACAGAATAATTTGTAAAATGACTTTTTTCTAAAAAACAACATCTTTTGTTTTTTAGAAGTCTTTCTTAAGTCAGCCAAAAGCTGATCGGTCAATGTGTGATAATATTCGAATGTTTTTACTTTTCCAAAGGACAATACTTTTGAAATACTAAGTGAAATATTGCTTCCTACAAAATGACCAATAATAACATCCGGTTTATACTTAAAATAGATCGAAACATACCAAATAAAATCTCTTATTAAAGTCGGCCGTTCCGTTGTAGGCCAGGAACAAATACTAATTTTACCTTTTCCTTTATTTATAACTTTTTCTTCCAAAAAATAAGGATGATGAGAAACAAAAATAACCTGATGACCTAAATCAGCCAAGTGATGGGCTAAATGATAACTCATTGCTGAAAACGAGACTTCACTGTAATTATGTGCAATAAGAATTGTTTTCATTAAGCTAATTTTGTTTTATGCTTTTGTTACTTCTAAATAAATAGTAGAACCATGATAATTATTAAATAAAGATTAAAAAAATAAATATTTTTTATTGCTTCTAATCCCTAAACATGAAAATTCATTTACCGTAGCCTTACATTTAGCACTTGAAGATTCTAAATAATTTTCATAAATTTATGAAGGATACTATAAATACCTAAAAAAGAAAAACAAATTAAAACTAAATAATTAGCAATAATAAAATTGTAATTAATCTTTTTCTCGACTTGATATTGATTGTAAAATACAATGGCACTTATAAAAACTGCAATATACCATCTAGGCTCAATAAAAGAAATTATAATAAGTGAAAAAACACAAAGCATTACTATTAAAGAATATGGAATGAACATTTCTGGATTCAAAATATTCTTCTTTTTTAAATTTGTTAGAATAAAATAAAATGGAAATATCAGTATTAATCCTAACTGTCTTAATCCAAAAAACATGGAATAATAGAAATCTTTTAAAAACTCCTTTATAGTCAAGGAATAATCAAAAGTTAACCCCTCAACTATTCCATCAGGTAGTGACTTTGTTCCATTTACAATTAAATATTCCTGGGTTTGTTCCCAACTTGGATGACTGAAATTTTGAAGTTCACCTTTATTCACCAGTAATTGTGCTAAATATTGACGCTGTGACCAACTTGCTTTAATTTCAGTAGGCGGTGTTTTAGCATCATACGATAATTTGTTATTCAATTTCAGACTGGGAATATTAACTGTCAAAAAAAAGAAAAATAATAGCATAGGAAATACCATTTTTTTATTAAGAAAAGAAAACCCTTTTATATAAAGAAAATAAAGCCCTAACATCACAACTGGCAAGTAAACCACAAACATTTCCCGGGTAAAAAACGATACAATCAAGCCTGAAAAAGCAAGTACCTGGCTATTCATTTTCTTTTTCTCAATAAAATAAAAAACCTCTGTCATGAAAATAACCAGTCCCGTAAAGAAAAGTGCATCATTAGTCCCTGCAAAAAAATATTTGGATGTGGCCAGGAAAAAAAACAAATAAAAATAAAATAGAGATGTTTTTATTTTTACAATTTTAAAAAAATACAGCAGTAACAAGAATAGTAATAAAATATTTACTGTTCTTAATGCCACGTATCCTTTGAAAAAAAACGAAAACGGATAGACCAATATCATATAAGGTATCGAAATGCTTTTTTCAATTGCTGCAATCCAACCATACGTTTTAATAAAAATCAAATCATTAACAAATAAGAATTCATCACCTCCGCCTCCATTAGAAAGGAAGAAAAAATAATAAAATGAAAACAGGAAATAAACCGAAGCCAAAATTTTGAAAGTCTTTTCAATATTTGGACTGTATCGTAAATATAAATTCTTCATAATGCGTTTATTATTTCTTGAACATCCAATTCATAAAACATCGGTAATCGCAACAAACGATCAGAGTATCTGTCAGATTCTGATAAATCTCGGCCAATGTAACTGTTTTTGTAAAAAGGGCTTCCATGAAGGCTTATATAATGAAAGACCGAAAGTATTTTTTTACTTTTCAACTTTTCAATAATGCTTTGTCGCTGCTCAATCGACTTACATACAATATAAAACATATGCCCGTTATTGGTAGCAAATGACGGTAGTATTGGCAATTGGATTTCATTTTCCAATGCCCAATTTTGCAATTTATTATTGTAATATTCCCAATGTGATTTACGAACCTGCTGAATATCAACAATATTTTCTAATTGAGCCCAGAGAAAAGCAGCAATAATTTCGGAAGGCAAAAAACTGGAACCCACATCTACCCATCCATATTTATCAACTTCTCCTCTAAAGAAGGCAGAACGGTTCGTTCCTTTTTCCCAAATAACTTCAGCTCTTTCTGAAAATCGCGTATCATTAATGGCAAGCATTCCCCCTTCTCCAGATATAATATTTTTAGTCTCATGGAATGAAAAAGCTGCCAAATGGCCAATAGAACCTAAGGCTCTCTTTACACCATCTTTCCCTATGTAAAAACTATCAATCGCTTGGGCGGCATCTTCTATCACATAGAGATTGTATTTAGCAGCCAAGGCCATGATTTTATCCATATCACAAGCAACACCGGCATAATGAACCGGAACAATGGCTTTGGTTTTTTTAGTGATCAATGCTTCAATATGATCTTCATCTATCCCCGGATGATCGGTTCTGCTATCTGCAAAAATTATGGTAGCGCCACGCAGTACAAAAGCATTGGCAGTAGAGACGAAAGTATAAGAAGGCATGATAACCTCATCCCCTTCTTTTATATCAATCAATAGCGTAGCCATCTCCAGCGCATCCGTACAGGAAGTAGTCAACAAACATTTATTGAATCCATAGCGACGTTCAAAAAAATCATGACACAAATGGGTATAATAGCCGTTTCCTGAAATTTTACCTTTCTTAACAGCATCTTCAATATAAACTAATTCTTTACCTGTGAGATAAGGCTTATTAAATGGAATATCCATAATAATTAATTATTCGTAAATTGGCGTAAATTTACCTTTAGCAGGAAGCAAATATTTCATAAAACTAATCTCATCATTAGTTCCTCTTTTGGTATAGGTTCTATCTGACACATTAAAATAAGTAACATTTTCATAACTAAAATCTATTTCTGAAATATCTGATACAATTTTTATTGATTTGGAACTTTTATTCCAATCATTAAGATAAAGGTTCATTTTAATAAGTTTATCTTGAATACTCACTTCTTTGAATTGAAATCCTACTTTATCTGAGATTGATTTTGCTGGTGATCCTGCATAAATCTCATTATATTTCATGTCTTTAGTTATAACCGAACCAACCATTGCCATAGATTTATCCTCTGCAACAATAGGAGAAACTATACAGTGTCCTACGAACCAGACATCGTTACCAATAAGCATTCGTTTTTCAGTCAAAAATCGACAACCTTCAAGCGTATCTCCAAATTTAATATGACTCCATACTTGAGAATGTGCACCAATTCCAAAATTATTACCAATTGTTGTACCTCCAATAGAATCAATTATAGTATACTGACCTATCCAGGCATTATGACCAATACTACAAGGAAGATAACCATGTACATTTGTGTCATGCTGAATTTTAGAATAATCTCCTAAAGAAAAATCATCACAAATTATTTGAACATTTTCTCCTATATAACAATTATCGCCAATTACAATTTTTTTTGCTTTTCCATTTATTCCCCTAATTTTTGCAGATGGCTCTATAATCGTATTTTTACCTATATAAAACTCCTCGGCATCAATATTACTATATATCATAATTTGTATTTTTATCAATAATATATGCTTTTCTCCCTTTGGACTGATCAAAAATTTTCCCAATATAAATTCCAACCAAACCTGTTGTTGTAATTATTACCCCTGATAAAAACCATATCGAAACCATCAAAGAACTATATCCAAGTACTAGTATTTCTCCTTTTAAATAGCGATAAATTGTAAGCAACCCTACTATAAATGATATAATTGAGACTACTAAACCAAATTTTACGAAAAGTTTTAAAGGTTTATTAGAAAAAGAGATTATTGTATTAAAAGCCAAACTTATCAATTTTGAAAGACTATAACTGGAACTTCCTTCTTGTCGTTTCGCATGTTCTACTTCAATTGAAGTTGTATTATACCCGACCCAACTAACAAACAAGGGAAATGATTTGATATAATCATTCATTTTGACAATCTCTACAATCACCTTTTTATTATAAATTCCAAAATTAGCAATAGTACTATCAAATTTTGTTTCTGTCAAGTAACTGTAAATGACAGAAAATAGTTTTGAATTCATTTTTTTGAAAAAACTGTCTTGTCTATTTCTTCTTTTTGCCAAAACAACATCAAACCCTTCTTGAGCTTTATTATATAGTTTCAACACTTCTTTAGGTTGATCCTGTAAATCACAATCTAAGACCACTATCCATTCTCCTTTTGCCAGTGTTAAACCAGCCATAATTGCAGGATGCTGTCCAAAGTTTCGACTCAATCGAACACTCTTCACTTCCGGAAATTTACAGGATATCACTTTCATAACATCCCAACTTTTATCTGGGCTTCTGTCATCAATCAGAATAATTTCATAAGGCTGGTCGAGAACCAACATGGTCTTTTGAATTTCATCAACCAATTTGTCAAGTATCTTTTCTGCTTTATAAACAGGGCTTACAAATGAAATAATAGGATTTAAATTTTGCATTATTTTTTAACATTTAACATTAACAATAATCCCTAAAAGTATCAATAATAATCCAACTTCTTTCCCCGTTGCAAAAGTTTCCCCTAAAAAAAGGATTCCAATAATAAAAACTAAGGCTGGCGCCAAACTCATAACAGGATAAGCTTTTGTAATTTCAAAATGAGTAATGGCTGCCATCCAGCAAAGAGACGCGGCAAAAGCAGCAACAAATCCAGAGAAAATAAAAGGATCAAAAAGTGCGTCTATCAGAAACAGTAATTTGTGCTTTATTCCTGCAGGCAAAATACCAAACTGACTCAATCTCCATTTCCGGATAATTTACCAATAGACGGTAAATAATAAGGTTCCGAAAATATAAAAATAGGGATTTATAAAATTAACATTTATTGTAACTTTTAAAAAAATACTTTGAGATTACTATATATTAGCCTATCGTAATTTTTGACTATAAATCTTCTATTTTGGCCTACTCAACCACAATCCCCACCAGCCCACTGTTCTTCCTAACGCTTCGGTAAAAGCTTCCTTTCTTGTAGTAGTGGTAAAAATATTACTATATCTTATAATAGTTAAAAGTATTGTAATGCAATGCCATTTCAGTTTTGCTTCAAGAAGTGGTTTCGGATTCTTTGTTCGCCAAACATACCATCCATTTCGCACTACCATTTTTCCATATTGATACTGGTTCGGTCTTCCGGAGCTGTCATGATAATGATTGAGTTTTGCAGCTGTGTTCAAATACAGTTTCCCAAGCTTAGCAACTCGCAACGTAAAATCAGCATCTTCATACAAACCATATCCTTCAAAATAAGTCGAAAAATTTAGTGATTCAAAAACCTTTTTCCGAAAAGAGGAAACGCCCCCCATCAGCATTTCCACTTCATAGATTTTACCACTCGGAGGCAAAAAACCTACACTACGCCCGTGAGAATACAGCGATGAGTATCCCGGTGGACAATTACTATCCAATCCTAATTTCTTTCTTAGAACAAATCGACTGCCGTCTTTGCGCTTCCAGCCGTCATAATAGTACTCTTCTATTTTGGGAGAATAATCCTTCCCAACAAATTCACATTCTGACTCATTTATGATATAACCTCCAGCTCCCAAAGCTTCGGGATAAATTTCGTACGTTTTTAAGAGCTGTTCAAAATAATCATTATCTAAAACGGTGTCATCATCCAGAAAACAAACTATTTCCATCTCGTTTCCCACTCGCTCGATTCCATAATTCCGTTGTTTGGTCAGCCCACGCTGTTGAGCTGGCACCATAAAATAACTTAAATTTTCAAATCGATTTTCTTTTAAAACAACACCTGTTTCCTCATTTGTTGAGCCATCTATGATTAAAATCTCATTAGGATATACTGTTTGTGCCTCAACCGATTGTAACAATTGGATTAAGGGTTCTGGTCGCATATACGTGCAAATAATTAGAGAAAACTTCACGATGTCTTTTTTAATTGATTAGCCCAAAAAACGCTTTGATTCCATTGTTTTTGAAACATTTTAAAATAACGGAATGGGTTTTTAATATTCTGATGTTTATAAAACTTAAAAAAAAGAGTCGTTTTATACCCCTTAAGTTGTTCTTGACTATTATGCGAAATGATATATAACATGACTGTTGGCGATGGCTTGGGTTGAATATTGTCATTTTTCCAAAGCAATCCCGGTTTTGTTCGAAAACCTCCAATTGGGGCCTTCAAATGAATTATTTCAGGTTCGGGTAAATACAACACATCATACCCTTTATTTCGCAACTGCATCCCAAAATCGCTGTCTTCGCCATACCCGAATTCCAATGAATCATTGAATCTAATTTCATCTAAAAGGATTCTTTTTACAAAACTATTTCCTGCTCCGAAAGTAGGCCACTGAATCACTTTCCTATATTTCTTGACTTCGTTTTTCTGAGGATAAGATGTTGTCGCTACTTCATTACCATATTTTTTTATATTTTTAAAAACTTCCTGAATTAAATCAGTATCAAAACGGTTATCATCATCAGCCAAAAACACCCATTCGCTCTCTGTATTATTCAACGCTAAATTCCTTGCATTGCAAACCCCCGTTTGATGAATGAAAATATGCTTGATTGCAAAAGGCCATTTTTCGCCATGAATATAATCCAATTCTGTTTTACTTCCTTCTTGCGGATTTTGCTCTACAATAATTATTTTAGTAGGAAGAAATGTTTGTCTCGAGAAATCTTTCAATACGTCATACAAATAGTCTTTTCTTCCAATGGTTGGAATAATGACATCTACAGTTCCTTTATCTATAACATTCACCGATGATTGTACTTTTATAGTATCCAGATTTATAGCGCCATTTTTTCTATTTTTATAAAAAAACGAGACTAGTAGAGGTAATACGGGAAATTTTCTCTCATACAAACCCAAATTCAACAACAACAAAAACACCCATCGGGTCTTATAATGCTGTTTTACAAATCGAAAAAGATCATAGATACTAGGTCTAGGGATATTTCTATGTTCTCCTTTTTTTAATAGTTTAGGTTCCGAGTAACAAAGTAACCCTAAAGGCATGCATAATTTTGCCACAGAATTCAAATAATAATCAAAATCAGCATCGCAAAATATTTTGTCCCTAAGTGCATTTAAAATGGATGCATGAATAATACCAACTAAACTGCTCATTTGCCAGGTAGGATAGGATACTTTTTTATTGACATTAATAAATAAGGACTCCTCAACATAGCCTATTGTCGTCTCAAAAAAATTATGTTGTGAGGAGGAAAAAGATAACATCATTTTATCATGATGAAACAACTTTTTTATAGTCTCTAAATCTAGCTGTTCTTTTACAGCTGAATGACACCAAACTATTTTTTTATCTGGAAATTGGCATGCCAATTCGTGTAAACCACTCGCAATAGTTTTTTTATAGTCAAATTCAATTTTTTGATTATCTGAAGTAATTACATCTGTAATTTTTCCATTTATATGGTGTACAATAATCAAAATTTATGGTATTAAAGAGTTATAAAACGACAAACTTTCTTGCGCAACGACTGCTATGCTAAATTTTTCAGTCACTTTTTTTCTCGCTTCAACACCAAATTCTTTTTGCAACTGTACATTTTCCAATAATTGAATAATTCGTTTGGCATATTCCAAATGATCAGTTGGATGCACTAAAAAACCATTTATTCCGTCATCTATCACTTCAGTGGCCCAACCGACATTAGAAGCCACAATTGGTTTTTGCATCGCCATTGCTTCTATCCACGAAACCGGCAGCGCTTCCGCAAATGATGGAAACACGCAAATAGTTGCTTCGTTAATCTGCTTTTTTATATCCTGATAGGATACACTTCCTAAATAGCTGACATTTTCTATAGCTTTAGTTGTAAACAGTTCCTGCATCATTCCCCAAGTCGAAGGATTCCCTGATATAATATCAGAAACATCTTTTCCCACTAGAACAAGTTTTGCATTAGGGTATTTATTAATCACTTCATTAAAAATAAAGGGCAATTCCAACAATCCTTTTTTCCGTATTAAACTGCCAAAATATAAAATAATATCAGTACTATGGTCATTACTATTCGCATTAAACAAACTCATATCAATTGAATTTGGTATGATTGTGAATTCCTTATCTAAACCAAAAACTTCATTCGTTTTATCGGCCGTAAACCGACTTACAGACAACAATGCATCGGCTTTTTTTAAGGCTCGTTTTTCATGAAATTTATTATTCCACTTTACAGGACGATTATCCAGATGACAAAAATAAGTATCCGAACCGTTCAAACGAATAACGATAGGACATTTAGCAGCTATAAAAGAAGTAATTCCCGTCCAATCTGGCGCTTCAACCAAATCAATTTCTTTTTGTTGATATAAAGAATTAATTATTTTCTCAAGTTTTTTCCGGGTAAGATACCATGACAATCCTTTGAACTTTACATTTCTTATTTGTTGGATACAAATACCATTATCATCAAAAACACCTTCTTCGTTCTGACCGTATACCAAAACTCGAACAGAACAACCTGCTGCCAAAAGTCCTGTAGCCAGATTTTTGATACTGGTACCTATACCACCAGAGTTACCTGTTTTCGGGTGTGGATATTCGGGGGTTAAAAAGGCTATTTTCATTATTTATTTATTAAAAAAATCATGTAAAATTATGGATGTAAACTTGCGCGCACCGGTATCGTTCATATGACCGCAGGAGGAAAAATACTGATCCCCTTCCACCGCATTTTCATAATTGTGAATTTCAGGATATACTTTACTTACCTTCTGAAAATAATCCAATCCTTTAACGTTGGAACACATAGGCGTCATGATTGCAATCAACTTTATATTATTCGCTGCACAAATTTGTTTTATTTCTTCGTAATATTTATTGTGCAATGGCTTTAGATTTCTCAGATCATTTTTCATGTTTGCATTTGGATTTTTACCTAAAGGATAATATCCCAAATTACCCAGCAGTTTTGTTGGTTGTCCAGTCGCCGTATTATACATTTCTCGAAAACCAATTTGTGGCTCAAAACCAATATATCTGTAAAAAGGAATATAATAGTTAACCCAAAAATTTGGCTGTTGGGCATAATGGTCTTCAATCAATTTAGAATGGTGTATATAGGGTAAAAACTTAGAAGCCACACTCTCAGACTCCTGCTCATTAGCTAAATTCAAATCAGCTTCCACTATCACATTTTTTATTTTATACTGGCGTTCTACCATTAATTTTAACAATAAAGAAGCTTCAAACAAATGCGCACCACTCATCCCATAATTAAACGTTTTCAATCCTTTTTCTTCAAATAGCGGCGCCACAAAATGATTATTCGCTCGAGAAGATCCTAAAATCACCACATCATAATTCAGAGCCTTTGAGTTGTAAACATACTCTATTTTCCCTCTATTGGAAGATTGCAAATAAACTTGAGTGTAGGCTACATCCAAAACTATCAACAAAACAAGCAGTATTATCAGAGTTTTAAATACAAAAAAAAAGAAATCCTTCATTATTAATTATCGATTAGAATATTTTTAATTATGTATTTAGTAAAATAATTTGCTCCATTTTGATTTAAATGCGAGCAATTTGCAAACATTTTATCATCATTTACTACCCCTGAAAAATCATACAATCCAGGTATTTTTAGCTTTAATTTTTTCATGAACTTTAAATTTTTTGTATGCTTACAAAAAGGGGCACAAAAAAAAACTACCGGCATATTATTAATTTTAGCAAATTCAATTATTTTATTGTAATACTTGTTGGTATCATTAATTTGGAGAGGCAGGGCATTTATATGTTCCGATGAATTCCCATGTAAAGCAACAAATCCTTTACTTTTTATAATATCTGTTTCTTTATTAGCAATATTTAAAACGAACTCTCGTAAACCAATTTTTGGATCAAAATGAATGTACCTATAAAAAGGACAATAGTACATCTCTTTTTCATCTTTGAAATGTCTTTCAAAATATTCCTTTGTGATGTCATTTTCTCTAATAAAAGGCATCAATTCATACTGCATAACATTTGAATACCCGTCTTCACTATTAAAAATATAATCAACTTGTATAAAAATCTTGTCAGATTGAATATTGTACTTTTTTACAAGCTTAAGCATCGTATACAAATCTCCTAATTTTACAGCTTGAAACCCTAGATTCGCAGCACTTTTCCCAGTTTGTTTTTCAATTACACCAGTCACAATTGTATTCTCTACTCGGGAAGAACCTAAAAAAATATAATTGATTTTTCTGTTCTCTAAACTTCTAAAATATTGAAACTTTGTCCTTGGATTTGAATTTTCATACACCTTTGTATAAGAATAATCTAAAAATAATAGTATCACTACAACAACAAAAAAAATAGACCCTAAGTATTTTAAAAATCTGATCATCAAAATTGAAAATAGATAAATTCTTTGTAATCAGAATAGGTTCCTAAAGCAATAATAGCCATGATACACAACGCTACTTTTACCCAACTGTATTTTCCTGAAATGGGCTCAATTTGAGTTCTGCTATTCCATTCAACGAGAATAAAAATAAAAATAAGCAATAGAATTTCATAACTATAACGTTCATTTTCAATATATTGTACCTTAAAATTTCGATCTGTAAAAATACGAAGGATATAATCGAAAGCATCTCCTATCGATTTTGCCCGGAAAAACACCCACGCAAAACAGGTCAGGGCAAAAGTACCCAACATACTGAAGAAAACTTTTACTGATGTTAAATCCCATCCTAGTTCCACCGTTTCTATATTAGAACGATTGGTATCACGAAGCAATAATGGTAAAAAATACAGTGCATTAATAAATCCCCAAGCGATAAAGGTCCAATTCGCTCCATGCCAAAAACCACTCAATAAGAAAATAACAAATACATTTCGTACCTGTTTCAATTTGCTGCCTCTGCTTCCTCCCAATGGAATATAAACATAATCACGGAACCAAGAAGACAAGGATATATGCCAGCGACGCCAGAACTCGGCTATATCCCTGGAGAAATAAGGGTAATTGAAATTCCGCAACAAGTCCAATCCAAATAATTTAGACATTCCCAATGCCATATCCGAATAGCCTGAAAAATCCCCATAAATCTGAAAGGCAAAATAAAAGGCTCCTAATAACAAGGATAACGAATTCATGGATTCATAATGGTCAAAAATAGCATTGGCATAGGTGGCACAAGTATCTGCAATAACTACTTTTTTAAACAGTCCCCAAATGATTTGATAGATTCCTTCCTTGGCTTTTTCAAAATCAAACGTCCGTCTTACTTTTACTTGCGGTAATAAATGCGTGGCTCTTTCGATCGGACCTGCGACTAGCAATGGAAAATAACTGACAAATAAGGAATAATCAACAAAGTTATATTCGGCTTTAATTCTTTTTAAATAGATATCGATAACGTATGATAATCCGTGAAAGGTATAAAAGGAAATTCCAACCGGCAGTATGACATTCAACAATAATGGACTGGTCTGCAATCCAAAACCGTTTACTAATTCCGAAAAGGAAGCCGCAAAAAAATTATAGTATTTAAAAATACCCAAAAATCCCAAATTAACACTTATACTCAGCCAAAACCAAAACTTACGAGCGGTTTCAGTTTTTGCTTTTTCAATTCGAATACCAGTATAATAATCCAAAAAAGTGGAGAAAACCAACAAAAACAAAAAACGCCAATCCCAGCAGGAATAAAAATAATAACTCGCAATGATTAGAAGTGCATTTTGCGTGCTCTTCGTTTTATTAAATACAAACCAATACAACACGAATACAATCGGCAAGAAAACGGCAAAAGATAAGGAATTAAAGAACATATTAAATATCGCTATTGTGAATGTAAAAAGAAGATAGGTCTTTATTTATTAGTATAGGTTTAGGGCTCAAAACGGTTTGAAAATCGGGCACATCATTCGTAACCACTGCATTCGCACCAATAGTTACGTTATTCCCAATGGTTATGTTTCCGAAAACGCAAGCTCCGGGACCTACAAAAACATTATTACCAATTTTAGGGACTCCAATAGTTGCGCCTGCATTACTGACCCCAAAAGTTATCCCTTGAGAAATATTACAATTATCGCCAATAACGGTATCGCCATGTATCACTATATTTCCAAAATGTCCGATATAGAATCCTTTTCCAATTTGAGTTCTATAGGAAATATCATATCCGTACTTCACTTTTAAGTTACGTAACCAAAGAAAGAAAAAATAGAACATAAGCCTGTTTCTTCTCCTAAAGTACTGAGTCAAACGAAAAATAGTCAGGAACTTTAATCCTGGATTGGGCATGATAATAAAGGTTTTGACTAGTGCCATGAAACTTATCTTTTTGATGCCGCATCTTTTATAATCCGATAAAATAGTTTGTTTTAACATATTTCCTTTTTACAAATTTTGGCAATACCCGCCCAAATGCGTTTAGAAGACTCTTCGGCAGGATGCTGATTGATTTTTTCAAACCATTCTTGTGCATTTCCAACTACTTCCTGAGCTTCATCACGCAATATCATTTCAATTTTGTCTGCAATTTCATCCGGAGAATTCAACCAAACTACTGCATCCGTAGGCATATTACGAAAATGAACATAATTGTAAATCTTTTCAACTGACCAATTGTGATCTTTTCTTCCCGGATTATAGTTCATATAAGCACATGGCTTCTTATGAGCCACATAATCAAAAACCATCGATGAACCCAAATTGACAACAAGTTCCGTATGTGTAATGATATTCAACTGCAAAATCGAATCTTCTTTAGTAGGCAGGATAGTATTCCACCCTTCTCCAACTTTATCCCATTTCGGAATAATTGCAGTGACAATATCACTATTCGCCTCTAATATTGTATTGAATCTAGATGAAAAATCTACGGGACATCTGCGGAAAATAATGCCCAAGTGCCAACCTTTTTTATTTAAAATTCTTACCGCTTTAATCAAATCTGATAAATAATGGGGATCATAAGGTGATGTTGTTATATCGTCTCCAGAATAACATATATACTCCTTATGAATATCCAAACCATTTTGATTAAAAAATGTCTCTCTATCAACTATATTATCCAACTGAAAATGATTTTCGAATTGCGGAGTCCCGGTTATTACAATTTGGTTTTCTGTAATATACGGATAATAATATAAAAGTTCTTTTTTCATATGAGAACTCCACACAAAATAATAATCAGTTTCTACAACCATAGTCCCTTTTGGTAGGTTATCCCACGAGAAAATAAAAGTTGCCGTTGGTATTTCTAAATCTTGGGCAGCTAATAATGGTGCTATAGCCAAACTGATTCTCTGATTGGTACAGAAAACAAGAGCTGGTTTCTGAATTTTCAAAAGCTCGTAGGATTCAGAGTAAAAATTGGTTTTTCTTTCTTTCTTTTCTATGAGATTCCTAACTGTTTTAAGCCCTTTTTCCGAATCAAATAATTGAATTAGAAAGCGTATGATAGAACTTTTTACAGAAGATTTTATAGTCGTATAAGAAAAAGGAAATCGATACGAATCATAAACGATATCTTTAGATTTTCTGATATTACAATTGAGTTCAATTTCTTTTCGGGCACTTTTTAAAACTTCTGAAAAAAAGCTTAATCGATTTTGCTTCAGTCTTATTTCATCAAAACCCATTTTAGCCAAATCAAATGGCGTATTATTCAAAAAAACCAAATCCATTCCTTCAGATTTTCCTTTTTTGTAAAAGTCTGTAAAGGCAAAATTACGAAGCCCTACTCCATCGGGTAGTAAAATAAAAATTTTTGTGTTCGCCATTAATTATCTCTAAACTGTTTTTGTTGATTTATTTTCCAAATATCGCTATTCTGCATGGAGTTTAGAAATAAAGCAGTACTATTTCCTTGTCCAAAATCCGTTGTTGTGATTTGTACTTTGTGCGAATCAATCGATTGCAATGCTTTGTTGATACTTTTAATATTATAATCAACATTTATTATATCAGCATGCACAACTCTGTTTTGTTGACGAGTCCCAATATTAATAATTGGAATACCATAGTAGGGAGCTTCTCTAATTCCCGCACTACTATTGCCAATAATGAATTGCGAATTTTTCAGTAAGGTCAAAAAATATTCGAAGCGTAGGGAAGGAAAAATTCTAAAACGAGTATTATTTTTTAACCGTTCATATTCTTTAATAATACATTGACTGCCTAAATCATTGTTAGGATAAATTACAATATAATTATGGGTATCATTCAACAGACTACTTACAAAATCCTTTACATAATGTTGCATTTCAGCAGACTCAGTCGTCACCGGATGAAACATTACGATGGCAAATTTTTCGAAATTTATCTCATAATACAATTTCACGATTTCTAAACTAGGTAGCGAATCCGAAAACATAATGTCAATATCTGGCGAACCGATGTTAAAAATAGAAGTTTCCATTTCTCCCATTTGAAGCAATCGTTTTGCTGCATCAGCATTAGAAACAAAATGAACATGACTTAATTTACTGACACTATGTCGAATCAATTCATCAACAGTTCCTGATAATTCCCCACCTTCAATATGTGCCACTAAAATATTGTTTAAAGAGCCCACAATTGCTCCAGCAAGTGTCTCTACTCGATCACCATGAATTACAATTAAATCAGGATTTACTTTTTTGCAATAACCGGATAAACCTTCAATGGTTTTGGCTAATGTTAAATCCATCGTGGTCTCATGTGTATGATTTTCAAACGTGTACACGTTTCTAAAATTACATCTTTCGATTTCGATAAGGGTATAGCCATATTCTCTCAGCAAATGCATTCCGGTTACAAAAACAAAAACTTCAAAATCCGGATGGTCATCCAGAATTGAAATCAAAGATTTAATTTTGCCAAAATCGGCACGCGTTCCAGTTAAGAACAGGATTTTTTTTATATTCATTTCTTCTTTATAACAACGAATCTCTACCATTCGGCGACTTAGCTCCCTATATACTTCCCGATGGCAAAGTATATACCTTGCTATTTCATCATGTCAACCGCACCCCAAAAAATTTTCACGAGAGATACTATTAATCTATATCTTCCAATCTTAATTGCTCATCATTTGCAATATCTCTAACAGCTACTCTCCCAATTAAATCATTAAAATGTTCTGCCAGAATTTCACCCGTTCCGGGACGTTTAACCCAAATATTTTCTTTGGTAAACGCTTCTCCTTGCTTAATTGCGGCAATAGTACAAACCGTGGCAAAGGCAAAGTCAATGGTGACCTGCTCCTCTTTGGCGGGTTTTTTCGTTCCTCCCCGCATTTGCCACATTTCATCGGAGTTTACAATCAATTCTTTTGTGGCCTGTTCGTCCATACTGCACACAATATCCGGACCTGTTCGTTGCATCGTATCCGTGAAATGACGCTCCAGAATACTGGCACCCAAAGCCACTGCACCCAAACAGGCATTATTATTCAGGGTATGATCGGACAAACCAAAAACTTTGTCCGGAAAAGCTTGGTGCATTTCCATCATCGCGCCAAAACGTACTAAATGTATTGGGGTGGGATATAAATTGGTAGTATGCAGTAGTGCGACGGGCACTTTAAATTTATCAAAAATAGCCACTGCTTTGGTAATGCTTTCAATCGTATTCATTCCCGTGCTTAAAATCACCGGCTTCCCAAAAGAAGCGATGTGTTCCAATAAAGGATAATTGTTGCATTCACCTGAACCAATTTTATAGGCCGGAATATCAAATTTTTGCAATCGATTGGCGGCGGCACGTGAAAAAGGGGTTGAAATGAAAATCATCCCTTTACTCTCGACATAGTTTTTTAACTCGAATTCATCGGTTTCGTCTAATGCACAACGTTCCATAATTTCATAAATGGAAACATCTGAATTACCGGGAATTACTTTTTTAGCAGCACCGCTCATTTCGTCTTCAACAATGTGTGTTTGATGTTTGACTACCTCTACACCTGCCCTTTGGGCAGCATCAACCATTTCTTTGGCCACCTGCAAAGAACCTTCATGATTAATACCGATTTCGGCAATGACCAAAGGTGGATAATCTGGACCTATTTTTCTTCCTGCTACTACTATAAATGGATTCATTATGTGTTTTTAAAAATTTACCATGCAGTCCAACCGCCATCGATGATTAAGTTGTGTCCCACTACGTGACTACTTGCTTCACTGGCAAGGAAGACTATACCACCTCTTAACTCTGATTTATCGCTCATTCTCCCTATGGGATTTAAGTTTTTAAATCGTTCCAGGAATAACCCATCGTGGCCATTCCAAATTCCTCCCGGAGTTAAACTGTTCACTCTGATCCCTTTTTCGGCCCACAATGTCGCCAAGTACTTTGTCAACGCTATTACGCCGTGTTTGCTAACGCTATAGGCTACAGGCTGTGAAATTCCTGTTCCGGGATACATTTTATGATTTGGACTGACCACTCCATACAAAGATGCAATGTTAATTATCGAACCAGATTGTTGTTTGAGCATTTGGCTGCCTATCACCTGACACCCTAAAAAAGCACCTGTTAAATTAACATTCATGATAGCATTCCAATCCTCCAAAGGAAAATTCTCAAAAGTGGCATCAAAATTTTCGGATTTACTTTGGTTGGTAAAACCGGCATTGTTTATTAAAATATCTATTTTTTTGTATTTATCTAAAACATACTGCAATGCGCCTTCCCAGCTTTCTTTTGAAGTAACATCACACTTTATAAAATCAACCTCGCATTGTTGCTCTTGCAAATAACAGGTTATTTCGTTGGCTTTATCTAAGTTGATATCGGCCAAAATAACTTTCGCACCATATTCATTTAAAGCTAAGGCATGCTCGGTTGCAAGCAGCCCTGCGCCTCCGGTAATGAAAGCAACTTTCCCCGTCAAATCAAATAAATTATTTATCATTTAGTAAAAATTCTATTAGTTTAAAATCAAGTTCGGTATCAATATCAATGGCTCTTTCTCTGGGCATTTCACTAATCATGCATTTTGCCTCACTCCAATGTTGGTATTGATACAAGGCTTCTTTTTTAATGACATAAGCCGCAGGGGTCAAACTAAAAACTTTGGGAGCATCCTGCCTTCTAACGATGGGTGTTTCTGTTTTTTTTACCATCTCGGCAAATCCGGAATTATTGATTTCCATCATATTAAAATAAGGATTACGTTCTGGTTCGTAACCCGTTATGACAACATCAATTTCAGGTGATTGCAAAGCTAAAACAATAGCATTATCAATATCTTGAGTTGTTTTTAGTGGTACGGTAACATCCATATCCACAATATAACGAACAGTTTTCCCTGTCAGTTTTTCATACTTTTCGATTGCATGAATAAAAACAGGCCACTTACTGGCAGTATCTGTGGATAAATCATCCGGTCTGACAAAAGTAATGGCAACGCCGTTATTCTTGGAAATATCCAGTATTTCCTGACTATCCGATGAAACGATTAAATCATTTAAATACTTACTTTGTTGAGCAGCATTAATCGTATATGTGAGCAATGGCATACCATTCAAAAGACGGGTATTTTTGCCCAAGACTCCTTTTGACCCCCCTCTGCAACAAATGGTTCCTAATATCATATATTCAATTTATTGCTGTGAATTGTTTAGAAATGGAGGATTCTTTGGCGGCCACAACCATTTTTAAACTCACCAATGCTTCTTCAAAAGTGGTTAAGCTATCGTGAAATTTTGATTCGTCCAAAAAAGCCTTAATGCTATCCATATACCGCTGATTTCTCTCGAAACCAAGATAAGAGAACAGTTCGTCTTCGTGGTCGTGTCGGATAATTTTCACTTCAGACTTCGTTAAATTCCAAAATACAGTACCCTTTTCACAAGTGATCATACAATTTCGCACCAACTTTTTCTGATGATAGTCTAAGTGAATGGTTCCAGAGGAATTACCCTCGAAATGAATCAGTACATCTGCCACGTCTTCTGTTTCTATTGCCAAACTAGGATTATTTTGAAAAATACAGGCAATACTTTTAGGCTTTCCAACCAACCATCGCACATAGTCAAATTCATGAACCAAATCCAACATCACCCCACCCCCTTTATCAATTCGTGCACTCATCCCTTTCAAATAATCCTGATTGGGCCTCCAGTCAGGCAAATATTGCCCGACACTGGCATTGATTGAAAACACTTTACCCATTTTATTTTCGCTGAGCAACTCTTTAATTTTTATCAGACCAGGATCAAAATGCAAATCATATCCCACAACAAGCCGTTTGCAGTTGTTTGTCAAACTACTTATCTCGTTTAAATGAGTAAGATTATGGCTTATGGGTTTTTCCAGATAGATGTTTGCAATATCATTTTTCAATAAAATTTTCAAATCGTCAAGGTGACTGGATGTCGGAGTACAAATAAACCCATGTGAAATTGAATTTTCAGTAAGTGCTTTTTGAGTATCGGTATAAACGGCAAATCGCTTGAATTCAGATGGAATACTCCCAGATTTACTGACTATAATAATGTTGGTGTAACCCAAATTAATAAGATTATTCAAGTGTCTTTCACCAATGGAACCCAATCCAATTATTAAAATAAAATCCATTTATTTGAAAGCTTTTGGTATTTAAAGTAAAAGTAAACAAATAATCGAAATTTCCTTTTCATAGTATTTATGATTCTACTTTCATGTAACGTGTTGAATCTTAAAACACTCATTTTTCTGGTTTCCAATATATTTTTTGTTGCTGCAGTTTTTTGATTGCTGAAGATCAGTTAAAACATCTGTAATAGAGTTTTGTTTAATTCTACCGACGGTGTTAATTCTATTATTTTAAAATTTTAATCCAGACAAACTTCTCATTTTTTTTATTACTTCTTTATCTATTGGTTCTCTATACTTCATGATTCTAGGAAGATTGATTGAAACTTCAAAAATAATTTTAAAAAATATTTTGAAACATCGGTAGTCTGTTAAAGCATATTTTCTAAAGTTATGCCAATATAACTTCACAATGCTAATTAAAGGACATTGGTAATATACCAAAAAATAGTAGGTACTATTTTTTAGTTGTTTTCCAAATCTAAAATAATTCTGTCCCGTGATTTTTCGGACTTCCCTATTTACCCGATGATTCACTTTAATTTTATTGGAATACAGTATTTCAAAACCTTTAGCGATAACCTCTATAGCAACGCAGGACTCTTCACCATAAATATCAATCCAAACCGGAAAACCATTAATAATTTTATATACCTCTTTCCGCATTGCGAAACCACAGCCTATAAAATCGTTAGTAAAATAATCTTCTTGTCGAGATTCACATTTAAGTAATGCTTCTGTATCTGAAGTATAAATCCCTTTGACTTCCTGAAAAGCAATAATACCAACATTAGAATATTTGTCAAAAAGACCAACAGTTTGCTCTATAAAATCGGAATGCAGAGGATGCGCATCATCATCTAAACCAATTAAGAATTCGCCCTGAGCCTTAGGATAAAGAGTATGCCTGGCAGCTGAAGCACCAATGCTTTTGCTTAAGACTGTCCAAATAACCCAATTGAATTGATGGACTAACTCCTCTGAACCATCACTACAACCGTCAAGTAGAACTAATACTTCATAAATCGAAATATCGACTAAAGTTCCTATTCTGTTTAAAGTAACACTTAATTCTTCCTTTCTATTTTTTGATATAATGAGTATAGAAGCTTTCATTTTGGAATAATATTATTATAATTATTTACCATTAATTTTGGTAATTTTTTCCAATTATAGAACAACTTTGAAATTGAGTCGTTAAATAAAAACTTGGTAAATATTCTATTCTTTAATGAAACTTTAAAAGTGCTAGCTAGTTTATAGTGGGCAAAATCACAATCCATTTCAACTCTTTTTTTTGTGTCATACTTTATTTCAGACATCCAATCTTCATATACATTCCCCATATGAAAGGCATAGTTATCATAGGTAGTCACTCTCCAATAATCATATTTCAAAGGCAAAGTATCAAGATAGTCTTCTGAATCTCCTCCTAGTTTAAAAAGTAAGTACGATTTCATTTCCTGAAACATTTGCTTTTTATACGTTGCTACAAAATGCCCAGAACCTATATAAACGGTGCTATTATTCTTTTCTAAGCCTAAACTGTATTTCAAATAATTTTTATTATAACTACTATCCCAACCAATACTGTCATAAAAATGGACTAATGCTTGAGGTGTCTTTACTGGAATGAATTTTAGATTTTTACTAAACAGATTATCAAAAATAGTGTTCCCGCACTTATTTTTAAACATATTAAATTGAGGCACTATACCCACAACTCCTACTTTTGGCAATGCTCTAAATACTTTTGTGGTTTCAATTTGCCAATTATCTAAAAACAAAACATCGGCATCTGTTATGGTTACTAACTCTATAGAATTTCCTGCTAATCCTTTTAGAATTGCATTTAGTTTCCCGATGTTGTTGGTGTGAATGACTTCGTGAATTTTATTTTGAGTATGGAGTTCATTTAGATAATTTTTAATCACATCGCAACTTCCGTTGTTTACAATAGTTATGAAAGTTTTATTGTGAATGGTATTGAAAACAGATTGCAAACATAATTTTAAAATGTCAAAACTATCTTTAAAATAACCTTCAAAATGTGGTATATAAACTGGAATAATTATCTGGTGTAAATACTCAGAACCTTGAATGGGTTGATTTTTATGTGGGTTGTTGCCTATTCGCATTTATTTTTTAATTTTTTGCCAGAATGACTTTAAAAAATTTAAATATTCTTTGGTAGAAAAATATTTTAAATGTAGGAATGAAATCTTAAAAAAATTCATTGCACTTTTTTTTCTGTGAAAGTAACTATTATTTAGTTTCTGAAGCAAAATTTGCCTTTGATTTTCTGTGAAAAACTCATTTTTACAATATAGTAAATAGTAATAAAATTGAAAACTAGCTTTTATTTTTTTTGACATATTATCTGAATTTCCAGAAATACTTTCATCAGAAATTCTAATTTTAACAACTGCTTCATTTATTGAATAAATTTCTTTGAAATCTGACACTTCCAAGACGGCTAAAACATCCGAATACCAAGCTAAAGGAAACTTTTTTATAGTAGTTTTTATTAAATCATCTTTTCTAAAAACATATTCACTCAAAGAACTTCTTGTTTCGCGAAAAAGAAAATCTGCAGAGTTTTCAGTTATCGGATTATAATATATATCTGAAATAAAGTCACCTTTTTGATTAATTTTAATCGTTGAAAATCGCACAACATTAATTGAATCTTCAAATTTATTTCTTTGATTATGAAATTCTTCGACTACATTTTTATCTAAAACATCATCATCCCCCAAAATCATTAACCATTTGTTTTCAGAATTATCTAATTCAATACAACGATTCCACTGTTGAACTAAATCGTTCGAACCAAAATTTTCATCAAATTTAGTATATTGAAATTGGAATTTACCTTTATACTTTTCTAATAATTCTGACGGATTATTTTGACTATTATCATCACCAATAAAAACTTTAAAATTCTTGTTCGTTTGATTGGCCAGCGATTGGATAGTCTTATCAAAGAACGTAATTTTATAATATGGGATAATTATTGAAAGCATTATTTGAGTAAACTTTTAATTTTCTTTATTGGATATAATAACAAATTTCCTAATTTGAATGAATTACTATTATAAATTACACTGCTAACTTGTTCAGAAATAATTTGTGAACCTTCAAAAAGTGATACATCTTGTAAAACATAATCAGCTTCGGATGCAATTGCAATAAGATATAATGCATCAACATTTGTTTGTTGAACATCATTATAATTACCTAAAAAAACATTCAATTCATTTTTATCAGATTCATCTTGAATTATAGAAACACTGCCTAAGTATTTTTGGGTTAAAAATTGACTTTTAGAAAAATAACTATTTACCAATTTAAAAAAATCCTCTTTATAAAGTTCTTTTACATGGTATTCATTTTTGAAATTGGCTTTGTCTGTGTAATACAATTTATCTGGAGTTGACAAAAACATGAGTCCGTCTTTTTTTAAAACTCTTTTAATTTCAATCATCATTTCGTGATGTTTATCGTGATGCTCCAATGTCTCAAAACTTACAACAACATCAATAGAATCATTTTCGAATGGAATTTTAGTTACATCACCAACTTGATAACTTAAATTGTTTTTGGTATATTTTTTTGTTGCCAAGTCAACAGCCTCATTATCAATATCAACACCATAAACACGTTCTGCAGATTGAGCCATTAGATTACTTCCATAACCTTCACCACAAGCAATATCTAATACTATTTTATTTGAAATATAGTTATTTACAATTGAATATCTATGCAAATGCTCAATCGCATCTCTTGAAAAAATATGCGGTTCTAAACGTTCTCCTGTCCAAGTTTTTTTCATAATTAAGCTATATTAAAATAAAAACCGTTTCTATTTGGTTTACTCTTTCAAAATTTTATCCAGCATTCTTTTAAAGCTCTCATCACTAAAATAATCTCCTAATGGATAAACTGGTTCATCTGAATATATTCTATTAATAATTAAATTTTCCAGTTTTTGTTTAATATCCTTCTTATCTAAGCAACTGGCAATATATTTATCGTCAGTTATTATCCTTCGAATTTCACTTTTTTCCGGTGAAACAGAAAGAATCGGCTTTCGTATTGCGGCCAAAAAGGGGGCTTTCCCGACCAAAATATTACAATACAAAGGCCCATTTTCTAAAATGATATTAATATCGGCTTCATGCACCTGTTCATTGCACGAATTGGAGAAGTTCAAGGTTCCCAAAATTATTATATTGGGCGTTTTTGAATATTTTTTTGCTAATTTTTGCAAATCAATTCCTTTTACCCTTATGGCAAACTCGGTGTTTTCTTTATATAAAGAATTTTCCACCATTAATTCTTGATAAGCATCCAATACAATTTCTATGTTTCTACCAAATTGAATTGCGCCGTGATAGGAAATCATAATTTTCTTCTTCTTTTTTAAAATGCTGCTAACATCCGATAAATCAAAAACACTTTCGTCGTACTGATGTGGTAAAGAATGGAACTTTGTTCTAGAACCATATAAATATTGCATATCTTCCGCCAATAATGCTGTCGCCATACAAGATTTTGCTTGAGAAACTACCTCAAACATTTCTTTCAATTTAAAAAGTTCTAAATTTGTCATTGGGCTTTTGGAGCCCGTACACCAAAAAGTGGGATATGGCTCATTGAAGGTAACAATTGCTTTTTTAAGAATGGGCAGATCTTTGGCCCCTAATATAGTTTCGCAATCCAATCCAGCACTTCTTATAAAAATATGATCATACTGATGATAATCTATCTTGGCTATATAAGAACCATATACCTTATATATATACCTTTGTTTTAAGGAAATATGAAACAATCTCCAATAAACTTTATTTAGCCACTTGGTAAAAAAAGGAATTTTTAAATCCAGCACAAATGAATCTATAGAATCTACAGGTAATAAATCTAATCTGTCTTCGCTATCATATTGCTTTAGATAAACTACATCAATAACTGAATTGGGATACGCTATTCTTAATTTGGCCAAAAAGGATCGTGAAATAATTCCTTGACTCGTTCCCGATACTCTTAAATCTTGTTCTATTATTAAAAATTTCATTAAATTTTATTATTGTTTAAATATTCACTGATTTTTTTAGCCGAATCTCCTTTACCATACGGATTTTGTTGAATTTAAAAACCCTTAAAAATATCAAAAAAATTAATTTAACTTCTTAATGCGTTCAAGCCATTTTTATAGTTTCAGTACACGTGCCAAAATAGAGAAGAATTTTAATTAGCTAAATATTTTTTTTAATTACTTTTTTTATTCGATAGAGCAATAACCGGGTAGGTAATGTTTTATAAAACAAATTCCATTTCAATTTTTCAAACCTATTTAATTGAACAGCTGCCAAAATATTTTCATATAACTTGTATTGCTTGTAGCCTATTGATAAAGAAATAAAATAACGTATTAAAGAATTAGAAAGTAATTGTTTTTCCTTCAAATTTTTAATTGCTAACAAAATACAATCCGCATAGGAGGAAGTTTGAACCGCATTATAATTGTAAAACTCTCCCGTAAGTGAGTAACGGTGCTTACGTCCATAAAACAAGCATTTTTCAATTGAGATTCCTTTAAATCCTGCAGATATAATTCTAGAATATAATTCCCATTCTTCGGCATACATCAAATGTTCTACAAATCGATTTTTGACAAAACATTCTCTTTTCCACATCACAGCGCACGAATTAAAAAAAAGCTCATATCTTAGAATCTTTTCCACATCATTTATACCAATGTTAAAAGAAGTATAAGTTGTTGAATAATCAAACTTATAATGAAAATCATCAAAAAAAACATCCCTAATGTACCTACAAAACGAAATGTCGTTTTTTGATAACTCAAGAACACACAATTCTAAATTTTGGGGATGCGCAATATCATCATCATCAAAAAATATTATGTAATCCCCTTGAGCAAGGTCTAAACCGTAATTCCTGCTTCCCGGCAAACCTTTTTGATAATTTTCGGTTCGTGTAAAATATTTAAATCTAGAGTCTTGTTCTAAAATTGGCGCTAAAATTTCCTTTGTATCATCAGTTCCACCATCATCAATAATAAGGCACTCCCAATCCTTGAATGTTTGAGCCTGGATTGATTGAAGAGATTCAAGTATATATTCCGCCCGGTTATAGGTCGCCATTATTATGGATACTTGTGGCATTTCGCTCATCGTATTAAAGATTTGACCCATCGTAAAGGCTTTAGCATCATTTTCCCAATTATAAATTCTAACCGTTGTGTATTTTTAATCTTTTCTATTTCCTCTTTTTCTATTCTAGACAACAAATGTTGCACAAATACATCAAAATATGCAATATTTAAATCTCGATGCTTTCCATAAATATAGTTTAATAATTCATATTTAATTGAATTAGCTTTTGATGTTGTAGAGTCTGTTCTCATTCTATAATTAAACAATGGCTCTTTTATAATATGCAACAACCCTCCATTTTTTAATAATCGAATATAATACTCCCAATCTTCAAACCCTTTTCTCATAGATTCATCATAGCCCCCAATTTTAAAAAAATCTTCTTTACGGAACATTACACTTCCTGTTGCTTGATTGCTCAACATTAATACTTTTAAATCTCCTCCTTTATTATGGTATTCATCAATTTTTTTTTCATCTACCCAACGAACTATGTGGCATGCAACTATCTTTCTATTAATATCTTCTAAAGCCAAAACGGCCTTTTCACAGAAAGAGGGTTCAAAAAAATCATCGCTGTCCAATACTAAAATATACTCGCCTTTAGACTCACTAATACCCGCATTTCTCGCAACACTTTGTCCTTGATTTTCTTGTGTAATCAGTTTTGTTATCGTTGGTCGTAACTTTTGTAGAACAGCTTTCGTTTCTATATTAGAACCGTCATCTACAACAATAATCTCTTTATAAGCGTAAGTTTGGTTTAATGCCGAATTAACTGCTTGCTCAATATATTTTGCGTCGTTAAAACACGGAATTATTATGGATACAAGAATATTGTTTTGCATTAAAGATCTTTTAAAGTTGCTTTTACATTTTTTACGGCTTCTAACCACTGCAATCCATACCTACTGTCTGGCTCCAAATGATTTCCTTCTGCCCACTCATTCCATGATTTGATAATTAAAAAAGGGGGGTTTTTAGGATTTTTTAAAGATTCATTTGTAGCAATTTGCAAATGTTCTTGCCAGGCTTTCGGCGTTGCATTTTTAAAAATTAGGGATTTTTTACCACTTCGTGCAGAATTGTCCCAATTAGGAAAAACACAAGAAATGTATTTCGTGTTGGGAAATTGTATATTGAAATTAGAAGCACCTTTTTTATAATCAAATACTAGTGGTTTAGTACGCACACCTATTTTGTAGGAACCATTTAAATGCATACGGATTCTATTCTCAATTTTTCCCAAAAAGCTTCTATTAACAAAAAAAGGTTTTTTGCTGTAACGCATCTTGAAAAAAATATCTAAACCGACTTGACCGTAAAAATCGTTATTAGCAATAATAAAATTTGGATTTGAAGTTACTGTGGAAATTAAACACATCCCGCCAAAACCTGCTTTAATAGCTAACGAATTAAATGTATTTGTAAATACCTCTAAATCGGGGATATCTTCTATTCTATAAATATGAAACATCAGTTTGTTGTCCACTTTAATGTATCTTTCATCCTTAAAAAAGGGGAGCAAATAATTAAAATAGGTTTTATATCCTGCCTCACCCTGATACGTTTGTTCTATTAAAACTTCAGGATTATCTAATCCATGCCAAATCCCTTTCCAAGTTTCATTAGCCCAACAGAAACAAAATGGTAAGGTAACATCTTTATTTTTCAACATTTGTTCAGCTGGTTGTTGTAATAACATTTTCCCGTTACCAAACCAATATTGATAGTAAATAAATCCATCTATACCATACTCTTGTGCCAATTGTGCTTGTTGACGTTGGACTTCTGGCACCCGTAAATCATAAAAACCTAAATCAGCTGGCAGAATAGGTTGGTAATGTCCTTTAAAAAGTGGTCTTGCTTTCACTACGTTGGTCCACTCCGTAAAACCTTTTCCCCACCAAGCATCATTCTCAGGAATAGGATGATATTGTGGAAGATAATAAGCTAAAAATTTTATTTTGCTTTCAGACATTTGTAATTTTATTGATAAAATAGTTCCATGTAGGAATATTTAAGAATACTATTTTGTAAAATAAATGATAAAATAATTTGCAAAAATATATTAATCTAAATAATTATTTACAATGTTGTTATTTCAATATTATCTATACTTCCCAAAAATTGTAAAACCAAAAAACCTCTTGCAGAAAACATCAATTACAAATTTTTCGCTTTTAAGATTTACTTCATTATTATTTTTCTCTTCCATTAATGCATGATTCATTGAAGCAAATGATCCATACTGTTTCACAAAAAAATCAGCATGTTTTACGCTCAAATAACTTAACATCTTTTTCTCATTTTCTTGATTAATTATCCTAAGCATTGAATTTGATTTTATTCTGTAATAAAACCCGACTTCATTTAACTGTTTAACATTACCTCCATTTTTTAAAATAGCAATCCAAAATTCCCAGTCTTCCCAGCCATAAAGCATATTAATATCATAACCACCTACTAATTCCCAATCCTTTTTTTTAAAAAAAGCAGAACAAAAAATTAAATTATTTCTACTTAGGTTATAAAGTGTGAAAGATGGTAACTCCCATAATCCAGTTTCAATTCCAAATTTCTCCGCTCTACAATATATAACTTTTAAGGAATTATCTTTAGCGAAAGATTGCACAGCTAAATTAAGATAATGCTTTGCAATAATATCATCAGCATCTAATGGCAAAATAAACTCCCCTTGAGCATGACTTATCCCCATATTACGCGCACTGCATAGTCCTGAATTTTCTTGAAATAAATACTTAAAACGTAAGTCTTTAACCATCCAAATCTTAGCTATTTCTTCGGTATTATCTGGGCTACCATCATTTACAATAATACATTCCCAATTATTGTAGGTTTGATCTAAAACAGATTGCAACGCCTCATCCAGATATTCCGCTTGATTGTAACAAGGAACTATGATGGAGACTTTAGCCATTTAGGAAATGATTTAAAAATTTCTTGGTTATATTTATTCCAAGAAAAAAATTTATGAGTTTATAACATGGGGCAGATAATTGCTTATCCAGATAACGACAATTTTCATCTATAACAAAATAAAAATCTGATTTTGTATAAGTTCGTCCACTATATTGTTTTCGCAATATTTTTTTTAAGGCTATCAAAATTATATGTTTTACTTCAGGATTATTTTGGATTAAATCAAAAAAGACCTCAGGAAGTTGTTTACTGGCTATTTTATCTTCACTAGTTGATGATTTATCATGTAGTCTATAAGAGGCCAATGTTTTTTCAGAGCCATAAAAAACACATTCATTAATTATCATCTTCAACCACAAATGATAATCTTCGGCATTTTGAATAAACATTTTTTCAGTAAAACCGCTAACTAAATCTATTTTTTCTTTCTTGGCAAGCACGGTAAGAATTGGAATTCTGTTTCCTTCAAGAAACAATTTCAATGCTTCAACATCTTTTAAACTAAGGTGAAGCGTATTCATCTTCCTTGTTTTGTCTGAAACATTGGAATCCGAAAAAATATAAGAATCCGAAAAAACTAAATCTACATTTTTCTCTTTTATTTCCTGTAATTGAATCTCCAACTTTTCAGGCATCCATAAATCATCTGCATCCAAAAATGCTATATAGATTCCTTGAGCATGGGCTATCCCTAAATTTCTTGCCTTGCCTTGTTTTCCGTTTTCTTGGTGAAAAACCTTTATACGATGATTTTGATTCCTATTGTTCTCTATTATGGACCAAGTATTATCTATAGAACCATCATCAATAATAATGAGTTCCCAGTTAGAAAATGTTTGCGCAATTACAGAATTAATAGACTCCTGAATATAACTCGAAGCGTTGTATGCAGGCATAATTACCGAAACTACTGGCCTATTTATAATTTGATCCATTCTTGAGGCAATAATGTTCGAGTGTTCAACTCTTTTGTTTTAAACCATTTTTTGGGTGCTATTACTGTTTTTTCAGGATTTTCATTCAACCAGGCTGCCCACCAGCTAAAGGAACTATTGGCAATTATATTATGACTGCAAGAACTCATCAGCATCATGTCTTTCCAACTATCTTCTCCATTATTATGGTCAACAACTATTTTTGAATAAGACAAATCATCGAATTGTTCTTTGACCCAATCACTATCATCAGAGAAGAACACTAAAGTAAAATCCTTATTTTTGGAAGCTAATAGTTTTATGGCATCCAAATAATACTCCACACTGCAACTCCCATGATATTCTGCTGTGATTTTGTCACTCACATAATCACCTCTTCTGATGTGGATTGCAATTGTTTTTGAACTCTTGATTGTAATTAATAATTCTTTACTAATTACGTCTAATGTATCGACAGGAAAAGAAAATAGTTTCCTTATAAAATCCTCGTAAGCAATAAAATATTTATAACTCTGAAAATAACCTTTTAGGTACACAGGAGATTTAATGGCCAAAGCATCAGTTTGAAAATCAAAAGAAGGTTCTTCATATATTTTAGGATAATGAAATCCCAGTTTTCTTTTAACTTTATTTATATTCGACAAATGATGAAAGGAAATAACATCTAAATCTGAAGCCATAAAATAAGGATTGTCAAAAATGTCTAGCTCAAATTTTCTTGGCGTAAATCCGGGAGTTTTTTCAATGCGCTTAAAGAAACTACCATCTATTAAGAGCTTTGTCTTATTCTTTTTCGCAAGAATACTTGCAAATGCGTATTGAAACATTTGATTACCAACACCTCCTTGTAATTGTATAATCAGCATTTTATTTCTTTTCGCCACAAACTTTTTCTAACAAAAATTGTATTGATGTTAGTGTCTGCATATGATAAATATCCTTTGCTTTCAATATATTCAATTAGCTTAGTATTTTTAATTCCATTTCCACTTGTGGAAAATGAAATTGTTTCAATGCATATTACAATTGGATAATTATTTTCAAAATCAATATCTCTAATAATAATCTCATCTATACCTTCAGCATCAATACTTAAGTATTGCGGGAAAATACCATTTGAACACTCATCTAGTATACTCTTCAATGTTTTAACCTTTATTTTTTCAATACTTTTAATTTCAAAATCACCTTCTTGAGCGTACTTCACAGCTTCTTCCTCTGAAAAGGTATTCAATGTGGGAGAAGAAATAATATAAAAATCCAATTCGCTATCCCAGTCACTAATGCCAATGTTTAGATTTTTATCCTCTTTTCTATATTTTAAAAACTCCTTGAAAAGTGTGGGATCAGGCTCAATGTTTATTCCTCTGCAACCATTTTTATAAAATAAAGCTGTATTACTAATATAGTGAGGGTGATGTGCTCCAATATCAATATAAGTTGGATTATTTACCCCCAGACAATCAAAAATAAATTTAACAATCAAATCTTCGCCACATTGAGAAAAAGATATATTTTTAAACTTATCATCAGCAGATCTAAGTAATATTGTAATCAATTTATTTTTTATTTTTTTTAATAACATTTTTATATCTCTTAATTTATAAAGCAATAATCTATGATTTTGATGAAATGTTTTTACTTTATCTTAAAAAAGAACATTCTTGAAAAGAATGAAAATATTTTAAAATAATTTTTATTGATATAGAACTGATCTCCAAAACCTCCTTCAACATCCGATTTTACAATTTGAAAATCATTCTTTTTCATATAATTTTCAACATCTACTCTTAATGGCTGATTTTTATATAATTCTATATCTGCAACTTCTAACCAAATAGTCTTAATGTTTTTAACAGCATCCTTTGCTCCCATTAAAACTTTTAATTCTGCCCCTTGAACATCCATATGAACAAAATCAACTTCATTGATTTTATTTTGACGAAAAAAGGAATCTAGTGTAATGGTCTGAACATTTATTTTTTTATCAAAGATTAACCAAGAAGCAAGGCTAGTATTTTTAGGAGGTAATAATGAACTTGATTTATTTCCAAAATCCCAATCTAAATCTATTGGTTGATCTTCTGGATGACCCGATGAAATATAAAATTGAGAAAATCCTTCTTCATCAGAAACGGCCACTGGTACAAGTTCAATATTTCCAGCTTTATATTTTATAATATTCTCTTCAACGAGTTTTTGATTTTTGAGTAAAGGTTCAAATGTATAGATAGACGAAAATGGAAAAATTCTAGAGTATCTGATGGATTCTTCACCTTCACAACCACCAATATCTAAAATGGTTAATTTATCATTTTTCTTAAATAATTTTAAAAGTTCTTTTTTTAATGGTGACTCGGCAAGAATATAATTATCCCTATTGTAAATGGTCATAGTTGTTAAATTTGTTCAATTAATGTTTTCATTTGGTCAACTATTAATCCACTTTTATTATTGATAATAGATTCTTCTTGTTCGTAAACCACGTCAGAAATTGTTAAAATAATATCTTTATCAATATATTCAATCGACTCAGTGCCTCTGGAAATACCTATAATTAATTTATACTGACCTTGATTGAATTTTATTTTGTTTTCAATGAATGTAGCAACAAAATTTCCTGGTTCTAAATCATTAGGTAGTGACCAAGATGTTCTAATGGGCGTATCTATTATATCCGTCATACCCAAACCAATGACTAAATTCTTAATGGCTTCGCTTACCGTAAAATGAATTTTTACTTGCCAGTGTTTACCAATTGGTATTTCATTCATCAAATTCCCGTCAACATCTTCAATATTTAACTTGGTGGCATAAGCTACCTTTGCAACGGGCAATTTTGAATTAAATACATATTCAGAATCATTTAAAACAGACTGGCTTAAATAAAAATTTATGACATCCGTAGTCTTGCCTTTCATCACGAATTTTCCATTGTGTAACAATATCGCATTTGCACATAATTTTTGTATAACTGCCATATTATGACTCACGAACAAAACGGTTCTACCGCCTTCTCTTGAAATATCCTGCATCTTTCCAATAGCCTTCTTCTGGAACTCGGCATCACCCACGGCTAAAACCTCATCTACAATCAAAATATCAGGTTCTAGAAATGCGGCAACAGCAAAAGCCAAACGAACATACATCCCACTGCTATAACGCTTTACAGGTGTGTCAATATAACGTTCGCAACCAGAGAAATCAATGATTTCATCAATCTTAGAGCCTATTTCTTTTTTTGTCATTCCTAAAATGGCACCATTCAGGTATATATTTTCACGACCCGTCATTTCACCATTAAAACCGGTACCTACCTCGAGTAAAGAAGCCACACGTCCTCCAAACTTTATACTTCCAGTAGTAGGTGCTGTAACTCGGGATAATATCTTGAGCAAGGTAGATTTTCCCGCCCCATTCTTTCCTATAATCCCTAAAATCTCACCACGCTCGACTTCAAAATTAATATCCTGCAAGGCCCAAACATAATCACTCTCGCCTTTAGTACTTCGGTCATTGGTATCCCCAATTTTCAAGTATGGGTTTTCCTTACCGCGAATCTGATGCCACCAACGGTTCAAATCGTGTGTTAACGTTCCGGTACCTACCTGTCCCAAGCGATATTGCTTAGAAATATTTTCGGCTTTTAATATAATGTCTTTTTTCAAAGTTAAAATGGATTAATCGTGTAATCGGTTAATTGACAATGTCAATAATAATAATAATAATAATAATTTCAATAATAATGGCGATATCAATTTTTAATCTGTAATTTGATTACTTTCATTCTAAATTTTTCGGAATCACATTTTCTGAAAGCTGTTTGAAATTTTCTTTACTCACAATTTTCTTACCTGACTTTTGTTCCAAATCCTTTCTTGCTTTTCCAGCTACACTTCCGCCGGCTTTGGCAGCTTTATGATTTTCAATAAACCCTTTGGCATTTTTGTTCTTTGCGATTTCTGTCGTAGAGGCTTCGCCAAGCATGGTAAAGATGAGTTCTAAGTCAGTCATGTGATCTCTAGGTTTTCAGATGATTTTGTTAACCATTTTAGCCACTTGGTATAACGCCAAATGTTGCTTTACTGATTTCTGCCGTTAAAATCGAATACTCTTTCCCTTCTTTAACGCCTCTTTGTTTCCATTCATTGGTAAGTTCATCACGAACTAAAATACCACGATTTCGTTTTTCTATCCATTCATCACTATAGCCTTTGGCCTTATAAGTGGCTCTAACACGAGCTTGTGCCAACTCAGGATTTTCAATTTCGGCAATTCTTTCGGCGCCAACTTGTACCAACCATTGTTTGAAAGGTTCAGCTTTTGGAGATGGAATGGATTGAATAATTCTTAATGGATCTTGTTTATTTGCACAATCTGTGCTATCCTTTTTTCCATCCGTAGCTTCTATTTTCAGTTGTCGACAAACTGTCGATAACTCGTAACCCGATAATTTTTCTCGTTTTTTCATCCGATACCAATAATCTTTTGGATCCGAACTGTCTATTAAAATATCAACTACAACAAAAAACCACTCTTGTTCTTTCTCGTCCCATTGACTTCTAATTTGTTTACTTTCGAATAATTTTATTAGACTCTTTTTTTATGTTTTTTACAAAATTATAATTGCAAACGTATCTATAACTTTAGCCTATTTTGTCATTTTCTATAGATACATCTATAACTTTTTTATGTTTTTTAGTAAAAAAGAAGCTGAGTCCAGCACATCATCTATATAATATATTCCCAATCTGTTTTTCATTTTCTAATTTTTCAATGCCAATTTCTAATCTGCCATCTAAAACCTAATTCCTATTTTCGGTTGCAGAGATTTTAAAACTGAATAACTGACACTGGGCACTGATCAGGGTAGTAAAGACCCCTGAATACTGATCACTAAAAACTGATCCTGATCACTGACCACTGAATACTGAACACTAAAAACTGAACACAGACCACTGAATACTGATCACTAAAAACTGATCACTAAAAACTGATCACTGAATACTGAACACTGACCACTGAATACTGATCACTAAAAGCTGAACACTGAACACTGAACACTGAACACTGAATACTGAATACTGATCACTTTTTTTAGAACTGAACACTAAAAACTGATCACTAAACCGTATCTATAAAACTCTTCTCCGTCTTATTAAAAATCAATACACCCACTAAAAATACGATTACAGTCACTAAAAAAGTATAACCCAATCCCCAAATGGAAATGTGCCCTACATCCAACAACATATACCTCGCAGTTTCTATGATATAAGCCAAAGGATTGTATTGAACTAGCCAGCCATAGGAAGGTAATTTTTCTTTTATTAATGCCATGGGATACATCACAGCCGACAGATACATCAATAATTGTACGCCAAACCCAATCAAATTACTAAAATCTCGGTATTTAGTAACCAAGGAAGAGATAAACATCCCTAACCCCAATCCTAAAACGCCCATTAATACAATTAAAAAAGGAAAGAATACAACGGAACCATTCAGCCCAACGGTAGCTCCTTTTAGATAATAGAAAATATAAAAGGCTATAAATATCAGAAACTGAATTCCAAATTTAATCAAATTAGAAATCACGATGGAGATAGGTACAATCAGTCTGGGAAAATAGACTTTTCCAAAAATCCCGGCATTAGCACCAAAGGTATTTGAGGTCCCCGTAAGACAGGCCGTAAAATAATTCCAAACGGTAATTCCTGCCAAATTAAACAAAAATGGAGGTACCGTCCCGGTATCAATACCCGCTAAATTATTAAATATTATCGTAAAAGTAATAGAGGTAAACAAGGGCTGTATTAGATACCACAACGGTCCTAAAACGGTTTGTTTATAAACGGTAACCACATCTCTCTTTACAAAAAGCATTAGCAAATCTCTGTATTGCCAAACTTCCTTAAGATTAAGTGTAAAGAATTTATTTTTAGGTGTTATTTCAAACAGCCACGTGGTATTGGTTTGTTCGGGTTGGTTCATTCGTTTATGCTAAAATTCTATTTCATTGCCCTATCAAAACGCAGTTGAGACAATCTCTTTTATTTATCTAAGAAATGATATCGTAATGAGGCAAATATAAATAATTTGCACTTAGTTTTTCCTTTAAAAAAATGGCGCCGTATTGTATTTATTTTGAACTAAAATATTCTATTTAATTACTGTATAGAATCAGATCCATCATAAAAAACGAAACTTTCGGGTGCGCTTCGCGACTCTAACTAACAGTAATAAGGCGAAGCCCGTTTGTTAATAAGAGTAGTTTGTGAGCGAATATACTATTCCTTAATAAATAATAACAAATAATTAACAATCAATCGACAATATTGATAGATTAGAAGCGTATTCATCTGTTTTTACCTTAATTTAGTAATCCTCATATACAGCATATAGGTTCTGGATTTTCGACTCCGTTTAGTCCTGAAGCTTCGGGAGGGATAAAACTAAAATTATGCGGTTAATTCAATAAATAGCGAATTCTTAAAGTCAATATCATACTTGATTTTTCTACTAATAAAAAAGCCCCAAAAAAGTGAAATTCTTTTTGGGGGCATTTCATGCTCTGTATATTTTATCTCTTTTACGCCTCCACCTACTATTTTTATTATAATCCCTTCTAAACTCATAAATCTTCCTTCTCAGGCAAAGACCTAAAATCCAAAACAAATTAAATCCTATTATTTTATACCATTCCATACTTCAGATATAGAAAGGTAGAGAAATTCAACTTTCATCATAAAGTAGGTTACTCCGTTTTTGACAAGTAATAATCCCGAATTGACATCTTGAAAAGCCAAAAAAAAAAAAACATGTTAGCATCTTTAAATTACTTTTACTAATTATTAAAACATTAATAACTAACAATATAATGTTTTTTTTAGCTAATTTACTACTGAATCAGTCACTATTTATATGGAATCGCGATTTTTTGGATGTATTTTCAGTTCTATGATTTCTTTTTCCAGTTCTTCAATTTTTTCTTTTTGCAATATTAAAAGTTCTGTTTTTACATTAAAATTAGGGATATTATTTTTTTTAATTTCTATACTACCCTCTTCTAAAACCAACCAATTCAAAGATATCTCGGGGTATGTTTTTATGAAACTTCTAAGATTGTCAATAGAAACTTTCTGTTTTTCATTTTTTAAATCATTTAGCTCTGCCTTATCAATACCAAGTACTTCAGCGAGGTCAGCATATGTCCTGATATGTCCCTTTCCTTTTAGAAAATTATAGGCTGCAAAAAAGCGCTCATTATCTGTCATTTTAAAAAAGTATAAAAGTTTAGTACTTATCTTTTATTGTGTTCTACAAGACTTTATCTATTGTTAAATATATTTATTTTTTCTTACAAATCATCCAAGGAATTGCTATTTATTAGAAGCATTTCCAATTTACTTAGATGTAACTTCAAGTAGTTTTACAATAAATTCCTAATTGTAAGGCTATAAAAAAGACACCATCAAAGCATCTTTCATTTCTTTCTCTTGCAACTATCATTGAGATGCCTGGTTCTCATACATTCATAAAATCTCCCTCTCAAATAAAGACCTAAAAACCACACCACAACTCCCCCTATTATCTCATACCATTTCATATATCAAATATAGACAGTACAGCAACTTGGCTATTATCACAACAACAGAAACTCCTTTATTGACAAATAATAATCCCGAATTGACAACTACTAAAAAGCAAAAAAAGATGCTTAGGCATCTTTTTTTGTGTTCGTTTTCAAAACAAAATCATCATTGATTTTAGAACCATATTGTTTTTCAATTAATTTGAAAAAATCGGATAATTCAATTTTTTTGTAGAAGCAAATAATTGCTAGTGTGGATAATGGTATTCGGTAACCATCATCATTTTTAATCTTAGTTAGAACATGAGGATGTATCCCGAGTTCTTGGCTTTGAGATAGATTTGATTTAGCATCTGAAATCCATTCTTTTTTAATGTAGTTACAAACAAATCTATCGAGCAAAAATATTTTTGCTTCATTACTTTTGTTGCTATTACTATTATTATTATTAACCATCACGGCAAAAGAAAATATTATTTACGAATTTTATTGGCACGATAGTGCTAGTTTTGAATAATTTTGTTATATTTGTAACATAATTTATATATTTGCGATTCTTCATACAAAATATTTGAAGCATTCGCTTAGAATCTCGTATCAGAAAATTGGCGTTTTATAACCACGAGATGATAAGTAAGATGCTCACGTCCCATGGCGTGGGCTCACTTATTTGTGGTTAAGGTATGCCAATGCCTCTGATGCAGTAAGCTGAGTTCCATGCCATTTTTTTTGGCCACTATTTAAACAATACTCAACTTACATTCTCAGCACCGCTTCTTCATTTTTCATAGTCTCGCAGCAGTTTAACACGCTAAAACCCGCATGCCTATGAGTAAAATAAAAACACACATTTAAAACAGCTTAAGCTAAACCTTAGCAGTGGTTTCAATCACTAAACCGCATAAAATATCAGTTAAGAAAACGCTCTTTTCGTAACTGGCACAAGATTCCTACGCCTAACTAAAAACTAAGACTGAAAACTTTAAAAAAACGCCTATGACTAAATAAAGACACAACCCCAGACTTTATGACTTTCGACTTTAAGACTAAATAAAAGACACCTGCACCGAAAGGTCCTTTGAATAAAACACCTAGTTAATTTAATTTGAATTTGTTAATAAAAGGTGCAGGCTATTTAGCCGCAACAGCAACTCATAACCCTTAACCCTTAACCCTTAACCCACAACCAATAACTAAAAAAAATGCCTATGAAATACTATAAACAAATACAAATAGGAATAATTATACTTTTTATAGTAACGATGTGCCTGTGGCTTTATAGTTGCCATTGTTTCACCGAAATAGATCTTCCTAAGTAGAACAAAAAAAAGGCCCTCTAACTCTTCTTGGCGGACGAATAGAGGACCATCGCTAACAAAACTAACGTTTCATTTAACTAAACCAATATTATGAAAATTATTTCATTAAACAATGGCTTAGGAGCACTTTGGTATTCGCTTATTTTTGGCCTGTACTTCTGCTGTACCCCTGCTATAGCCAACAAGGTACTGAGGCAAAACCAGCCCCTAATACTACTAACGCAAATAAAAGGCACTATAACCGATGGAAATAACTCCTTACCAGGAGTAACCATTTCCGTAAAAGGGAAACTTACAACAACCATCTCGGATTACTACGGGCAATACACAATTGCGGCATCACCTGACGATACGTTAGTTTTCTCTTTTATGGGATTCAAAACAGTCCTGGTGCAAATAGACGGACGGGAAACAATCAACGTCCAACTAAAAGAAGATGCAACAACCCTAAAAGAAGTACTGGTCAATACCGGTTACTATTCCGTAAAAGAAAGTGAACGCACCGGAAGTATTGCAAAAATAACAGCGGCAGCCATCGAAAAGCAACCCGTTACTAATGTGCTGGCGGTGCTGCAGGGTCGCATGGCCGGTGTTAATATCACCCAGACCACAGGAGTGCCCGGAGGTGGTTTTGACATCCAAATTAGGGGAAGAAACAGCTTAAGAACAGATGGAAATAACCCATTATATATTATTGATGGTATGCCGTATGCATCCGAAAACGTAAGCAACACTCTACTTTCCGGTACAATCCTTTCTGGCACGGGTATTAACCCCCTCAATGGCATCAATCCTTCCGACATAGAAAATATAGAAATCCTGAAAGATGCCGATGCCACAGCCATATATGGTTCTCGTGGTGCCAATGGTGTCGTCCTGATTACCACCAAAAAAGGCAAATCAGGTAAAACAACGTTTACACTAAATGCCTACAGCGGAACGGGTAAAGTCACCCGAACGCTGAATTTAATGAATACCGCCCAATATCTCGAAATGCGCAGGGAGGCATTTGCTAATGATGCCTTCACCCAATACCCTGATTGGGCTTATGATATTAACGGTACCTGGGATCAAAACCGATACACCAATTGGCAAAAAGAACTCATTGGCGGAACAGCGTTGACCCAAAATATCGAGACCGCCGTTTCCGGTGGTACCAGCAATACACAATTTCTCATACGTGGAACACGCTTCAAAGAAACGACCGTATTCCCGGGTAATTTTGGCTATGGGAAAACTGCGCTCCATTTCAACATCAACCATATCGCAGACAATAATAAATTCAGCATCAGTCTTTCCGGTAACTATGTGGCTGATAAAAACAACCTGTTGGGTACAGATCTTACACGGGAAGCAAGTGTCCTGTCCCCCAATGCACCTGAATTATACGATCCAAATGGCAATCTGAATTGGGAGAACTCGACCTGGGATAACCCGCTGCGTCTTTTGGAGGAGAAATACCTCGCCAAAACCAACAATCTTATGGCAAGCAGCGCCATCGGTTATAAAATCATGCCTGGCTTAGAGATAAAAACTACTTTAGGGTTTACAGACAACCGCTTAGAAGAGTCTAAAAAATCCCCTTCAACGGCCTACAATCCAGCTTGGGGTCTCAACAGTTCTGCATCCTATTTCCTATTGAACCAAGCCAAAAAACAGTCCTGGAGCATCGAACCACAACTGACCTATCAACAAGAAGTGGGCTTGGGCACATTCAAAATACTGGCAGGAGCCACTTTTCAAGAGCAGACCAGAGAACAACAGGCCCTCTATGCTTCCGGTTTCTCCAGCAATAGTCTGCTAACCAACATTGCTTCGGCTGCCAATATAGCCATACTCAACAACGACAACAGCACCTATCGTTACAATGCTGTTTTTGGACGTGTAAATTACAACTTGCAACAAAAATACATCCTTAACCTAACCGGACGTCGAGATGGTTCCAGTCGTTTTGGCGCGGATAAGCACTTTGCTAATTTTGGTGCTGTAGGCGCTGCTTGGTTGTTTGGCAAAGAAGACTTTATCGGCGAAGCCCTCCCCTTCTTAAGTTTCGGGAAATTAAGAGCCAGCTACGGAACCACGGGGAACGACCAAATAGGTGACTACCAGTTTTTAAATACCTACAGTTCTTCGGGGATAAGTTATCAAGGAATCACCGGCCTGCAGCCCACCCGTTTGTACAATCCTGATTTTAGTTGGGAAACCAATAAAAAACTGGAATTAGCTTTAGAAATGGGCTTTTTAAGGGATCGTATCTTTCTGAGCACGGCATACTATAGCAATTGCTCTTCGAACCAGCTGGTAGGCATTCCGTTGCCCGGCACAACAGGATTCACTTCTATCCAAGCCAATCTAAACGCCACTGTGGAAAATACAGGGTGGGAACTGGAATTGAGAACCGTGAATTTCCAGAACAGGCAATTCAAATGGAGCACTATGGCTAACGCTACAATAGCCCGTACTAAATTAATCGCGTTTCCTGGATTAGCTGCCTCTACTTATGCTAATCAGTATGAAATAGGCCAGCCGCTGGACATCCGAAAAGTATACCGTTTCACAGGTATAAATCCGCAAACAGGAATATATCAATTTGAAGATTACAATCATGACGGAGCCATAACAGCACCAGAGGACCGTCAGAATATAGTCCACACCAATCCTGATTTCTTTGGTGGGCTGCAAAACAGCCTGACCTATAAAAATTGGCAGTTGGATTTTCTTTTTCAATTCGTGAAGCAGTTGGGAATCAACTTCAATTACACAGGGGTGCTTCCGGGTGTTGGAAATAACCAACCCGTTTCAGTACTGGATCGCTGGCAACAGCCAGGCGACACCAGTGCATTTCAGCAATATACTGCTGGCTTTAATAATGATGCCGTAAATGCATTTTACAATTACAGCAGCAGTGATGCGGTCTTCACCGATGCCTCTTTTATAAGGCTAAAAAACCTTTCGATTAGCTATACTCTTCCTGATTCCTGGTCAAAAATAGGCCGATGCCGTCTGTATTTGCAGGGTCAAAATTTGCTCACGATAACCCGTTTCAAAGGACCTGATCCAGAAAATCAATCGCAAGGCAGCCTGCCTCCTTTGCGTGTGTTGACTATGGGAATACAATTGAATTTTTAAACTTAAAAACAAAATAACATGAAATTCATACGAAATAATTTTATCAATATAGTTGAAATACTATGGCTTATAAGTTTCTTTATAACGTTGACCATATTCTTTTCCAGTTGTGAGAGTTTTGTCGAGGTTGACGTGCCTGACTCACAGTTTACCGGCGAAAGTGTTTTTCAGGATAAGGCCACCGCTGAAGCGGCTTTAGTAAACATCTATGGTAGATTTCGGAACAATGTTCTCGTGACAGGAGATTTGAATGGACTTTCAATCTTACTGGGAAGTTACGGGGATGAACTGGCTTATTACAGTAACGGTAGTCTTCCCGAAGAAGCTTTTTTTAAAAACAACCTATTGCCTTCCAATACAACAGTTACGGGCACCTGGAACGACAGCTACAATTTAGTATTTGCTGCCAATGCAGTACTGGAAGGCGTTGGCAGGTCGACGGGAATTTCACAGAACGATAAAAATCAATTAAAGGGAGAAGCCTTGTTTGTGCGATCGTACATCCACTTTTATCTACTGAACCTCTTTGGAGAAATCCCATATATCACCTCAACGGCCTATCAAGTCAACGCTAAAGCAAAAAAATTGAGCCCGGAAATACTGTACCCATTGCTAATTACTGATCTGAAAACAGCAGAAACACTGCTACCGAAAAATTATATCGGTGGAGAGCGGGTACGCCCCAATCGAACTGTAGCCGAAGCTTTCCTTGCAAGAATACAACTGTATGCTAGCAACTGGGAAGCAGCAGAAACAGCATCCAATTTAGTGATCAACAATACTGCAACATACGCATTAGAATATGATTTGGATAAGGTTTTTCTAAAAAACGGTACAAGCACACTCTGGCAACTAAAACCACAAGGAGATGGACAAAATACTTTAGAAGGGCAAAATTTCATCTTTGCATCCGGCCCCCCTCCCAACAGAGCCTTAACTGTGGATTTAAGCAATGCATTTGAAACAGGAGACCAGAGAAAAAACCATTGGATAGGTACTGTTTCTGATGGAACGCAAAACTGGTATTACCCGAATAAATACAAGCAAAATAATAATACAGGCTCCTCTGCCGAATATTCCATTTTGTTTCGCTTGGAAGAGGTCTATTTAATCCGGGCAGAAGCCCGAGCACAGCAAGGAAACAGCATTGGGGCAAAAGAAGACCTCAACAAAATCAGGAATCGTGCGGGCCTGGCAAATACCACTGCCAACACAAAGCAAGAAATTCTGGAAGCTATATTGCAAGAGCGCCGTGTGGAACTGTTCACCGAACAAGGTCAACGCTGGTTTGACCTCAAAAGAAGCGGGCAATCTAATCCAGTATTATCAGCTATAAAACCAGGCTGGAATCCAACAGACTTATTATGGCCACTGCCAGAAACAGAACTTTTGTTGAACAGTAATCTGCTTCCACAAAATCCCGGATATTAAAGCAATTTCTAAAGTATGGTTATTAAAAACGGTAAAATCTTGAAAGTAATCCCGAACGGAGTCGAAGACGAAATATTTTTTCGTTCCAACATCTCAGGTTTTTAAAATGAAATGAACCAAAAAAGGGATTGAGCGTAAATTTTTAATACTAGACAATCTTGAATCCAATTCATTCTTCGCTCCCTCTTCTAGGAGAGGGCTGGGAAGAGGAAAAACAACACTTATGAAACTACTATACAGAATAAATACGATTACAGTACTCTTTATTGTATTGCAAATATTGCCACTAAAGTGTCATTCGCAACAAAAACGGAAATTGACCCATGATGACTATAAATTATGGAACACGTTAGCATCCGGTAAATTAGCGGACGATGGCAGTTGGATATCCTACACCATCAGTCATGCGGATGATAAAGACACGCTCTATCTGAAGAATACGACAACCAACTTCAAGTACAGTTTTCCATCAGGACATGGCGAAAATTTTACGTCCGACAGCAATTGGTTTTCGTTTATAAAAAATGATAGTCTAAACCTTTTAAACCTAAATACTGGAAAAATGCAGCGATTTGAAGGGCTTTCCCAAGGTACCTTTACACCAAATAGCCGATACGTGCTATTGTACAATGAAGCTTTGAAAACATTTAAGTTTCATAATCTGAAAACCTTTATAACAATCACTATTGAAAACGTAAAGGAAAAAAACCTAAACCCAAACGGCAATATGTTGGCAATTATTACCGAGGAAAAAGGATTAAAAACAGTACAAACAATTGATCTTTCCAACACACTTCGAGCAACAACAATCGCAGAGAACTCCCAAAACAGCTACTCGGGCTTAGCATGGAACAAGTCTGGGAAGGCATTAGCTTTCTTTGAAGAATGCAAAAATGAAAATCCAGAATTAAGCTGCAACAAAGTTCATTTCTGCTCCAATATGGATAGCACACCGAAAAGTAAAATACTTGATCCATTGACAACAGCTTCCTTCGCAAAAGACTGTTGGATACCCCTATCAAAAATCTACCTCTCTGACGACAGCAAACAATTGTTCTTAAACATCCGTGCCGTAGCGAATGAAAAAGAAATAGTACAAACGGAGACCCAGAAAAAACTTTCCGAAATTAGCATTTGGAACGCCAATGACAAACAAGTACCACCACCAAAAAAAGAAGAAAAACCGTGGGTAAGTATAGAAAAATGGTCCGTCTGGTGGCCAGAAAACAATAAAATTGTAGCTGTAGAAGATGACCAGCATCCGAATGCCGTGCTAACGGGTGACCAAAAAAATGCGTTAGTATATAACACTATAGAATACCTTCCCCAATTTGAATATGTGGGAGAGTACATCGATCTCTATCTGAAAGATTTAAAGACAGGGAATAAAAAATTGATTGTAAAAAAAATAATCAACGAATTTAAGCACACAGTGGTCTCCCCTTCTGGAAAATACATAGCTTATTTTAAATTAAACAATTGGTGGGTATACAATATTGCCACGGGAAAAAGCAATTGTATTACTGCTGAAATGAACATTCCTTTTTATGATGTAGAGTGCGATCAGGCGGGTGCCATTCCTCCTTATGATCTTCCCGGTTGGACTTCAAATGATGAAAAAATCATTCTCTACGACCAGTTTGATATTTGGCTGATGACAAATGATGGCAGTAAAAAAGAGAAAATAACGGACGGCAGAAAAAGACAAATCACTTACCGTATTTACGACTGCCAAATTCAGCGCTTGGTTCGAAATAATTTTTATGGCTTCGTGGCAAAATCATATACTGACAAAGAGGGATTATTACTTGAAACTATGGACAATACTACACTGCAACAAACCTACTCCATTTGGAATAAATCATCAGGAATAAAAGAATTGATTCGCAAGGACATGAAGTTGTTTGCGCTTCAAAAGGCAAAAAACAGTCCTGTGTTTCAGTTTATGGAAAGTCGATTTGACGTTTCTCCAAAACTAATACTGCTGACCGCTTCCGGAAAAGAAAAACAAATAGCACAAGCCAATGGGCAACAAAAAGACTTTTTTTGGGGAAAACCAGAATTGATTCATTACCTAAATGCCGATGGAAAGCCATTAAAAGGGGCACTATTTTATCCTGCAGATTATGTTCTGGGAAGGAAATATCCAATGATCGTAAACATTTACCAAAAAAAATCGGATGAGGTATATAATTACGTAGCACCCTCTTTGAAATTAATCAATGGTTTTAATCCAACCAACTTCACGACAGAAGGGTATTTTGTACTGATGCCAGACTTAGCATACAAGTTAAACGAGCCCGGAAATTCGGCACTTAATTGTGTGGAGGCAGCAGTAGCTAAAGTTATAGAAATGGGCTCGGTAGACAAAAACAATATAGGACTGATAGGACATTCTTATGGTGGCGTAGAAACAACTTATATTATCGGTCATACCAATATATTTAAAACTGCTGTGGCGGGCGCTCCGGCAACGGACTTACTAAGCTTCTATTTGTCATACGGTGGCTATGGGCAATCAAATATTTGGCGTTTTGAAAACCAGCAATTCCGAATACAAGCTCCATTTTACTCCGAGGAATTTTTAAAAAATTCTCCTATTGGGAGCGTTCAAAACATCAATACCCCTTTACTAATATGGACTGGGAATGAGGATAAGTCCGTAGACTGGTCAAATAGTACGAAACTGCAAACTGCGTTGTGGAGGTTACATAAAAAAAGTACTCTTATTGTTTATCCCGGACAAGAGCATGTCCTCACAGATCAGACCTATCAAGAAGATCTTTATTTCCGCGTCAAAAACTGGTTTGACTACTATTTAAAAGGAGTACCACCAGCGGGCTGGATGGCTAATAATTAAAATAAAAAAGGTGTCCGATCTCCGGACACCTTTAATCATTAATTTAAAAGTTCTTAATTATTTCTGTAAAGAACCTTCGGACAGTTTGAATCCTGAGGATTAATCTTGCCGTAGGCCTGACGTTGAACTCCATTGACCAACAGGGTGCACAGTGGTCCGACATTGGTGTTACAGGTTACAGCTTCACTACATGGTGATGGAGCATCAATATAACCCGTTTGTACTGCCAAAACTCCCTTACCTGAAGTTTGTGAGGCAAAAGCACCTGCAATGGCAAACATAATCACTGCCACAGGTAGAACTGTTTTTAAAATTCTCGTTTTCATAATACTAAAATTTAAACATGAGGATCTACTCTATTTTACAGGTTTTCGATCTTCCCCTGATACTGGCCGGTATATCATATATATTTTTATTTGTTGAATCTGATTATAAGCTGTCGTGAGTCATCATTCCAAGCATGTACTCCAGCAATTTATCCTTTCAAAAGAGATACCCTCAAACTTACTCCGTGCTTTTTGCAGCGTGAAAAAACACAAAAATGGATAGAATTACGTTTCAGTTAAATCATTAATCCTGAAGTGTAAAATCAAAATTCTTGGCTTTTAATTTATAAGTAACAATATAGTGTTCTGTCAGGCCTATGAGCAAATTCCCATAAACTTTAAAACTTTTTACTTTCTCGTTCTTGTAATTATATAAATAGAAACTGAATTCATAGGTTTGCTTTTGCAAATTATAAACGTCAATTATAGAAGCATCTTTTAGCATTGCTTCAGGCTCATAACGACCAAGACGATTCGATATGACGAAAAGATATTTCCCTGCAGAAGTACTAAACAATTGAATCATTGGTGGCTGTATCGCAAGCTTTTTTTCCTTCTTGGTATGCAGATATGCGACCTTAATAGAAGCGTGACTAACGGTATCAATAGTTTTACCACGATACACTGTCTGCAAATTCCGGTCGGCAACAACAAATGCATTGCGATAATAATACACATAAATCAGTTGCTGGAGCTGCTTATTATAAGTAAGCATACCATCAGTATCAAAGGTACCATCAACTTGTTTTTGAAGTAAATGAGGTGCCAATTTCAGATGAAAACTATCATTAGTAAAGAGTGTCCCCAGTACATACTCATTGGTAAACGGATTCATACTTCTTAAAGCAAAATGATTAGAATCCATAGGCTCCAATAGGGAAAAATATTTTTTCTCTTTAACTAAAGGTCTGCCAAACCACTCAGAGATGGTGCCCTTAAAAATAATTGGTACCGTTCCATCAATAAGGTAAAAATAGGGGGCATTTATGCGTATCTGAACAGCCGAAAAAGTATAATTATGTCGTCTCTCCAATCGAAGACGGATTGGTTTCACATCATGGAGGCTGGTATCGATACTTAACAGGTGTAACGGTGCAGTGACATTTCCAAGATAAATACGATCATTTGCGACACCCGCGATATAATAAGAGTTATACGTAATAGGTAAGCCGTTTAACTGAGTTACGGGATGATGTGGATACCTGCGCAAAAAACTGTTATTACGGTGTATGGAATGCTCCGATAAAGCATACAATAAAACGACTAGCGATACGCTGGATAAAAAACAAATGGACAGAATTAAAGCATTACGTTTCTTAAAAAAAAACAAGAAATTTACAGGTTCCTTTTGGACAGAATTAACCTCAAAATAAACCGACTCTCCGCTTAAAACTAATCCAAAAATAGCTAGAACTATAAAGCCAATATTAAAAATTAAGTGCTGTGTCCAGTTCATTTTTTCAAGAATACCACCGCAAGAACAAGGAATAAAAGCACTAAAATATAAAATGATAATGATATAAGTAGTAAACATCACCATGAGGCTAAAGGAAGCAAAAAGTCCCGCAAGACGAAATTTAGGAAAAATCAAAAGTAAGGAAATAAAAAGTTCAACTATCGGCACACCCACTGCGGCCCAACCCGCAAAAACACTCAGCAAAGGTGATTGTCCCAATTGCAAACGAAATTGCTCAAAATCCAGCAATTTACTCACTGCCGCATAAATAAACAATACAACATATAGCAGACAGATACTGTTAAGAAGAATGATTTGAGTTGTTGCACGTAGTTTCATATCGATAAACATTTAAATTTAATCCGATATAAAATTCCGATAAACAAAAGACTAAGGCTTTGCAAATCGGTAGTATTTAGTTGTCAAAAAGGTATTATTTACACACCCATTATAAAACAGCATCGTATTTAAGGCAGTAGAAAAGGCTGTCGCTATTGCTTTCTTGTAATTTTATTAGGTGCATAGCCATACGATTTCCTAAATGCTTTTGAAAAATTAGAGTAATCTATAAACCCGCTCATTGCGGCAATTTCTTTAAGTGGTATGCCAGTATTCTCAATTAACAAATGTGCTTTTTTTAAGCGTTCTACATTATAAAATTGATAAATAGTGGTTTTAAATAAATGTTTAAAACCATATTTTAACTTATACTCATTTGTACCAAAAATATGAGATAGCTCTTTTAAATTTGGTAAAGGACTATCAATATGAATTAAAATATAATCGTAAACCTGCTGAATTAATTGTACATCGGACAAACGATAAACGAACTCTTTTCTTGGAATCACAGGGACAGCAGAAGAATCATCGGCAATAACATTATCCTTAACTGCTGTAGTAACTATTGTAGTAACTAAGCTAATTAATATTTTAGTACTATCCATAAAACGGCAAATGTTACAAAAAGCAGGCACAAGCAATTGGTTTTGGCTTACAAAAACCAACTCCAAGTTTTCTGAATAACTACTATTCTTTGACAATTTCTCCTTGATGCTATTAAAAGACACAGCGGATTCTTCTGATAAAATAATTTCAAAACCGGCTCCATAAAGCATTTTTGGACTGTATCCCAATAAAACAGATACATCTGTACTTATCTTTTTTACTATCCAACTGGAATCTACAATAAAACTGGCCTGAACATAGGAACTATAGCTGTTGTGTGGATTTACATAACTCAGATGAGAAAAAGAGGACTTTAATTCTTCGGCTACCATATTCAACAGCAATATTAAGGATTCCACTTCATCATCAGCTGTACTCCGCTGAATACGATAGCTGAAATTCCCTACTGCCATTTCAAGCAACATTTGGCGAATAGGCCTAATACGTTCATGATTAATTTTATCTTCCATGAAATACCATAGCATTTAAAAAGAGTTTTTAATACAACTAAATATAATTGGAAACAAATGCTATCGCGGCCAATTGATCTGTAAATAGTCGGGTAGGAACACTGGGTTTATTAATTTTAAGATAAAAATAACTTACCATCACAGAAACTTGTTCGTTGACCAGTAAACCAACTGCTTTAATAAGCAACGAACCCGATTGTGCTAAATAATCTCGTGCTGGTTTATCCATGGATATAATGCCTCGGGCATCACAAAAAATAGGATAAGCCACATCATTTTGAAACTGAATCCTATCAGCTACAATACATTCTGCAGCCTCTAAATTAATGCTGACATTATCTTTATATATAAAAAAAAGAATAGTCCCATCAATCCAAAAACGGGCAAATTCATTCTCAAAGCCGTCTATATCCATTTGGTAATATTAAGTAAAACAGCACAAATAAATGAAATATTATTCATAAATAATTAACAATTACTAATAATTTTATACAAAAAGCAACAATTATTCATTATTGTTGTCAATTCGGGAGTATTACATGTCATATAGGGATTTTCGCATAAAAAAGCCAAAATATCTAATTTTTTATACTCACTTTTATAAAAATAATCAAAACCTTACACTATGGCAAAAATTAAGCACAACAACTTTATTGATACCGTTGATGAAGTATTTTCAGGAGCGAAAAAAGAGGGCGTAATGCATCTTTATGCAGAGGATAAATCCTTAAATGGGAGAACAATTCAAATAAAAGGCAAAGAAATGTTCCATTTTGGAACTACAGGTTACCTTGGATTAGAGCAAGATAGCAGATTGAAAGAAGCAGCAATTGATGCCATAAAAAAATTTGGAACCCAATTTCCATTATCTAAATCCTACATATCAAATCCACTATATGCAGAACTAGAAGCTAAAATGGAGGCTATGTACGGTATTCCTACTATTATCGCCAAGAACAGTACCCTCGGTCATATGGCGGTAATTCCAACAGCGGTGAGAGATGAAGACGGAGTCATTCTCGATCATCAGGTCCACTGGAGTGTTCAAACTGCTTGCCAATTACTCAAATTAAGAGGTATTCCAGTCGAAATGATTAAGCACAGCAATATGGTTTTGCTAGAAGATAAAATCAAACAATTGATGTCAAAATGCAAAAAAATTTGGTATATGGCTGACGGAGTCTATTCCATGTTTGGTGACTATGCTCCTATTGCAGCACTAATGGAACTTAGTAAAAAATATCCACAACTGCATTTGTATTTTGATGACGTCCACGGGATGAGTTGGAAGGGTAAAAACGGCACGGGCTACGTGTTAAGCGTACTAAAAGAAATACCGGATAACGTGATGATTATGGGGACATTAAGCAAAACATTTGGAGCCAGTGGCGCCGTTTTACTTTGTCCAAATGCAAAGCTTCGCGAAAAAATAAAAGTTTTTGGTGGCCCGCTAACTTTCTCCGCACAACTGGAGCCAGCTTCGGTAGCTGCTGCCATAGCTGCTGCAGATATCCACCTGTCTGTAGAGATCACCATTTTACAATCGGAACTAGCCGAAAAAATAGCCTATTTTAATGAATTAATTTCTAAAACGGCTTTACCAATAATAGTCAAAAACGATTCACCGGTGTTTTTCCTTGGTACGGCAATACCAATAACTTCTTATAAATTAGTTCAAAACCTATTCGAAGAAGGATTCTTTGTCAATCCTGCAATATATCCAGCGGTTCCTGTTCAAAACACAGGGATTCGCATCACACTTTCGAGACACAACCAAAAAGAAGAAATAAAAGCATTAGTCGAAGCAATAGAAAAGTATTTACCCATCGTGCTCAAAGAAACAGGAAATAGCTTAAGCAAAATACAAAGTGCATTTGGTTTGGTCGAGACCCATACTACTATAGACACAATAGTTGACAAATCCTCGTTACAACTGAAATATGAAACATCGATATCAAAAATGGACAAACCTACTTGGAATGAATTACTAGGACAACAAAGCACATTTGATTGGGATGGCCTTCATTTTTTAGAAGCTGCTTTTGCCAATTCTGATGAACCTGCAAACAAATGGGACTTCCACTACTACATAATCAAGGACAAAAATGAAATTCCTTTAATAGCCACTTTTTTTACTTATGGACTTTGGAAAGACGACATGATGGCAACAGAATCAATATCAAAGCATTTAGAAGAGGAAAGAATAAAAAATCCTTTATATCTAACCTCTAAAGTGTTAGGAATGGGGTCTTTATTCACCGAAGGAAATCATTGCTATCTTAATACATCACATCCATTAATAGAAGAAGCTATTCTAATGCTATTGCAAGAGATAGAAACTCTTTACAATCATTTAAATGCTGATATGTTAGTATTAAGGGACTTTGAAGAAAATGAACAATTAAATCGCATATTCCATAATCAAGGTTACTTAAAAGCTAATATGCCCGACTCCTGTGTGGTTGAAAATCTGGAATGGGACACTCCACAAGCCTTTACCAACAAACTTTCCCCACGTTCTAAACGCCATTTTATCGAAGAAGTGCTTCCCTTTGAAAAGGCTTTTGATGTAGTAATAAAAAATGAACTAACTATAATAGAAACGGAACAGATCTATCAACTCTATAAAAACGTAAAAAACAATAATCTCGCCTTTAACACTTTTACCTATCCTCCTAACGTATTTATAGCCATGGTCACCGACCCAAATTGGGAATTTATAATGCTATATTTGAAAGATGAAGACAATGAGCAACAACAGGGGCAATTAGTGGGCACGCTTTTTTGTTATAAAAACAGCAACTATACCTATTCTCCCTCTTTGATAGGAATGGATTATAACTATGTTAGAGAATTTCAGATTTACAGACAACTTTTGTATCAAGGAATTAAACGCGCCAAGGAACTAAATTTTAAAAAAATAGATTTTGGTTTTTCAGCCACTTTTGAAAAGAAAAAACTGGGTGCCACAGTAATTCCGAAAGTAGCCTACGTTCAAGCAAGAGATAATTTTTCAATGGAATTGATGGGAACGCTTCAAAACGATGATAAAACACACAAAAAATAACAAACCACAATATATCATAATTCGTCGATATCCTCCATTTTGTAATTCCAACAAAGGAGGACACGACGCCTTGAGCCAACTGACCACTGAAAACTAATCACTGAATACTGATCACTGAACACTGAACACTGACCACTGAACACTGACCACTGAATACTGACCACTGATCACTAAATACTGAACACTGAACACTAAAAACTGATCACTAAAAACTGAACACTGATCACTGACCACTGAACACTGACCACTGAACACTGACCACTGATCACTGACCACTGACCACTAAATACTGAACACTGATTACTAAAAACTGAACACTGAACACTGACCACTGATCACTAAAAACTGAACACTGACCACTGATCACTGACCACTGACCACTAAAAACTGAATACTGACCACTGAACACTGAACACTGATCACTGAACACTGAACACTAAAAACTGATCACTAAAAACTGACCACTGACCACTGAATACTGATCACTAAAAACTGAACACTAAAAACTGATCACTGACCACTGACCACTAAATACTGACCACTAAACACTAAATACTGATCACTGACCACTGAACACTGACCACTGAAAACTGACCACTAAAAACTGAATACTGATCACTGAACACTGAACACTGACCACTGATCACTGACCACTGATTACTAAAAACTGAACACTGATCACTGACCACTGACCACTGAAAATTGAAAATTGACCATTAAAAACCAAATACTAAAAAACCGAACACTACCAAATGAATTACATGAAACACCATCTCACTGGTTTCTTTGACCGCATCATACAAGATCAGAACCTCAACCCTACTCACATCAGTCTATACATTACATTATTCCAGTATTGGAATATAAACCATTTCCAAAACCCAATAAGCATAACTAGAGAAGAAGTGATGCGTATCAGTAAAATTTGTTCCACAGCAACCTATCACAAATGCATAAAAGAACTAAACGAAAAAGGGTATATAAAATACGAGCCCTCGTTCAATCCATTCAAAGGCAGCATGGTAATTCTATTTAATTTTTCAGAAGATCAAAACCAGTTGAAAAAAGACTAAAGAAAAAAGAAAAGATGCTTAATCGGCATCTTTTTTGTTTTTTAGAAACACTCCCAAATTGAATATCGAAATTCCCAAATTGCATATCATGTAAAAAATATAAATACATATTTTGAACTTAATTAAAGATTCAAAATATGGAATGGTATGAAATTATAGGGTTAATTGTAGTATGGCTTTTAGGTCTTTATGTGACAGGGAAGTTTTATGAATACATCAAGGATTATTTTTATAAAAATAGTTGGAAAAAAAGAAAAGAGAAATAGAAAGATGCTGGGTATTTTTTTTATTCTTATCTTTTTTAAGATAAAAGGAAAACCGTAAAGAATAATAGAAATGGTTTTGTAGGTTTGGTATTGCAAAGTAAAAAGCAATTTTGTGACACAATTTGTGAAAGTATATGAATTACAACAAAGAATATTGGAGAATTTTGATAAGTTGTAATAGCTATCCTTATAATATTGCCTAAAAGCATTAAAATAAATCATAGGTAAAATAATGAAATCAGAATTTATAGAAGATACATTAGCGAAAATAAAGCAATCCATCCAAAGTGATGTGTTTATTGATGTTGAAAAATCTAAAGTGGAATTAAAAGATCTATCAACCAAAGGCGATTGGAAATCACTCCTTGAAACGATTTGTGCTTTTTTAAATACAGACGGAGGAATAGTTATTTGTGGGGTTCGTGAAAGAAATAAAAAATATTCGCTTACCAATTTTAACAGAAATAACGAAAGCAATCTGATAGACCTTCAATCTAAATTCTTTTATGATGATGCAGATAAGTTTATTGATTTATCAGATCATATTTATTTTGATTATGAAACTTTTCTTGACGGAGAAATTGCAGTTATTGCCGTTTACCCCCTTTCGGATGAAGAAAAATTTTTGCGATATGACACTGTTTATTATGAACGAAAACTAACTCAAGATAAAGTAATACCTGCATCAAAAATACTTCAACAAAAAGAGTATAAAATTGAAATTGAATATGCCAAAGAATTGGCGAAAGTGGCTGATGCTACAATTGAGGATTTAAGTTTAGATAAAATAAATTATTACATTAATCTACTCAATAAAGAAATCAGAAACGAAACCCTAAAACCAAGTCACGAACAGGCCAAATCGTTTTTAAGTAAACAACATTTTATAAAAGAAGAAGCAGTTACTACTTTGGGTATGTTGGTTTGTGGTGATGACCCATTTCATTTTCTTTCTTCACGTGTTGAGGTCAATTGTTATTATGATACTAGTGATGATATTGGTAAAGACAAAAAACTGTTTCGTTCTGATGTAATCAACCTCATGGAAGATACGTTCCGATACATTTGGGGACACATTAAAATTAATAGAACCATTAGGGAGGGTGGCAAAAGCGAACCTGAATACCCTGAAAAGCTCCTCCGTGAAACCATCAATAATGCTTTGGCACATAGAGATTATACCATTGACAATTTTGTAACGGTCAACGTAGAGCCCAATCAATATATTGAAATTAAAAACCCAGGGTCTTTCAAAGAAAAAATAAAATTGGTACATACCGAGACAGATATTGTCATTCGTAGATTAATTCCAAGTATTCCCGAAAGTAAAAACCCAAAATTAGCCTCGGTTTTAAAAGTATTTGACAAAATAGAAAGTCAAGGTCGTGGTATGGCTTCCTTAGTCAATGCGGCTTTAGATAATGTAATCGATTTACCCACTTATGAAATCAAAGAAGGAAATATCAGTCTGAAAATCAATACTGGTAAATTAGTAGATGAAACTATAGAAACGTGGCTGGAAGGTTTTGGAGTTTACATTATTACTAAATTAAAAAGCGAATTGACATTTGAACACAAAGCCGTTTTGGCCTATTTCTACAAATCGGAACTGGCAAACCGTCAACGCTTGTTTTCTGTTTTATTAACCGAAAGCAATAATCATTTCATTGTCATCGACGCCTTAAAAAAAGCTGGTTTAATTGTCGAGCACCCGTCAACTACAGAGGAAAACCCTGTATATGTATTAGACAGAGTACTCATAAAAACCGATTTCACAGATGAATTCATTCAATTGCTAGGTAACGAATACATTCATTATGACGTTGCAGCCAAGCAAATTTTAAACATCATCTATCTTTACAGTAAACACAACCGAAAAGCGCTCAAGGCAGCCGAAATTACTCCCGAAGTGTATCGAAGGTTACACGGCAAAGAAATTGTAGGTAAAATTTACGAAACCCTTGGGCGAAAAGTGCGAAACCTTTGCAACAAATTCGAAAAAGAAGGCGTTTTGACTAAAGGTGCGAAAAACGACTATTCCTTTAACTTTGATTACAAATCAGAAAACACTCTTTTTTAATAAATATCCAACAACTGGAAAACATATAACCCGTTGGCGCGGAATTGTATTCCGTGACTGTCTATGAGAAGATCTCTCAAAAAAATAAGAGTCATTTTTTTATAAAACCCTAGAGTACAAATATTTTATCACTCAAATTGAAGTGTTCAATTCTCGAATCACACACTATACTGTTTGTCACTAACTAAATAAAATTATAGGTTTGAGATCTTAATCAAATCTATAATCACAATGCAGTGGTACGAAACTCTAATAGCAATACCAGTTATAATTATCGGTGCATACATCCGGGGTAAAATTTATTAGTATAAAAAGAACTGGTTTAAAAACGATAGTTGGAGGGCTAGACGAAAGAAATGAAAGGTTTCTATCTTCAATTCCTCCTGATTTTATGAGAACAGACAAGAGTCTATTTTAGCCTTATAAAATTTTCTACTTCAATTTTAATTCAAAAAAGAAAGTCTATAATAAATCTGATCGTAATGAATATGGAAAGCAGTTTGTAATAACGATAAAACTGATTCCGAAAACTTCAACGATTCTGAATAGATATAGATTTTCAGTATATTTGTATTATGAACATTGAAAGTATCATAGCAACAATAGCTTCTGTAGCAACAATTTATTCGTTTGCCAAAAACGACACGTCGCTATTTTCCCTTTTAAAAAAAAACTTTTTTTGACACAAATTTGACACATTAATTTTTTGTGGGACACAGAAAACCTATATATAGCAAGCGATTGAACTAAAAAAGGATTCGAACCTCTGACTCTCTATTTGAGAAATAAACTTGATTTTTTATAGAAAATAGATTTTAGATTATACTTCTTTTTAACCCAGTGACTCGGAATTATTCAGTGATTGTCAATAAGAAATGTCGAAATTCTCAAAATAAAAATGCTTCTATTAAAAAATTACTTCTTCAGTAAAAGTTTTCGTCCAACAAAACTATCGAAGTATCCATTCCCAAAATCATCACCTATTATTGCAATATCAATGATACCATCTTTTTTAATTATGCCTTTATCAAACATAGACATCTTGTTATAATTCGATACATTAAAATGATACATAATTTCATTGATATGATATCCATAAATAGTATTACCATTATCTTTTATCCGTCTTGGTTGAACAATAGATTGAGTAGGTTTGGTTCCATTATTTTCAATCTTAACCAAAATAACTTCAAATTCATCCTCTGCCCCTGCATCAAGATCCAAAATCATTTTTCTCACTCTCTCTGAATATGCTGTACCAAGATCAATCTCTTTAAAAAATGGATTCTTTGAGAGATGCGATTTCCAAAGAATAGAAAGAAAAAACAATTTGAGTTTTGTATAATCTAAGTTCTTATATCTAATACAAGAAACGTGTATAGCATCACCTGCCATGATTTCAGTCTCAATGCTGTCATGGCTATTATATAAGTAATTACAAGCATAGCGCTCTAACTTTCCAATGACTGCGTTATCACAATCAGCACACAATATATCCCTATCCTTAAATCCCGTCTGTTGATAGGTAACTTTAGTAACATCCTGAATATTTATATTGGCAAGTTTATGTTTTACGCCAAAAAGTCCCTTATACATAAAGTTAGGGATAATATGTGAATTTTCGATCAATTGCTTATCCTCTAGACAAAGTTGACAAATCATATCTATTAGTTTATTAGTTTCAATAAGCCCTAAAACTTTATTATTATCTATCGTTGCTTCTTCCGTAAGCCCTTTAAAATGTAATAACTCATCTTCTTTAGACTTACATAAATCTACAAATTTGCAATAATTATTTTTTGACTTATAAAAACCAATAAATAACATCATTAAAATCAAGTGAATCATTACATTAATACAAATATATAAAATATCTTATTGTACATTTCAAATTAATTTTAAAAAATTATATATCTTTGTAACAAATAAAAAAGTTACATTCACCTTTTTAAAAAATGAAGCCATGACAAATATAACAGGATTAATAATAAAAGGCTTACGGGATAAATATGGATATACACAAGATAAAGTTGCAGATTTTCTGGAAATAAAAAGGGAAATGATCAGTTTTTACGAAACTGGAGAAAGAGAAGTCCCTTTAGAAATTTTAGAAAAATTATCAGATTTATTTGGAGTAAACTTGGATGTCTTTTTTGTGGACAATGTTGATGAAGCGGTAGCAGAAGTTGTTTTTGCATTCAGAAAAAATGATTTTGATAATGACGATATGGAGGCTATGGCAGCTTTTGGTAAGATTGTAAAAAATTATCTAAAAATTAATAATTTGTATGGTAACCGTTAATGATAAAATACTGGAGGTAAGAGCCAATAAATTCCGCCGTGAAAACGGTATAGGAAACGAGAATGCCATTGACTTTGAAAAATTATTAAGATCACTGGATGTTCTTACCTATTTCAGACCGTTAAATGGGGAATTTTCAGGTATGGCATTAAAAACAAAGAACAGTAATTTCATGTTGGTAAATACCTGCCATTCTGTTGGTCGCCAACATTTCACTATTGGACATGAACTGTATCATTTATTTATTCAGGAAGGATTCAGTTTCCAAATGTGCAAAGCCGGAAAATTTGATAAGAAAGACCGCGAAGAATACAATGCCGATATTTTTAGTTCGTATTTTTTAATGCCCGAAGCAGGAATCATCAAACAAATACCGGAAGAAGAATTAGCATGGGGTGGAGAAATATCATTGGCAACAATCATTAAACTGGAGCAGTATTTTGGAGTTTCCAGAACCGCTTTATTGATACGTTTGGACAAAATTGGACTGTTGCGTTCTGATTATTCGCAATATAAAAAAGATATCAAAAAAAGTGCTGTGGAACACGGTTACTCCACATTATTATACAATGCAACGGATAAAGAGGCACCTATTGTTGTTGGCAATTATGGAACAAAAGCAAAAGAATTATTTGACAAGGATAAAATTTCGGAAAGTCACTATCATTCATTGATGTTTGATATTGGAATAGATGTGGATGATCCAAATATTGATGAGGATGGCAAAGAGATCTAACGATCCAAAAATATTGCTGGATTGTGATGTCATTATCCATTTTATCAAAGCAGGTAAACAACTGCTGTTACCGAAAATATTCCCGGAGCAATTTGTTATATTGGACCGGGTAAAAGCGGAACTGGACAAACACAAAAGTAGTCAAACATCCATCAGTAATTTTATAACATGGTCTAAGATTCCAATAATTCCAATGCCACGGAATATTGAAATCATTAAGGAATATAGCATACTAAAAAAGACATTAGGCGATGGAGAGGCGGCTTGCATGGCAGTAGCAAGACATACAAATGACTATATTGCCAGTAGTAACTTAAGAGACATAGAGCAGTATTGCCAATTACATGGCATTATTTACCTCACAACAATGGATATTCTTTTGCAAGCTTATACATCTGGTATTATGGATGAAGCAGAATGCGATGGTTTTATCAAAGAAGTAAAAGATAAAAAAAGCCGACTTATCCATAATATAGATAGCATAAAAATTTACGAAAAACATAAAAAAACAAATAAAACTTAGTGCATAAAAAAGAGGCCCTGCGAGTCTCTGTTTTTGAAAAGTAAATTTTGTTTTCCAACTATAAATAAATAACCATTTGTGACAAAACGTTTGAATTCAGCAATTATTAAATAACATCATAACTATACAAGCCATAATAAAGCATCGAAACGCCATGAAACAAAAAGCACATTACACCACCCTTCTATTTTTTTTACCTACCCTACAAAGATTAATTACTACCAAATCACAAATCCAAAAAGCTGGCATTAGATTAGCCACTTACTTTTTCTTTTCTTCGTCAACAATTAGTTTCAAAGAATTGATATAATCAGTATCAAATTCTATAACTCTTATTTTGTTTTGCTTAAAACTGATTTCACCCTCAAATTTCCCTTCGGTTCCCAAAAAATCTATTACTAGCTCTTCCTCATTTAGTTCTATAAGTTTACCTAGATAAACAGCTTTATCTGACTTTTTTGCAATCTGAAAAATCTCATATTTATTAGCCAGAAAATTTATAATTAAAAACAAATTTTTAAGCGGAATTATTTCGGCTGCGCTTGTTTTTAAACCTTTCAGTTTAATTACTCTTTCTGTGAATTCATGATCCTTGTCTTGAATAATTGACTTTACATTTGTATTTTTTAAAATCGTATAGCCATCAATTATAAAATCAAAAGGATTATTTTTTAATAAAATCCAATCTTCTGTCCAATCAATGAGAAAACCACTAAAGATTTCTTTTTTGTCGTCAAATTCTATTGTAATTAATTGTCTTAAGTATTTTTCCATTATGCTTTTTTAAGTTTCGAGAACAGTTTGCTACTAACGTCAGTTCTCCTGAAGCATCGGGACAAAAACCTCTAAACAAACTTTATTTTGTTAATTATAAAGTAAATATAGGTGATCAAACAACAATTATTCCTCTTTTTGACAGGCATTCGTGATGGAAACACCCTAAAACTGACCTCCGATGGCATATAGTCGCTGTCGGTTTCCATTTACTTGAGTTTGTTTAAAGAATTGCTACTGAATAACATACAAAAACGTCTATTCCCTATACATTTATTTTTTTATTCTTAGCCATACTTACTCTTTAATTTTAGCTTTCTAAATCCATCGAATTCGATGGAATTAAAAATTGTTGCTTCTCTGAACAATTTTCTTGATCTCAGGAAAATTGTTTTTACATTAAAATCATACTTCGAAATAATTACCGTTTTCCTGAAGTCAGCAAGTAAATATACAGGATTTAAACTGCCTCTAGTTTCCGTTCAACACAGGCTTCATTGTTGGCTTTTCAAGCCCAACGAAGCCTTAGCTGTTGTAGGCAATGCTTTATTTTGATCTTTTAGACTTCTTAATGTTAAAAGTTTTCTGCTTTATCCATTGAATTGAAATATCAACAGGTACTCTATCATTGTCAAAAGCAGTATTGTGTCCTAATTTAGAAAACAAAGTATATTCGAAAGGTTTACCTTGAGCTTTCAATGTATTTAATTGCTCCATACACAACTTTACTGGAATCTGTATATCTTTCTCACCAAAAAGCCAAAGTCCTGGAATTGAAAGAGTATTCAGAGAAATTTTTGGGTCAGTAGCCACGAATTGATACCTGTCTGGGTCATTTTTAGTATGTTCACGAACATCTGATTCTGTATGATTTTCCCAAAAATTATTGTTTCCATTAGTATAAAACTGAAATCGAAGTTGTTCTAGAGTAGTAATTGTAGGGCAACTAAATAAAACCATAAATTCTATTTGTGGATTTTTGCTTGCAGCAATTGGGATTATCCATCCAGCTTGACTGAAGCCAACTAATCCAATTGGTATTTTTTTATCTTTCAAATAGGTTCGAAATGTGTTTACTGCTGAACTTGCATCGTGAGATAATAAATTAAGATTAATAGTGTCAATATTATTAGTACCAACAGATGGCCCTACATATACACCGCCCGATTCCCCAACTCCTCGTTTATCATATGTCAATACAGCAATACCTTCTTTGGCAAGACGTATTGCGAAGTCCATTTCTCTTTTTACAGGATCAGACCCGTGAACAATTACAACTGCTGCAAATGTTTTTTTAGGCGTTAAAATTGAGCCTGCAAGAGTAACGCCCTGACTTTCAAATTTTACATCTTGAATAATAAAGTCGGCCGATTGACAAAATACAATTTCTGGTAAAGTTATTAATAATAACCAAATAAATAAGTTAGAAAAAAAGCTAATGTTCATTTTGATTTAATATAAAAAAATGTTTTAAATGGTCTGCGTTAGCATTGCCTACAACGTCAATTCGTCTAGAAACCTTCAAACGAACTCAATTTGGTTAATCCGTGAGTAAATATATGGGATTAAAATACAATTATTTTTCTTTTTGAAACTACTTCCAGTTCCGTTCAACACGGGTTCACTGCTCGTGTTACGCACGCAAAGAAGCCCTTCCTGTTATGTGACGTTTTCATTTAACTTTTTAAAAATTAGTTTTTTCAACTCTGATAAAGACACATTGTATTTTTCAAAATTATCATCTAACATTTTGAGATATTCTTCATGAGTGCAGCTTACATATTTTATCGCCTGTTTATAAATGACAATATCAATTAACAGCCAGAGATAATAATCTGCTTTACTTCCACCTTTAGCTTTTATAAAAAATCTTTTTCCTGACAACGGGATTATATAGTCATCTTGATACACATCTGGAAAATCGTCTTTTCCAAAAATGATTGGGTTGTCGGAACATAAATAAGGAAGGTCTTCATGCTTTTGAATGATTGTGTAAGGAGTTCTGCAGTGCAAGCCTCGAACTGTATCAAATAATGAAGTAAGAAATCTATAGGATTTTAAAAATTCAGAATCATTCTTCAATTCTTCGGAAGCTCCAATGTTAATTGAGCCGTTTTTATTGTGAACGTTGAAACCTAATTCTTTCGTTGGACTAATGTTTACAATAGTTTCTAATTCATTTTTATTTTTTGGAAGCCTCCAGTAATTAAGACTTACAAATGTGTTGAGCATCGGCATATCATTTTCATTTACATCGAATTTAGTTACATTGTCCGATGCATTTATTTTTGCAATAAGTTTAGAAATTTTACCCTCTAATTCTGAATAAGCATTTTCAATAAAATCGCTATTCCCATGAGGTTTAAAAACAGTATTGGCATTTTTTTCAAAGAAATATGATTCAGGAGAAAACTCTTTCCCATTTTGAACGAACTTTTTATTCTTAACATTGTAAATTTTAAATTTACCTGATTCCTTTGTAAAACCTTTAAGATAAAAAACTGGTAAATAATGATGTCTCCAAGAAATATTATTCATCGATGTAGTTTAAAAATGTCACATAACGTCAGTTTTGTCTAAAAACCCCAGACATCGCTTTTTAGGTTTCGTTATTTTGTAAATATAGACGATTTAAACTACAATAATATCATTTTCGAGACAAAAACTTTGGAGTATAACAATAAAAAAAACTCGCTTAAAAATAACTTAAACGAGGGGCTCTTTTGTTGCATTGTTCTGAAAATTTAGATTTTATGGAAGTTGTTCAACAGCAATAGATATAATTGGCTTCGTTCAACACGGGCTCCATTGTTCGTGCTGCTCACGCAACGAAACCTTGCTGTTACCTACAGATTAAATATTCATGATTTGGTCTATTTTACTTTGTGTATTATCCACTGCTTTTAAAAATAGTATTAAATCCGGATTAATCCATTCGACTAGATTGTACAGTTTTGTTCTTATATCAATAGCTTCAGAACAATCTATATTATGCCCATGAAAACAAATTGGCTCACAATGATTTCCTCGATTTCGAAAACTTCTTAAATCATCAAGTTTAGAATAAAGACTTGCTCTATCTTCTATTGCAGGTTTATTTGGGAAAATATAGATAGGCCAATGAAACTGTGGGATAATTAAGTCGTCATTTTTACCAATACTTGTTATATTAAAACCTCTTGATTTAAGAATATGGTGCACTGAAAATAATTCACGTAAATCTATTTGGCTCGGATTTAAAATTGTTTTCATTGTATATTAATTATTGATGATGTTAATATGAGTTAAGGTTATAGATTTACGATGTTTAATATGCATTATATGAAGTGTATGGATAAAAAAAATCCGAACTGAGGACAGTTCGGACTAGGAGTTTTTTTTAAACTATTATTTTTTTATTAAATCATTTGTATTAATAACGATATCTTCTTTAACTAAATCATTTACATTGAGAGTAGGGACTAAAAATCTATTAAAAAAAGTACTTTCTGTTTTTGCATGTAAAACACCTCTTAATGTACCAATACTCAACATGACAAGGTGTAAAGCGATATTTTTGGGTAATTTAATTTCATTACTGTCTTTATGGTATAAATTATCCCAATGTTCTTTAATTATTTCAAAATGACATCCTATTTCTAATAAAAGAAACGGGTTCTTATTTTGACTAAAGTTGATTGATAAAAGAGGAGTTATCATTCTTTTTTCAATATTTAAGCCAAAACGCAAATTTGTAACTAATTCAATATTGTCATTTTTTTCGTCAAAAGCACTCTCTATAACAGCAAATTGTTCTGTAGTGATTTTGCGTAATCCAAAACTGATTTGATCTTTATTTTCCATTAGGCAACTTGTAATTGATGATATTCTTGTTTTAAATTTGAGTTTTCAAATTCATTAACTTGATAGGAAAATGAACGCTGAGAAGACCAATGACTCAATTCGACCTTGTTCGTTAAAACTTTAGAAACCTCATAATCGATAGTGTTTTTGATTGCTGATTTAGGAACTTCAATTAAATTGATATTTAAAATGCTTTGTATTTTACAAATTGTTTCTATTTGTAAATTTTCTTTTCCTTTCAATAGTTTGTTTACATATTGAGCGGAACATCCCATAGCTTCAGCCAATTCTTTTTGGTTTCTAGGGAATATCTTCGCTTTTTTATTTGAGTTCAAAGCAGAAAGCATCTTTACAGCAATGCTAAAAGAAATGTCTAGCCAATCTTCGTTTTCTTGACGCCATTTGGCCTTTTCAAGCCAACCCGATTCCCTGTTAGAAACTAAGTCAAGAAATTTTTGTGTGTTTTTGTTTTCCATAATTAAAAGAAAATTTCAATAAAAGAATCAGTATCATAAACACCCTTATCTTTTAAATAATCACTGCATTGATTTATTTTGTTCCTTTCATATAATCCGTGTGGTCTGTCTTCCATTAAGGCAGTGAGTTTTATCATGCCACCTGTAATTACATAAAAAGTCTGATCGTCATCCATTATTTTCAAAGCATACAGCCTAAGCCAATTTTGCCTCGCTTTTTGTTTGGGTAATATTGTTTTTTTGTATTCTTGATTGTGTAAATTTTGAAAAAATTCATTAAGTCTGCTTGGTGTGGCACTTGCTAAATCCAACATTCTCTTTCTGAATTTTTTGACTTCATTTCTAGTTTTTTCAATGGCTTCTTCAATTGTATAGCCCCCATTTAAATCTGCTTCATTATCAGAAAAGAATTCAAACAAAAATAAAGGATTCTCCCATTCATCCAACACACGTTCTAATTCATCGAATTCCATATTTGGAAGATGAAACGCATATAAATCTGGTACAAATGTAATAACTATTTCCATAAAATCAACCTGTAAGTTTATTATTTAACAAAAATATACCTTTTTATAATAGTATCAAATCAAAGTTATTAACACAAAAATAGGATATATAGTACTTTCAAAATTTGATTTATCTTAATAAGGAAATTCTTTTACTGATTTATCATCATAACTATCTAACTACTTATGTGATCTCTCCTTTCGTCGAGATGACAAACTACAACCCGCCCTTATATTTTTACACCAAAAAATCACGGTAAGAATTTCAGCGCTGGCAGTAGGGAGTGACCCCCGAGTCGAGTGTGAAACACGAGCGGCTGGGGTCGCGATAGGGAAATACGTCCGATGATTTTTGGGATAAAAATATTGAGGCTTGATCTTTTGTTTCTTTTGCATCAAGGCAAAAGAAAAAATAACCCATGAATATCTTTTGTTTCTTTTGAAATCGAAGATTCACGAACTCTAATAAATCATTAACTCGTGAGTAATCAAGACAAAAGAAAAAAATGTTATTCAAATAAAAAATCCGTTTTATTACCACTATCTAACTACTTATGTGATCTCTCCTTTCGTCGAGATGACAAACTACAACCCGCCCTTATATTTTTACACCAAAAAATCACGGTAAGAATTTTAGCGCTGGCAGCAGGGAGTGACCCCCGAGTCGAGTGTGAAACACGAGCGGCTGGGGTCGCGATAGGGAAATTTGTCCGATGATTTTGGTGTAAAAATATTGAGGCTTGATTTTTTGTTTCTTTTGCATCAAGGCAAATCGAAGATTCAGCAAACACCACTTAAAATAAAATTTTAGTGAGCTAAAAGAAAAAATTGTCTTCAAATAAAAAATAGCAATCGCAACAATTCGCTCGAGTCGCCCTTATATTTTTACACTAAAAAATCACGGTAAGAATTTTAGCCTTGGCCGCAGGGAGTGACCCCCGAGTCGAGTGCGGAGCATGAGCGGCTGGGGTCGCGATAGGGAAATACGTCCGATGATTTTTGGGATAAAAATATTGAGGCTTGATCTTTTGTTTCTTTTGCATCAAGGCAAAAGAAAAAATTACCCATGAATATTTTTTGTTTCTTTTGAAATCGAAGATTCACGAACTCCAATAAATCATTAACCCGTGAGTAATCAAGACAAAAGAAAAGATTATCTTCAAATAAAAAATAGCAATCGCAACCAACTCGCTCCACTCGCCCTTATAGTTGCCATACCAAAAAATCACGGTAAGAATTTTAGCCTTGGCCGCAGGGAGTGACCCCCGAGTCGAGTGTGAAACACGAGCGGCTGGGGTTGCGCTAGGGAAATTTGTCCGATGATTTTTGGTTTAAAAATATTGAGGTTGAAATCGCAGATTCATGAATACAAAAAAAACAATATTAACCCATGAATATTTTTTGTTTCTTTTGAAATCATAGATTCACGAACTCCAATAAATTATTAAATCGTGAGTAATCAAGACAAAAGAAAAAATAACCCATGAATATCTTTTGTTTCTTTTGAAATCATAGATTCACGAACTCCAATAAATTATTAAATCGTGAGTAATCAAGACAAAAGAAAAAATAACCCATGAATATTTTTTGTTTCTTTTGAAATCATCGATTCATGAACTCCAAAATAAAAAGAAGATAGAAAAAGAAATAACTAAACGAGCCCTAAATCTTTTGCAATAGCGACTAAGTGAGTCGGATTGTTTGCATTGAAGTAAATTTTGAGTTTTGTAATGCGTTTTTCAATTGTGCTTTTACTACTGGGGTTAATACCAACTTCTTTGAATTTGGCTTCCATGCTTTCTTGAGATACTCCAATCGAAAGATACTTGATTAATTGTACGTCGTAATTATCAATTTCTTGAACCGCTTTATTCTGAAGTACAAAGTTTAATTCAGGTGATATGTATTTTTCATCATTTTGAAAAGTGTTCAAAATTGCCTTCTTTAGTTCTGGAATACTATTGCGTCCTTTCATGACGAAAGCATTAATATCTAATTTTTCAAAAAGTGACTTTATAAGAAAGGATTTATTTTCTATAGAAAAGGCAATTACTTTTATTTCTGGATATAAATGTTTTACAGCGGCAATTAATTCTTCTCCAGAATCAAGTTTGTTTACTCTGTAATCAGCTTTAAAAGATAAATCGGTAATTAATAGTTGATACGGCTCTTGATCGAGATGTGCTTTTTTGATTTTTGTCAAAGCATCATCACAATATTTCGCATAGTCAATTTTTGAAACCGCCAATTCTTCAAGCACCTGCACTACAGCAATATTGTTGAAATCGATATCTTCAGCTATTAAGACTTTTGTAAACATATTTAAATTATTTTGGAAATAAAATTTTTGCTTTTATTCCTTTGTTAAGTTCTGAGTCAAAAGTAAATGTTCCTTTTATAGCTTTTATGCGGTTTTCCGCATTTTGTAGTCCATTTTTATGTTTTATGATTTTATTAAACCCAACTCCATTATCTGAATAACTAATTTGAATACACTTTTCTAATGTCTCAAAGCCAATAATAACATAAGTACATTGACTGTGTTTTTTCATATTAACCATTAATTCCTGCAAAACACGGTATACTGCAATTTTTTTTTCAGGCTGAATTTTTAGCCAATTGATATCATGATTATCTTTAAGAATAATATTTATGGTATCTCCAGTATAATTTGACAGCATAGCTTTGAGATTTATTTCAAATTTATCTCCGGTATCAATATTGCTATTCTCTCCTGAAATATTACGAGTTCGTTTGTATATAGCATCAAGATTTACAAGTAATTGTTCCTTGTTTTCAGCCAGCATTAAATCTTTTGTTTCGGCGAATGACATGGTATGATACACATCGTTGGCAAGTTCATCATGCAATTTTTTTGCAATTCGTATTTCTGTACTATAGGAAGCCTTTATTTTTTCAATCCTATTTTTGTTGCGATAATACCTTATTATAAAAAGTATTAAAACCACAAGAAAAAGAATCCCAATTACAAATACGATTCTTTGATACTTCGCTTTTTGCACATACAATAAGTTCTCCGCTTTCTCTAAACGAAGTTTCTGATTTTCATCTTTCTCCTTCTTAGCATCGTATTTAATTTTGGCAAACTTGTTTTTAAAATTGTTTCTAATTTTTATGATACTATCATTTAAGAAAATATATTTTTGGGCATATTGAACATTTTTAGAACCAAAATCGTTTGAAATTAAAAAGGATAATGCTTTTAATCTTTCATCAATACTCTTGAATTTTGTAGCGGTTTGATAGGCAGTTTTTGCATATTGATTCGATTTTTGAAAATCAATTTTTGCATAATATTCCGCTAAATGCAGATTACTCTCGATGCCTCCATAAGAATCATCGATTAGATTTCGCATTTTTATCCCTTCATTCATTAATGCAAGCCCTTTTTCAGCCATTCCCTTTTTGAAGTATGCAAAACCAAGATTATCAACAACTCTAGCTTTACTTTCTAAGAGCAATTCACTATCTAATATTTTTTTATTTAAGATTGATTTTAAAACGTTTATAGCCTTATCGTATTTTTTTTGTTGAATATAAACAACGGCAATATTGTTTAAAGGGGCTTGTTTGGATAATAAATCTTTTGAACCATTTATGGCTTCGTTATAATAAAAAATAGCGTCATTATAATTGGAAAGTTCTTTATCTGCAATTCCAAAAAAATTATTTGCAGCGGTAAGATAATTATTGTCATTTTTTATATAAGGTAATGCATCAGTCAAAGTTTCTTTACTTCCATAATAGTCTCCATTTATTTGTTGTATAGAAGCCATTTGAATAAGGTTATAGGCGATATTGGCGCTATCTTTTATTGTTTCAAATGCTATTTTTGATTTATTAAAGTAATAAAAAGCACCATTAAAATTTTTCTTTTTAAAATTAGTCAAGGCATTTTCCCGTAAATTGGACGCTTCTTTTTTGATAGGATTTGGTGTAACCGATACCGTTTTCTTCTCTTTACAGGAGAGGATAAAAAGAAAAATAAGTAAACTAAAAAACGGGGATCGCAGCATGAATGGTACTTTCCCCGAAAAATAGTAATTAATTATCTATTATGTACTTTAAATTACTATTATTTTGGAGGAGTAATAATTACGGGTTGATCTCCAGGTCCTTCTTCAGCATTTACTGGTCCTGTTCCAACAGTTGCTGGATTTGTACTCTTTTTTGCCTCTGTTATTCCAGTGGTTTTATTATCTGTTTGAATAGCATCTGCTGTGCAGGAAAAAATTGTAGAACTTAATAGCACAAACGCTCCCAATAGAAATATTTTTTTCATTTTGATATGAATTTAAAATTAGACGTAAGTATTGCTCTCCAGATAGTTTCTGAATTTTATTAATGGCAATACCAAATTTTGTTGGGAAGTGTAGTGCGCCTAAACCGTAAAGAATGTTTTATACTTCCCGGATAAATTATCAGTGCGATTCGGCTACACTATTATGAACTAGTTTTGTACATTTGTTCCTATCGCGAAATAGAACAGTAACTAATTCTGAGGCAAAGTAAAGATGCTTTTTCGCATAGATTAAGCGGGAATTCCTAGAATTCCTGCAATGCCGTAACATTCCTTTATATTCCTAAAAATTCCCAAAAGCTTATGGAGAACAATACTTTAGAAGATTATAAAATAGCCGTTAAAGCAAAATATGAGATAGAAAAAAGGGGGACGCATTCAAGTGTTTTAATTAGTCCTTCTCGGGCAAGATTAAGAAGTTTGTGTTTAGAAATCTTTAAATCGAATCAAAATCAAAACGATTTAAATGTTTTTTCTTCATTTTTTAGATTTGATTTTAGTCCAAGTTGTAGTGGTAAATTAAAAGCGCAAACAGATAAATTTAGACCTATTGAAACCTTCCTTAAAGGAGACACTAATTTGGTAGATGTTGAAGCTATAAACCTAGCAGCAATTTTGGTAGATTTTCAACCAAGGCCATTTTTAAAATTTTCGAAAAGTGATTGGAATAAAGATGCTGCGAAAATGAAAGAGTTTCCAGGATTACATAAAAAAAATGAAGAAATTCATACTCTTAAACATACGGAGCAATCGCATAAGAATACGTTTTTAGAAAAAATATCCAAAAAAATGGTATTGATTGTCTTAATAGTTTTAAGTTTCGCACTCACCTCTTATTTTGTTTTTCAAAAAAAACAATGCATGCAATGGTCTGATGATCATTATGAATTGGTAGATTGCGAGTTATCCACTAATGATCTTGTAAATTTTAATACAATAAAACCTTTAGATAAAAACCTCATAGATCTTAAGAAAATTAATGTTTGTGATACTACCGTATTTTTTAAAAATGGTGAAGCTATTATTTGGTATACGAAAACAGAAAATGGAATTGAGTTTTTCAATACTCATGGAAGACATCCTGAAAATGACAATGCTTTAAAACCGGTTACACATTATATTTTAAACAAATATGTAAAGTGATTTGTATTTGATTTTCATGTGTAATTTCATTACAAAACCTGATGAGTTGATGGTATTCTGTGACTTTCAATGAGAAACTTACAATGCGAGTCGAGCGAAACACGAGCGGCTGGGGTTGCGATAGGGAAATTTGTCCGATGATTTTTGGTTTAAAAATATTGAGGCTTGATCTTTTGTTTCTTTTGCATCAAGGCAAAAGAAAAAAATTACTTGCTAATAAAAAATAGCAATCGCAACAACTCGCTCCACTCGCCCTTATATTTTTACACCAAAAAATCACGGTAAGAATTTTAGCCTTGGCCGCAGGGAGTGACCCCCGAGTCGAGTGCGGAGCATGAGCGGCTGGGGTCGTGATAGGGAAATTTGTCCGATGATTTTTGTTGTAAAAATATTGAGGCTTGATCTTTTGTTTCTTTTGTATCAAGACAAAAGAAAAGATTACCCATGAATATCTTTTGTTTCTTTTGAAATCGAAGATTCACGAACTCCATAAATTATTAACCCGTGAGTAATCAAGGCAAAAGAAAAAATTATCTTCAAATAAAAAATAGCAATAGCAACCAACTCGCTCCACTCGCCCTTATAGTTGCCATACCAAAAAATCACGGTAAGAATTTTAGCCTTGGCCGCAGGGAGTGACCCCCGAGTCGAGTGCGGAGCATGAGCGGCTGGGGTTGCGATAGGGAAATTTGTCCGATGATTTTTGGGATAAAAATATTGAGGCTTGATCTTTTGTTTCTTTTGCATCAAGGCAAAAGAAAAAATTATCTTCAATAAATAATAATAATAATAGCAGCAATAAACTTATTTCCTAACATCCCTTATGAACAAAAAAAAGCCCATTCCTTTCGGTTTGGGCCTTAATCCTGCTTAATTCTTATTTACAAAAACTAAACTACTCCTTATACTTCTTAATTACAAATTTAAGCACCATCGATATTCCAAAACTGACCACCGCTCCAACGGCAGCTAATAAAACAGTTTTCAAAATATCTTCCGAATTCAAATTCGGAACAATACTCAAAAATGTACCACCAGCAGTACCCATCAAGGTAGGATTACTCGCCGTCATGCTGCACTAGATTTGGGTCTTCATCGTAGGGCGTAGTAAGCTGACTAACTGCCGACAGTACACCTCCGACAACCGCCAGATACCCCCCAACCGAACCGATAACGGCGGGCAGGCCAATGGGTGCTGTCAATATAATACCCCCAACAGCAGCCAATGCCAATCCGATACTGCGCAACACTTTAAAAAATTTCGGAGTTTGAGCTTTCGCTCTTTTTACAATATTCATAAGTATAAATTTTAAGATTGAACAATTAATGAAACTATCGCAGATCGCTCCAAAGCTTCGTAAACTAATTTTTTTACTTTAACAAAAGCCTGTCGCGACTGCAAACCGACACCTGCCCCGGAAACTTGCGTTACAGGAGCAATACAACCATTCAATTCCCTCATGGCATTATTAGCAGGATGCACCAAAATAGAACTTCTGTTTTTTACGGCAACCACTTCAATATGCCATTGAAATTTCCGGCTGTATCGCTTTCGCAATAAATAGTACCCTTCCGGAATACAGGAAATGCACTTTTCATTTTCTCTCCAGGGCAATTCAATGGTACAACAGATGAATTGACCATCACAAGCAAGTTTTCCATTAGTTCCCCCAGGGAAATAAGTTCTGGATAATACTAAAACCACCTTACAGTCCACTAACTTGTACCAATGCCAACGGATTATAGGAGCCATTTTTCAATGGATACATTCTGCCATTGACCTCTTGATAAAATTCAACTCCAAGAGCCAAAAACAAAGGTTTTGTACTGTCTGCTGTTACCACATTCGAATGATTGATAGCTGCCGTTGGAGTCATATCCCAAGGAAGAATCCCCGTTTCTGAAGTGGCAGTAACAAACACTTCTGCTTCAAAATCAATTTCAGCACCGGCTGATATAATTTTGAAATGGGTGGTTCCACCTGGAGCTGCAATCATATTGGCAGGTATAAAGGAATCCAAATCAACAGTAATAGAACCACTAACCCGATCAATTTCGCCAACGAATGGCACAAATAAAGAAGTACCTAGTTTTCCAGCAATATTGAACTCAAATCCCAAAAGCAATTCTGCCTCGCCGTCAATCACATTACGTAAACCACGCTCGTTGGTTAAATCCGCCTGAATAACCTTAATCATACTTTTAGTAAGGCGACTCACCATTCTGCTGTCCGCAGAATTCAGGAGTAAAGTTCGTAAAGCCGTTCGCAAAGTTTTACCTGCCTTTCCGGCTCGGCCAAATTCAGAGCCATTTTCACGTGTTCTCTGAAACGCTGGATCGCTGGCAATTCTGCTCGCTTCAACACCCCCTTTTTCACGTGCCAAATGACCATCTTTGGTTTTGTAAAAAGTAATATCACCAATAGTACCTTTCAATTTAATTATTCCTTTCTGTCTTGCCATAATCACTAAAATTTAAGTTTGAAAATAATTTTACTACTCGTTCATCCTGAATATTCGTTGCAACTAAATCGGGAATGATTTCAACAAAGGTTCAATCAATTAAATCACTTTTCAAAAAGCCGATGTCAATAATGGTACTAAAAGGCCTACAATTACCTATTTTAGTCAATCCATAAGTGATTAATTTTCATAACTTTACACCCATCCGCAGAATAAAAACCCTTAGACGGGTTTAACAAGAACAAAGTCCACCGACTTTGGTAAGCTATTAAAAATAAAAAATGTGATTGCAAGTAACATCAGGGTATGTATTTATCCAAAAGATGTACAACGTATTACCGGTAAAACATACAGACAAGCAAGGTTGTATCTGCATAAGATCAAAACCAACTTGAATAAAGAGCCACATCAACTACTCTCAATAGAGGAGTTTTGTGACTATTCAGGGCTTCAAATGGAACATGTTTTGCGTTGTATAATCGGCTAGGATTTAAAGCAGCAAAATTGGGCTGATGTACTTTTCTAACATAGCAACACCTGTTCAACAAGCAGTTCAAATTTCAAATAATGATATAAGAACGAAAAACGAATCACGAAAAACGAACAACGAAAAAAAACATGGCAAAAGTAGTAGCGCCCTTCTTAATCAAAGGAACATTAGACGACATAAACTTTGTAGTGACAGCAGACGGTAATAACTATGCAAGAGCCAAAGGAAAAACAGGCGTAACGTCCACAGAATTTAAAAACAATCCTATTTTCGACAGGATCCGAAATCAAGGACAGGAATTTGGTCACTGCTCAAAAAAATCAGTCCTGTTTCGTCAACTGGCAGCTCGTTTCAACAAACTGGCAAAAGACGGAAGTGTCGCTGGCAGGACTAATAAACTACTTTTCGAAATTCTCCAAGAAGACAATACCCAACCGCAGGGACAACGAACACTGGCAGAAGGATTGAAAACAACTGATGGTAAGGAATTTTTATTGTTTTTTGAAAGCAACAAACTAAGACCATTGGAAAAAGTTCTTAAAATAAAGCAGCATCACAGTCCTAAAAACCAATCAGTCACCTTCACTGATTTCATCGCTAAGGAACATTTAGACTGGCCTAATGAAGCCACCCATGTACATTTGGCATCAGCCACAGCCAACTGGGATTACGAGAACGACAGTTTCGATACCTGTTACAGCGATGAAATAATACTGAATAAAGAATCTGAAAAACAAACCATAACACTAACAACCACTAAGCCAATAGGAAACCACCTGCACCTGACATTCCTATTCATCGGCTTTGCAATACAAGTACGAAAAAACCACAAGTTCCTACACCGCAAAAACAACACAGCAACCCTAATTGCCTATCACAAGCCAATCAATAAACCCCGAACTTTTAATCTGATCACTGAAAACTGAAAATTGATCACTGATCACTGAAAACTGATCACTGAACACTGATCACTGAACACTGAACACTGAACACTGAACACTAAAATCTAAACACTGACCACTGAACACTGAACACTGACCACTGATTACTGATCACTAAAATCTAAACACTGAACACTGACCACTGAACACTGAACACTGATCACTGAACACTGATCACTGAACACTGAACACTGAATACTGAATACTGATCACTGAACACTGACCACTGACCACTGACCACTGAAATCTGAACACTGATCACTGATCCCTGAACACTGATCAAAAGGAATAAATATAACTTAAAGTAAGTTAAAAATGAGTAACTTTAATACGCTCCAAAACAACACATAAAATACTCATAATAAAACAAGTATCGTTAAAAATTAATCTAAAAAAGGGCCATGAACAATCAAAACATCAGCCAAAAATTGATTAGCAGTCATCTTCTTTCAGGCGAAATGAAACCGGGAAGCGAAATTGGATTAAAGATAGATCATGTGTTGCAGCAGGACGCGACCGGAACCTTAATTATGCTTGAATTGGAAGCTTTTCAATTAGAAAGAACCAAAGCGGAAGTCGCCGTTCAATATGTCGATCATAATCTACTCCAGACCGATTACAAAAATATGGACGATCATCTTTTTCTGCAATCGGCTGCTGCCCGCTTTGGGTATTGGTTTAGCAGACCGGGGAATGGAATCAGTCATGCCGTGCATATGGAACGATTTGGCAAACCCGGCAGTACGCTGCTAGGTTCTGACAGCCATACTTGCGCAGGTGGTGGGATAGGAATGCTGGCCATTGGTACCGGTGGATTGGATGTAGCTCTTGCAGCTTCCGGCGAGCCGTATTTTGTGAAGATGCCAAAAATCATGGGCATTAAACTCACAGGCAAGTTGCCCGACTGGGTCAGTGCAAAAGATGTAATTTTAGAAATGTTAAGACGTTACGATGTAAATGGTGGTCGAGGATATATTTTAGAATATTATGGTCCGGGACTGAAACACCTGAGTGCTTGGGACCGACACGTAATTGCCAACATGGGGGCCGAAATGGGGGCCACTTCTTCGGTATTCCCATCTGATGAAGTCACAAAAGAGTTTCTTCGAAAAGAAGGACGGGAAGACCAATGGATGGAATTGAAAGCAGACGAAGGAGCTACTTATGATCATAATGAAGAAATTAATTTATCGGAACTAGAACCTTTAATTGCAATTCCCAGTAGCCCCGGGAATGTAGTTCCTGTTAGAGAAGTAAGTGGCAGACCGGTAGCACAAGTGGTATTGGGTTCATCAGCCAATCCGGGACTACGTGATTTCTGGATTGTTTCCCAAATTGTAAAAGGACAATTCTCATCTCCGGAGGTTTCCTTTGATGTCAACCCTTCCACACGTCAGATATTACAAAATCTGACCGAGATAGGCGCCCTTGCCGACTTGATTGCTGCCGGTGCCCGCGTTCATCAATCAGGTTGTATGGGTTGCATTGGTATGGGGCAGGCGCCAGCCACCAATAGCATTAGTCTCCGAACAATGCCTCGCAATTTCCCGGGACGCTCCGGAACACTTGATGATCAGGTATATCTGTGTAGCCCGGAAACCCTTGCGGCGGCGGCACTTACAGGGAAGATTACTGATCCCAGAGATCTGGAGAAACTATTCAATATTGGATATCCGCAATGGAAAGAACTGCATACTATTACAGTGAATCAGCAAATGCTAATTGCCCCGAATGGAAAATCGGTCGAATTAATCAAAGGGCCGAATATTAAAACCCTACCCGAATTTGGAGAACTTCCAGACGAATTGGAAATACCCATTCTTTTAAAAATGGGAGACGATATTTCTACCGATGAAATACTAAAAGCGGGTGCCGATGTATTGCCGCTGCGCTCCAATATTCCCGAAATCAGCAAATATTCCTATTATGTGATTGACCAGCACTTTTACGATCGGGCTATAGAAAACCAAAATAAGTACGAAGGTTTTTGTGTGATAGCGGGCGAAAATTATGCGCAGGGTTCCAGTAGAGAGCATGCGGCCTTAGCCCCACGCTATTTAGGTCAGCTGTTTACAATTTCAAAATCGTATGCCCGAATCGGTTGGCAGAACCTGATTAACTTTGGCATTATTCCTTTCGAATTCCAAAATAAAGATGATTTTGACAAACTGGAACAGGGGGATTTGCTAAGAGTCGAAGGAATTAGGTCAGCAATAAAAAATAGAGAAGTTCTAAATGCGAAAGTAATTGCAAAGCAAATAGAAATTCCGCTCGTCTTAAACATAAGTGACCGCCAAATTGAACTAATCTTAAAAGGTGGCGCTATAAATTACGTAAAGGATAAGAAACACTTAAATAGGTGAAAAATCTGAAATTTTTATTATTCGTAGTTATAAGCAGGTTGTGGTAGTTAGTGATACACAAATCACAAATCTAATTAAATTATAAATCCTCAATAAATAAAGTCCATACGAGACATTTATAATAATAATTACCTGAAAATCAAAAAAACTTAATAATTTTAAAACTTCAAAACTCCGACTACTAATTAACTTAAAACCATTTAAATTAAACAGAAATCACAATCTTGACAAACCGTTTATGATAGGTAGCTGAGACTGATTACTAAAAACTGATCACTAAATACTGAAAACTGATTACTGAACACTGATTACTGAACACTGATCACTGAATACTGACCACTGAACACTGATCACTGAACACTGACCACTGACCACTGAATACTGACCACTGAACACTGATCACTGACCACTGAACACTGATTACTGAACACTGATTACTGAACACTGACCACTGAACACTGATCACTGACCACTGATTACTGACCACTGAACACTGAACACTGATTACTGACCACTGATCACTGAACACTGACCACTGAACACTGAACACTGAACACTGACCACTGAATACTGATCACTGAATACTGATCACTGACCACTGAACACTGACCACTGAACACTAAACATTTTTTTCTACCTTTGCCACATGTTTACATTATTCAAATCAAAACCCGTACTTAAAGATTTAATTCCTGATGGACATATAGACATTCATTCCCATCTTTTGCCGGGTATTGATGACGGTGCTCGAACTTTTGAGGATACGTTACGGCTTACACAAGCACTTCAGGGTTTTGGAGTTTCCCAGTTTATTACTACACCTCATATTATCCAATATGTTTGGGACAACACGCATGATCAAATTCTTTCCAATAAAGAAACTACTGTTTTAGAATTAGAAAAAAACAAAATCACTGTTCCCTTTAATGCTGCTGCCGAGTATTTGATGGACGATCAGTTTGTACAACTTTTTCAATCACACGAATTATTAACATTAAAAGCTAATTACGTATTAGTAGAAATGTCCTATATCAATGCCCCGATCCAATTGTATTCCATACTTTTTGACTTGCAGGTGGCAGGCTATATTCCTGTTTTAGCCCATCCTGAGCGTTATCTCTTTTACCATAATAATTTCAGTGAATACGAAAAACTAAAAAGAGCGGGTTGTTTATTTCAATTGAATTTATTGTCAGTAGTGGGTTATTATGGTGTTGAAATTACAAAAATAGCAGAACAACTTCTGGCAAAAGGAATGTATACTTATGTAGGCTCCGATGTGCACCACGACAATCACATTGCTTCTTTTGAACAAAAAGTAAAAATAAAAGACTTGGCACCGCTAAAAGAAGCGATCGCCAACAATCAGTTTTTCAAGTTAGTGTAAATTAAAGTTGAACTACTATTGCTTTTAATGCAAGTTTCACAATACATCTTAATTATAATTACTATTTCGAATCTCATAATAAGAACTAAGTAGTTTAAAAATAGGAAAAAAGTTATTTCCAAAAAATATTTTTGAGCTTTTTGAATGAGCTCAAATATTTTTTAGAATAACTTTTCAACGCACACAATTAGCAAGACACTACCAATTTCAGCACTGGCAGCAGACCCTTGAGTCGAGTGTGAAATACGAACGGCTGTGGTCTGGATAGAGAAATACGTCCGATGATTTTTGTTGTAAAAATATTGAGGTTGAAATCGAAGATTCATGAATAACATAAAGCAATAACAACCCATAAATATTTTTATGCAACTTTTTTAATCTAAAGAAAAATTAGTCTTCAAATAAAAAATAGCAATCGCAACAACTTGCATTAATCGTCCTTATATTTTTGAACCAAAAAATCACGGTAAGGATTTCAGCGCTGGCAGAAGGGAGTGACCCCCGAGTCGAATGATAAAGTACTATCCATCTAAACGTCCACTTTTAACTCGCCCTTAAATAAAAAGCATAGAAAAACAACGATGAAGTGAAGTGGCAGCACTCCGCGAGTTGAGTCCGCAGGACGAACGGCTCGGGGTGTGGAGCGGAACTTCAAGGTAGTTTTCAAGCTTTTTATTTTCAGGCTTGATCTTTTTGTTACTTTTTTCATCAAGGGAAAAAGTAAAGATTCCTTCAGGAGCAGATTAGGTTTCGATAGGGAAATACGCCCGATGATTTTTGTTGCAAAAATATTGAGGCTTGATTTTTTGTTTCTTTTGTATCAAGACAAAAGAAAAAATAACCCATGAATATTTTTTGTTTCTTTTGAAATCATAGATTCACGAACTCCAATAAATTATTAACTCGTGAGTAATCAAGACAAAAGAAAAAATAACCCATCAATATCTTTTGTTTCTTTTGAAATCATCGATTCACGAACTCCAATAAAATATTAACTCGTGAGTAATCAAGACAAAAGAAAAATTAGTCTTCAAATAAAAAATAGTAATCGCAACAACTCGCTCCACTCGCCCTTATATTTTTACACCAAAAAATCACGGTAAGGATTTCAGCGCTGGCAGAAGGGAGTGACCCCCGAGTCGAGTGTGAAACACGAGCGGCTGGGGTCGCGATAGGGAAATACGCCCGATGATTTTGGTGTAAAAATATTGAGGCTTGATTTTTTGTTTCTTTTGTATCAAGACAAAAGAAAAAATAACCCATGAATATTTTTTGTTTCTTTTGAAATCATAGATTCACGAACTCCAATAAAATATTAACTCGTGAGTAATCAAGACAAAAGAAAAATTAGTCTTCAAATAAAAAATAGTAATCGCAACAACTCGCTCCACTCGCCCTTATATTTTTACACCAAAAAATCACGGTAAGGATTTCAGCGCTGGCAGCAGGGAGTGACCCCCGAGTCGAATGATAAAGTACTATCCATCTAAACGCCCACTTTTAACTCGCCCTTAAATAAAAAGCATAGAAAAACAACGATGAAGTGAAGTGGCAGCACTCCGCGAGTTGAGTCCGCAGGACGAACGGCTCGGGGTGTGGAGCGGAACTTCAAGGTAGTTTTCAAGCTTTTTATTTTCAGGCTTGATCTTTTTGTTACTTTTTTCATCAAGGGAAAAAGTAAAGATTCCTTCAGGAGCAGATTAGGTTTCGATAGAGAAATACCTCCGATGATTTTGGTGTAAAAATATTGAGGCTTGAAATCGAAGATTCATGAATACCAAAAAACAATATTAACCCATGATATCTTTTGTTTCTTTTGAAATCATAGATTCACGAACTCCAATAAAATATTAACTCGTGAGTAATCAAGACAAAAGAAAAATTAGTCTTCAAATAAAAAACAGCAATCGCAACCAACTCGCTCCACTCGCCCTTATATTTTTACACCAGAAAATCACGGTAAGGATTTCAGCGCTGGCCGCAGGGAGTGACCCCCGAGTCGAGTGTGAAACACGAGCGGCTGGGGTCGCGATAGGGAAATTTGTCCGATGATTTTTGGTTTAAAAATATTGAGGCTTGATCTTTTGTTTCTTTTGCATCAAGGCAAAAGAAAAGATTGTCTTCAAATAAAAAACAGCAATCGCAACCAACTCGCTCCACTCGCCCTTATAGTTGCCATACCAAAAAACCACGGTAAGAATTTTAGCCTTGGCCGCAGGGAGTGACCCCCGAGTCGAGTGTGAAACACGAGCGGCTGGGGTCGTGATAGGGAAATACGCCCGATGATTTTGGTGTAAAAATATTGAGGTTGAAATCGCAGATTCATGAATACAAAAAAAACAATATTAACCCATGATATCTTTTGTTTCTTTTGAAATCATCGATTCACGAACTCCAATAAAATATTAACTCGTGAGTAATCAAGACAAAAGAAAAAATAACCCATGATATCTTTTGTTTCTTTTGAAATCATAGATTCACGAACTCCAATAAATTATTAACTCGTAAGTAATCAATCCAAAAAAAAAATATTGAATAGCAAAAAACAATAACAACACCCTTTAGGGATGGTGTAAACAAAAAAAAGTCTGCAAAGAACTAATTCTTTGCAGACTTTTTATCAAAACCTTTGTTTTATATTACTTATCCAATAATTGAAATGTAGAATTCATACTTATAAATTCCGGCACAATTTTTTTCATTTGCATTACAATTTCATCATTGCCAAAAGAATTTGCTTTTTCTATCAGTTCTTCGATATCATTATGTAAGGTTTCAAACTCATCTTGAATTTCCTCGGCAATCATAATTTTTTCGTGATGCGTAGCTAATGTTTTTGAAGTGTCATTAAGCAATTCCTCAAATAATTTTTCCCCTGGTCTTAAGCCAACAATTTGGATTTTAATATCTTTATCCGGTACAAATCCGGCCAACTTGATCATCTTTTTAGCCAAATCAATAATTTTAACCGGTTTCCCCATGTCAAAAATATAAATCTCCCCTCCGTTACCCATAGACCCAGCCTCCAAAACCAATTGACACGCTTCAGGTATAGTCATAAAATACCGAATAATATCAGGATGAGTAATCGTCACAGGACCTCCTGCAGCGATTTGTTTGGTAAACAAAGGCACTACAGATCCGTTCGAACCTAAAACATTTCCAAAACGGGTGGTGATAAATTTGGTAACATTTTTCTCTCCTTCATTTTGAACCTTCAACTGCAACGACTGCACGTATTTTTCAGCTATTCTTTTACTGGCCCCCATTACATTACTTGGGTTTACTGCTTTATCAGTAGAGACCATTACAAATTTCTTAACCCTATACAAACAGGACAAATCAGCAAGATTTTTAGTCCCTTCTATATTGGTAAGAATAGCTTGTGAGGGATTCTCTTCCATCAAAGGCACATGTTTATAGGCGGCAGCATGGTAAACCACCTGAGGAAGATGCGCTTTGAAAACCATATTCATGGCACTTTTATTCCTTACATCCGCAATTACAGTATGTATTTTTGAATTGGAACCTGTATTTTGCATTTCTAAATACATATGATGCAACGGTGTTTCAGCCTGATCTAAGATAATGATTGTTTTAGGATTGAAACTCAATACCTGACGCACAATCTCACTCCCAATAGACCCTGCAGCACCGGTAATCAGGACAGTTTTATCTTTCAACTGCTTAGATATCGATTTATTATCTAACACAATGGGTTTTCGCTCCAGTAAATCTTCAATTTGGATACTCTTTACTTTTTGTGATATCTCTTTTTGATTTTGCCAATCTGAAATAAGAGGCACTGTAAACACACTGTAATTGAATTCTAAACACTGATCAACAATAGTTAACTGTTCTTCTTTAGACATGCTTTTATCTGCAATGATAACTGCCTGAGCATTTACAGAACGCATTAGTGGTGGTAATTTTTTCTTTTTAATTAATATCGGAAGATCCAACATTCTTTTTGTCGCGTTCTGATTATTTTTATCGACAAATCCAACAATTTTAAAACGAGAAGGGGTTTCAAATTTTAGGGCATTCGCTACCGATATGGCATTGGCATCCGTACCATAAATAATAGTCCGTATTAATTTTTCTTTTCCAATTTCAGAGAAATAAGCCTCAAAAGTTTGTTTAATTATGACCCGATACAAGAACAAGCCGCAAAAGGAAAGGACAATATTGATAAAAAAAGCAGTATTTAAAAATGCTTTTACACCGTATAAAAATTCGTATGCAAAGTTAAACAAAAGAAATAGCACCAAAACAGCCATTTGTGAAAACAAAAGCTTTACCGCATCAATGTAAGAAGAATGTCTTATAATTCCGGAATAGGTTCGAAACAACCAGAAAAAGAAAAGGTTAACACCAAAAAAAGCGCCTATAAACCTACCCGTATACGGTGTAATAACATAGTCTAATCCAGTTCCCCTAAATATCAGTATAGTAAAAAAAAAGGACAATACTAACACGGAGAAATCCATCAGAACAATTACCCACCTGGGCAGATAACTTAAGTTGTAAATGTTAAATTTCAAATTTGCTCTTGAAAAAAAATTTGACTTTACCGATGACGAACTAGTATTTTCAGTGGTACCCAAAATTTATTTTTTTAAAAGATTAATGCCTTTATCTCAACAAAAATAAGATTAATTAAGTTACAAAAGGAAAATGACTCAATCCAATTCACTATTTTCGGTTAAAAACAAAAAAGCACAATGAATATCACCCCTTTATGAACTGTTAAAATTTATGTTTTATTTAAAAATAAATTTCTTATTTATTAAATAATCCATTGTGACACTCAATCTAGCAATCCAAATGAAATCAAATACTTCTTATATCTGCTTTTGCTACCACCCATATTCGGAATCAAAAGCAAATTCTATTTTAGAATATTCAAAATCCACTTTCCCATACCTGTTGAAAAATCTAACCCTAAGGAAACGGAGCCGAATAATCTATTTTATAAATGCATTACAAATCTTAAAGGACCATTTTAGAAAACTAATTTTTATAACCAATAATAATTAAAAACTGACCATTGAATACTGCGAGGGAACACTAAACCTACAACTTGTTTTTCAAAAGCCCTAAAAGATACTCCCCATAACCTGATTTTTTCAAAGGCTCTGCTAAATCTTTCAGTTGTTGTTCTGAAATAAAACCCTGTCTCCAGGCAATTTCTTCAATGCAACCCACTTTCAATCCCTGACGCTCTTCAATAACCTGTACAAATTGTCCCGCTTGCATCAGGCTATTAAATGTTCCAGTATCTAGCCAGGCCGTACCCCTGCTTAAAATTCCTACTTTCAAGGCTCCTTTTTCAAGATACACTTTATTAATATCGGTGATTTCGTATTCCCCTCGAGCACTTGGTTTAATGTTTTTGGCAATTTCTACCACCGAATTATCATAAAAGTACAAACCGGGCACCGCATAATTTGATTTGGGTTCCAATGGTTTTTCTTCTATAGAGAGCGCTTTAAAATTAGCATCAAACTCAACTACGCCATAGCGTTCTGGATCAGAAACGTGATAGGCGAAAACAACTCCTCCTTCAGGATTGGTGTTAGATTGTAATAACTCATCCATAGTAGAACCAAAGAAAATATTATCTCCTAAAACTAATGCTACGCTGTCTTTTCCAATGAATTCTTCTCCAATAACAAAAGCCTGAGCCAAACCATTCGGAATCGCTTGCTCCGCATAACTGAATTGACATCCTATTGATACGCCATCCCCCAATAATTTCTTGAAATTAGGTAAATCATGTGGCGTCGAAATAATTAATATTTCATTGATTCCCGCCATCATCAAAGTAGACAATGGATAATAAATCATCGGTTTGTCATAAACCGGCATCATTTGTTTGCTCATAGCGAGCGTTAACGGATGCAAACGCGTGCCAGAACCTCCGGCTAATATAATTCCTTTCATTAATATTTTATATTTTCAAATTAGTATGGAATGAATTGATAAAATTCATTGGCTCTCCTCACGCCAAATATTGTTAAAGCGAAAATTGCCCATTTCGGCTCTCTTTAGGGTCGGGGTAAAACGAAAATCATATCACTTTTGACTTTCGACTTTTGACTTTCGACTTTAAAATTTCAAACTCTTTTCCAAACTTTCCTTATAATCCGGTACACTAACCCCATACACCCGTTTAATTTTTGTTTTATCTAATAAAGAATAAGCAGGACGCTTTGCTGGAGTAGGATAAGCCGATGAAGGAATACCTTTCACTTCACAACTATAACCTCCAATTTCCTTAATAGCCAAAACGAATTCATACCAGCTGATTTCGCCTTCATTAGAATAATTGTAGATCCCCGAAATCCACTCTTTTGCTGTCACTATGGTCATAATGGCCTGTGCTAAATCAACCGCATAGGTTGGAGATCCAATCTGATCGTTGACCACCCCAATGCTATCGCGTTCCTGCAGCAATCGTTGCATAGTTTTCACAAAATTGTTTCCAAACCTGCTATAAACCCATGACGTTCTGATGATAATAGCATTCGCATTTGCTGCTAAACAAGCCAACTCACCCGCTCTTTTACTGGCTCCATAGACATTAATAGGTTTAGTTAAGGCTTCCTCTGTCAATGCTATAGATGATGTTCCGTCAAAAACATAATCGGTGGAAATATGAATTAGTTTTACAGAATGATCTTCAGCATATTGGGCAATAATCCCAACAGCCGAATGATTAACAATATCCGCTAATTCTTGTTCTGTTTCCGCTTTATCAACGGCAGTATAGGCCCCACAATTCAAAATGATATTTGGAGAAATTGCCTCCAATTGACTTTGTAAAACTGACAAATTATCCAAGGAAACTTGTACTCTATCCGCAAAAACCCATTCGAATTGAGTATAATTTTTGGATAACACTTTCAATTCCGAACCCAATTGTCCGGTTGCTCCAGTTACTAAAATTTTTTTCATTCTATTTTAATTAATCATTTATGCGAAATATACCATTAATATAAAAAGCCAAACAGCCATAATGGGATTTTGTTCTGAAAACCATACTCAATATCGTCGGCTGCGATGAAGGCGTTTTCAATACCTTCAATTTGTTTCATCGACTTATCCTTTCCTCCTATTTCGAAAACATACTTCTCATTTATCAAAAAATCACCCTTGTCTGAATACATGATTTTATGGGTATACCCGAGCTGATTTGCGAAAAAAGTCTCTCTTATATTTCCAGTATTAGCGGCCCTCGAAGTTAAAGCATACATCAAATTTGAGTTTTCCAAATACACTTTAAGCGGTTTCTGTAGTTTACTGATACCACCAGACTCTTTAAACAAGTTGATAGTAAGACCAATTTCATCCAAATAATGAAAGTACAAAAGCAAAGTACTCCTGGCAATTCCAATTTTCGTACTCAATTTACTCACATTAGGGATAAAAGGCACCGATTCCGAAATAATAAGCAATAATTGCTTTATTTTATGAACATAAGCCAAATCTAAACCTCGCAACAAAGGCAACTCAAATTCAAGCATCATATTAATAACATCTTCCAAACGAAGAACATATAAATCTAACTCCTCTTTATAAAATGGATAATACCCCTGTTTGAGATAAGCATCAAAATATTGCAAAGGTTTTACCTTGGCATTAATCAAAGTCGATTCTTTTGAGTGATTTTTCAAAATGGAATCTAAAGTCAATTTATCAAAATGTTGTCCCGTTTCTATGCTTAGATACTCCCGAAAAGAAAGTCCTTGCATGGTATAAATAGTCGCCCTGCGACTCAAATCGGTACTGGCATTCAATATCTCAAGCAACGAAGAACCTGTAAACACGACTTTTAACATCGGGTAATCATCATAGATATTTTTTAATTCTTGCGACCAATTGGAATATTTATGCACCTCATCTAAGAATAGATACTCCCCTCCTTTTTTTACAAAATCATCAGCTAAATCAACCAAAGTGTGATTACTAAACCAAATTGAATCTAAGGTCACATACAATGTCTTGTCTAACTCATCTGCGAGACTCAATTTAATATGTTGCAGGAGCATTGTTGTTTTCCCAACACCTCTTGCCCCTTTAACCCCTATTAATCTTGCGTTCCAATTAATATCACTCCCCAAACTCCTTACGAAATCCGTTGAAGTGAGACTTAACTTAAAACGAAATTTCTCAACTAACTCTTCCATATTGTTTTATTTACAATACAAAAATACTTATTTTTGTTCGGCAGACAATACAAAATAATAAATTATTGTTCACTCTATCTAACAAAGTATCACTATTTACGTTTGTTTAACCACTAAGAAATCAAATAATAGTGCCGTAAAGACACAAAGGAAAATAACACTACGCTTTGCGCCTTTGCGAGAAAATAATACAAAATATATTTTGCCTTTAAACTTAATCAGACATCATGATATAGAGTACAAAAACACTTCCAAATTCATTATACACGATACAATATTCGAATTATTTTATACACCCCAATAGACATATTCTGAAATCTAAAACTCCCAATCAATATCCGCAAAACTCGGCAAAACCAAATCCTTTTCAGAAACAATAACTTCCTCCGGGCTCAATTGCCAATCTATAGCCAAAGTAGGATCGTCATACCGAATCCCTCTTTCGCTCTCTTTATGATACAACTGATCTACTTTGTAGAGTACGGAAGCTATTTCACTCAAAACCGAAAAACCATGAGCAAATCCGTGGGGAACCATCAATTGTTTTTTATTATCCGCACTTAAAACTACACTGAAATGCTGCCCGTAAGTGTTTGAATTTTTTCTTAAATCAACTACTACATCCAGGATTTCTCCTTCTAACACACGAACCAATTTAGCTTGGGCAAAAGGGTTAATTTGCAAATGCAATCCTCGAATCACACCACGTTTAGAGAAAGACTGATTATCCTGTATAAATTGATAATCAATCCCATTTTCATGAAATTTAGCTTGATTGTAGGCTTCAAAAAAATACCCTCTTAAGTCTTCAAAAACTCTGGGAGTAATGATTACTAAATCCTGTATAAAGGTTTGTTCTATGTTCATCTGATAAAAAAAAATAACGATGGATTACCACCATAATTATTATATAATTAAAATTATTTTAAGTTGTTTTAAAAAAAAAAGTCACAACTGATTCAATTCGGTTTCTATCTTCATCAGTAAGGTTAGAACCTGATGGCAAACACAATCCTTTTTCAAACAATGTTTCCGCTACTCTTGTCCCATAATAGGGGTATATCTCAAATACAGGTTGCAAGTGCATCGGCTTCCATAAAGGACGACATTCTATATTAGCAGCTTCAAAAGCCAATCGCAAAGTTTCTCTGTTTATATCATCAAATAAGTTAGGTTCCACAATAATAGCACTCAACCAATAATTAGCATAATAATCGTCATTAGGAGTTGTAAAAACGGTGACATTTTGAATGTCTTTGAATAAAGCAACATAGAAGGCATTCATATTTCTTCGCAACGCAACATGATCGTCTAAAACTTCCATTTGTCCACGGCCAATACCAGCACAAATATTACTCATTCTATAATTATACCCTATTTCACTGTGCTGATAATGGGGTGCAATATCTCTGGATTGGGTGGCATAAAAAACAGCTCTGTCTTTTAGAGCCTTTGTTGGAGTAACTATGGCTCCTCCTCCAGAGGTAGTGATAATTTTATTTCCATTAAAGGACAAAACTCCTATATCCCCAAAAGTTCCACATTGTTGACCTTTGTAACTGCTACCCAATGCCTCAGCACTATCTTCCAAAACTGGAATAGCATACTTATTAGAGATCGCTTTAATTGCTTCAATCTTATACGGAACCCCATATAAATGTACCGCTATAATTACTTTGGGTTTCTTGCCATTGGCAATTCTATCAATAATTGCTTCTTCTAAAGCAATTGGACAAATATTCCAAGTTTCGGGCTCACTATCAATAAAAACTGGCGTAGCGCCTAAATAAAGAATAGGATTAGCAGAAGCCGAAAAAGTCATACTCTGACAGATTACCTCGTCACCTGCTTTTACCCCTAATAATATCAACCCTAAATGGATGGCGGCAGTTCCAGAACTAAGAGCTCCGACAAAAGACTGATTGCGAAGGTAACTCTCTAAGTCTTCTTCTAAACCATTTACGTTAGGGCCTAATGGAGCAACCCAGTTCGTGTCAAAAGCTTCTTGTACGTAGTTGCGTTCATTTCCTCCCATGTGTGGAGAAGAAAGCCATATTTTTGTGTTATTCATTTTCTTTGTTATTAATGGAATTTAATGGGTTTTGCTGGAATCCCTACGGCAGTACAATTTTCTGGAAGGGATTTTGAGACAACCGCACCTGCTCCAACAATTGTATCTCGGCCAATTTCAAGTTGATTAATGATTTTGGCACCAGTGCCAACATATACTCTTTCTTGGATCAAAACTTCTCCAGAAATATTGACTGAAGGCATAAATGAAGCAAATGAAGATATTATTGTGTCATGTCCAACTGTGCACATCAAATTAAGTATTACAAAATCTTTAATGACAATATTACAAGTAATTATGCAGGCAGCACAAATTATATTTCCAACTCCAATTTCCACAAAATCATCTGATATTGCAACGCTTGGATGGATAATATTTGGAAAAGCAACATACTTGTTGTTAATTTTATTAAGGTTAGCTTGTTTTATTTGCGGATTGGCAATTGCCATCACCATACAGCAACTTTCAGAAATATTATTAATATCTTTAACACTTCCCAAAATGGGATAGTTATTCACAATTTCGCCTACTTTAAATCCATCATCATAAAAACCAATAAATTTATATGTAGGAGTAATTTTGTTGATTGAATCAAGGATCGTTTTTACTTCTCTTCCAAATCCTCCTGCTCCTATAATCGCAATATTTTTCATTAATTTATTTTTTAGTTCTTGTAAAAGCTTCAGTGGTCATTAGCCCTTCTTGCGATATACCTTCTCTCGCATAGACTTTTTTGACGGTAAGTAGCAGTATTTTCAAATCTATCAAAAAAGAAAGGTTATCCACATACCAAACATCATATTCAAATTTCTTTTCCCAAGATATGGCATTGCGTCCATTGACTTGTGCCCAACCAGTAATCCCAGGCTTAACTTCATGGCGTCTACTTTGAAATTCATTATAAAGCTTTAGATACTCTGGTAACAGTGGCCTTGGCCCTATTAAACTCATGTCTCCTATAAGAACATTTAATAATTGAGGAATCTCATCTAACGACGTTTTTCGAACAAAAACCCCAATCTCAGTCAGTCGTTCCGAATCTGGCAAAAGTTTTCCGAGGGAATCTTTCCTATCATTCATAGTCTTAAACTTGATGATCTTAAAAATTACTCCATTCAATCCCGGGCGTAATTGAAAGAAAAAAGGTTTCCCTTGATTAGCAAAATATAATCCTATTGTAACCATTATAAATAATGGACTTAATAACAATAGACCTATTAGGGCTAAAGCAAAATCAATTATTCTTTTTAAGAAAAATTTATACATTTTTAATTTTATTTTTGATAAGAGAATAAGAGTGATCCACTGTATATTCCTTATGTAATAAATCCATGGCGTTTTTGCACATTATTTCATACATCTCTTCGTTAGAACAAATTTCATCAATTACTTTATGCATATTTACAATATCACCTGACAAAACCTTATAACCACATTGATTCCTTTCCAATACATCCCCTATATCCGTATTAGAATCTGTTGCCGCAATCACGGGCATTTTCATTTCCAAATAAGACAGCAATCTAGAAGGGAAATTGGGTATTGTAAAATCTTTATGTAAAAAGATCATTCCAACATCACAAGCCTTCAAAAGCAAATCATAATCTTGTTTAGGTAATCCCGCTAGCAATATTGCATTTTTCGGCTGTTTACTTTGGAACCATTTATAAACTCGGTCATATTCAGTACCAGAACCTACCACTAAAAAAAAAATATTTGGGTTTTTAGTTGAACTTATTGTTTCTAAAAGAAAATCAATTCCTTGTGGCTTCCCTAAGTTTCCACCGTAAACAAAGACTTTAGTATTCAGGGGCAATCCATATTTTTTTCTTATGACTAGTTTTTCTTCTAAAGTACGAACCTGCTCTATTGGCGTAATGGAATTAGGATTTACCTCCACTTTTCCAGCAACTATCGTTGGGTTATGTGTTAAAATATATTCCTTGTTGGCTTCCGACATACAGCCTACTGTATCAGATATCTCATACAATCTGCGCTCTTTATTTAAAAAAAACTTATGTAGCACACCGCCTCCCTTTAACATTTTCATATCCACTGCATTCTGTGGAAAAATGTCTTTGAGCAATAGGTAAGAATAGGCGTTATCTCTTCGTTTTATATAATTTATTACTTTTGAAAATGTGATCGGAGGTGTAGAATACATTATTAAATCAAACTTTATGTTTGAACAAAATTTCTTTATGGCATTTAAATACTGATATTCAATAGCTAAAGTTCCAACTCCTTTTTCAATTATATTTGTTTTTTGCATATTGAGAGTGCGTACATTCAATATATGTACTCCAACTTCTTTCAAAAGATGCGTTTGCTTTTTGTCTCTGCGTTCAGAAGGGCAGAGGACAAACACCTCATACCCTTCATCTCTAAACTTGCGTAGTAAATCAGTATAAATTCCTCGTTCATCTAGCGTGTTTATTTTAACTAAGGTCAAAAAAAGAATATTCATAGAAACTTAAATTAAATAGATTCACTCCAAACTACACGCTTTATATAATCCGTATAACTCAAAATGATTCGGACCATTTTCTCCGATACATTAGGCATAGAATAATCTGCTACTGCTCTAAAATTACGATCTAATCCTCTCTTCTGAGATTGAAGTTGAACCAGTCCCTGCATTATTCTTTCCGGATTTAAACCTACCATCATAACTGATGCTTCTTCCATCGCCTCAGGTCTTTCATGAGTTTCACGAATATTCAACGCGGGAAAATTTAATGTTGATGATTCTTCCGAAATTGTACCACTATCTGACAAAACAGCGAAAGATTTCATTTGCAACGCATTGTAATCATTAAAACCCATTGGTTTCAAAAACTGGACTTCTGGTCTCATGACAATTTGTTTGGAGTCAATCATCTTTTGTGTTCGTGGGTGTGTACTTACAATAATTGGATATCCATACTTTTCGGCTATCAGATTCAAACTGTTCATTAAGCCAGTAAAGTTCTTTTCGCTAGTAATATTTTCTTCTCTATGAGCTGAAACCACAAAATATTGATTTTCCACCAAATTTAACTTAGTCAAAACAGCAGAAGACTCAATTGCAGGCAGATAATGATGCAACACTTCAAACATTGGCGAACCTGTTTTAATGATTCGATCAGCAGCTAACCCCTCTTTTAATAAATATTCACGGGCAATATCACTATAAGTCAAATTCACATCTGAAACATGATCCACAATTTTACGATTTGTTTCTTCTGGCACTCTCTGATCAAAACAACGGTTTCCGGCTTCCATATGAAAAATTGGAATGTGACGTTTCTTAGCGGGAATAGCACACAGACAACTGTTTGTGTCACCTAAAACCAAAAAGGCATCTGGCTTTTCACTCTCAAGTAATGGATCTATTTTAATTAGTATTTGGCCGACAGTCTCAATTGCAGAAACTCCAGCTGCATTAAGAAAAAAGTCTGGTTTACGAATTTTTAAATCATCAAAAAAAATCTGATTCAATTCATAATCATAATTTTGGCCAGTATGGACAATGATGTGCTCAATAGCTTCCGAAGCGTCTAAAGCCGCCATAACTCGGGATAATCTTATTATTTCTGGTCTAGTGCCGACCACTGTCATTACTTTTAATTGTGCTTTCATCTCGATTTTTATTTTTTTTCGAAAAATTTATTTTAAATATTTATTATACGTTTTCAAAAAAAGTATCTGGATCATTTGGGTCATAAAACTCATTAATCCAAAAATTAGTATATAACTCTTCGTCTCCAATGTTTTTAATATTATGTGTATACCAAATTGGCATATCAACATAAGCCGGTTCATTACCATCCAATTCAAAATTTAAAACTATATCGGTTCCTATTTTACGCAATTGGATTAATGCTTTTCCTTTGATAACTGCAAAGCGTTCAATTTTACGGGTATGATAATGGTTGCCCCTAGTGATTCCAACAGCGGTTGTAGAAAAAGAAATTTGCCCGCCTATATTCAGTCGAATGATTTCCACAAAAGACCCTCTTGTATCCGTGTTTTTAACAAATTTTACTGGAAAATGATTCTCAATATCCATATAGCAACGAAAAGTATTGAATAAATTCAGCTCGAATGAATTGTTTATTGAAGGAATGATTCCGAAATCATGATATTGTGTTTTATAAGATTCGAGAAGCGATAACAATTGAGACACCTTAGACTCTGAAGTATGACCAACCATTACCTCCAGCTTCCCTTCATTATTTCTAATTTCGGCAAGAATTACATTGACTAATTCTCCCACATAAATTAACTTCATATCGCCATCAACTTCAATGATAGGAATTTCATTATGAGATAATTTATGACAAAAAGTTGCAACGACAGAATTGTAATTTGGATGGCCGAACGGACCAAATACATTTGGAATTATCATGCCTGTGAATTTCCCTTCAGATCTTATCGCCCAATCTGTCATTAACTCACGACCTATTTTTTTAGATTTTCCATACAAGTTATCCCTTTCTTCTTGCGTCGAAGAGGAAAATATAACATGTGCTTTAGAATGGGTAGCTTCAAGAGCCTGCACTAATTTCTGAACCAAAGAAATATTTGTGTCAAAAATTACTTGAGGCTCATTATGACGATTCAGAGCTGCCAAATGAACAATTACATCGCATTGCCCAACAAAATCATTTAATTTACTTTGATCAGTAAAATACTCTTTTTTAAATTCAATTCTTTCAAACTCATCTGGGAACAATCCTAAATTATTATAGAAATGTGTACCGATAAATCCAGCCTGTCCCGTAACTCCTATTTTCAACATAATTAATTATACTTTAAAATAATCAATATCAAATCGATATTCATCTTTAACTGTCCCCAATAAATAATCAGACATTACCAATAATTTAGCTCCTTTTTCGAGTGCTTGAATACTACTCACATATCCTGAAGGGACACAGAGAACATCAAGAGATTCCGCATTTAAAATAAAATCGACTGATTTTAAATCTGCAGAAGGATTCTCCCAATTATCGATAGCTATCAATTCAATATTAAAACTGCCTTGTAAAACCGAAAACCATCTTTGTTCTATACGGTGGCCTTGCCACCCACGTATAAATGAGGCGTCTATATTTTCTACAAAATAAATCCTTTTGATTGCCGAAAAATCAAAATCATTATTAAAAAACAAACTTCCTCTTGAATCGGTATGACGTCCTCCTCTTATTATTTCTGGGACCACTTTCTACATATTAAAATAAACAAATCTCTATCTTCCTACTATCATCTAGGCATTTGAGTGATGTCTTCTCCGAAAACTTCTTTTCGAATCAACGGCAACGTAACTAATAATTTTTTCATTCCTTCTACCCCCTGTTGCTCCGTATTATGAGAATGATAATCTTCAATCTCTGAAACATCTTGTTCGCCTTCAGAGAAATATTGCGCATAATTTAAATCACGATTATCAGCTGGGATACGATAAAAATCTCCCATATCCTCCGCCTTTACCATTTCCTCACGAGTACACAATGTTTCGTATAACTTTTCGCCATGGCGCGTTCCTATTATTTTGATTTCGTTATTAGCATGACAGATTTCCTTAAGAGCTTGCGCTAAATCACCAATAGTTCCAGCTGGCGCTTTGTTTACAAATAAATCGCCAGGATTACCGTGCTCAAAAGCAAACAAAACTAATTCTACCGCTTCATCTAGTGACATTAAGAAACGCGTCATTTTAGGATCTGTTATCGTTATGGCTTTCCCCTCTTGAATTTGTTTTAAAAATAAGGGAATAACAGAACCTCTCGAGGCCATTACATTTCCATATCTAGTTAAGCAAACTGTTGTGTCGCTTAAATTCCTTGAGGCTGCCACAGCAACTTTCTCCATCAAAGCTTTAGAAATTCCCATGGCATTAATGGGATAAGCGGCTTTGTCAGTACTCAAACAGATTACTTTCTTAACTTTATTTGCTCCTGCTGCATCAATTACATTTTGAGTTCCAAAAACATTGGTTTTTGTTGCTTCCAAAGGAAAAAACTCACAAGAGGGCACTTGTTTTAACGCAGCGGCATGAAATACATAATCTACTCCACGCATGGCACGCTCCACACTGCTATAGTCTCTAACATCACCAATATAAAACTTAAGTTTATCATTTTTTAATTGATTACGCATATCGTCTTGTTTTTTCTCGTCACGAGAAAAAATACGAATTTCATTAAAGTGATCTGTATTTAGAAAACGATTTAATACTGCATTACCAAAAGAACCGGTCCCACCAGTAATTAAAAGAATCTTTCCTGTTATTGATTGTGTCATTTTATAAATATTTCTTGTAAATTTTATATGAACTTTGTATTATTTTATATTTGTATTTGGTCTCCATTTTAGAAGTAGTTGCTGATTCATTATGATTACATTTTAACATTGGCTCATACACTATCTTTCCCGCAACGCTACAAATTTGCCCTGCTAAAATAGCTTCCTCACCGTATAGAAAAACATCATCCCATAATTTATCGAAATTTAAAAAAAAATTAGGAGTAAGCACATATAGAGCTCCTATTCCCATATAAATATGTTTCCGTTCTGAATCAAAAGATTTTGGTTTCCGTTCTGAAGAATAAAATCGTGTTATAAGTTTTGCTAGGTAATAATTACTGAAATAAATTTCACTCTTTAATTTTCTTAAGAATGACATTTTATTGATCACATGAGGGTTTTCATGAATTCCTTCAATTGTAATAACATCCGGTGCCAAAATCAATTCATAATCCTTAATTTCAATTCTTTCAAGAACATCTAAAAAATCGTTGTAAAATTCTAAGTCGTTATTTCCTATAACTTGAAATTGATTATAACCATTCTCTAACGCACATTTGATCCCTAGATTTAAACCTTTGAAATAACCCAAATTATGTTCTGACTTTAATAATAAAACCGCATTAGTTTTTAGATTTTCAATATCAGTTTCTAATTGATTTACGTCCTTTATATCGGATGCATTATCAACTACAATAATTTTCACCCTATGATTTTGCTTAATTCTTATTACATTTAAAATGTATTCTAAAGTAATTTTTGAATTGTTGTAATTAACACAAATAAATGCTATTTCCATTTTGTTATAGTTTTCTTAGAAATTATAAAACTCTTTTTTATAATTGACTTAATTCCCTTTCGAAATTTTGACACATATTTTCCCAAGTAAACTTTTCAGCTGTTAATATCCCTTCTTGAACTATATTATCATATAAACTAGGATTATCAAGTAATCTTTCAAGTGCAACAACTAATGCATCTACATCTTCTACGTCAAACACCAAAGAATTAACTTCATTTACCGCGTATTGCGTTACCCCGCCAGAATTACTTGTGACTAAAGCTGCCCCACATCCCATAGCTTCTAAACCAGGTAAACCAAAACCTTCCAAATGAGAAGCAGAAACAAAAATATCGCATTTCTGCAAACATTCAACGATTTCCAGATCATTAGAAGGAAATATTATAGAATACGGGAAAGATAAATCAAGTTTAATATCATGTTGACTACTAAACAACAATATTTCAAAATCATTTCTCTTATTCTTTAAAATCTCTATTGCTTTAATAAAATCGTAAAAACCCTTTCGTTTTATATCAAGAGCAATAGTGCAAATTACCATTTCAGAGGAACTTCTCTCCTTGTCAATATTCTTTCTAAATATTTTGGGATCTATACCGTCATTAATGATTATTAAATCGTTCTTCCCAATCTTATTTTTAATAAACTGCGATATGGTTATTCTTAAATCTGGCTTTATTACATAAGTAAGCTTTGCGAAATTACTTTTAATTCTATTGCTAAAACTTTGTTTTAAATCAAAAAAGTCAGGTTCATAGCCTTGTATAAAGTAAACATGTTTCTTCCCCTTAAAAAATTTAAGCATCCAGCCCAGAAAAAATGTAGTGTAATAGTTACTTAAAACTATATCACCTGAAATTCCTGCATTTTCATAAATAAACAAATAATCTTTAAACTTCCCTAAAAACCTATTTTTGCTCTTATATTTATCTCTACTAATTAACTTTACTTGTTTGTCTAAAGGAAATGGAAAACAAATAATAGGGGGTGTAATTAGAACTATACTATGACCTCGTTGCGCTAATCCGTTAGCTAATTCTGCTATAACACGAATCCCGCCTCCTCGCGACACTCCAAATAAAGGAATTACAACGTTTAATTTTTTGAATTGTAAATGGCTATTCATATATTTCATTATATTTCAAAGTTGCGCTACGCTTGTATCCATAAAAAAAACCTGCAATAATTAGAAAAGGGCCCCAAACTTTTTGACTAAATAATGTTCCTCCTGTCATATTTACAAAACACAAAGCAATTATGATAGCCTGAAAAGTCAATCCAAAGTATTTATCGAATAAATTATTTATTGTGTACTTTTCTGTGCTCGTATATAAAGTATAAATAAAATTCATAAACAGGAAAAATCCAATTATGCCAGTTTCAGCTAAAATCTGCAAAAATAAATTTTCTGGATAACGAGTACTTTGAGTAAGAAACAAATCAAAACCACAACCAAAAAAAGGATAAAGTAGAAAAACTCTTATGGCTTCTGTAAAAGTATATATACGAATTACTGCACCTAAGGTGTCACCTGAAAATCCCATTTTTGAATTCCAAACACTATTTTCCATAGCATATGGAAGTACTTCATTAAAATGTGTAATAATATCTGTAAAATTTTTTATTAAAGCAAAATCCCGGAATAAATATCCAACAACTAGTGTTAGAACACTTATAATTAACATTTTTTTTAAGGAAGAAAGTATTCTTTTAAAACTAAAGTTCATTGAAATTAAACCTACAATAATTGCTAATGCGGCAGAACGGGAACTCGAAATATACATTCCTATAATTAAAATACACAGATATATTACTATTTTTTTTTTGTCATAAGCAAGTACTTCGTTCTTGGTATACCATAATAAAATAGCTAAAAAAACAGGAATTAATAAAAACGCAGCGTAAATATTATAATTTCCGGAGCCAGCATAACTACCTGCTTCAGTTACCTGATCAATCTCTCGAAAAACAGGCATGGTAAATGATGGCATCCCTTTCATATAAAAATAATTCCCGCTCAACAATTGATAAACGGCTAAAAAAGATGCCGATAATCCTGTGATAATAAATACTTTTATTGCTTTTATTGAACTTGCAAGGTCAATATCTATATTACACAATAAAATAAAAACGGGAACATATTGAATCAATCTAACACAAGCTAAAATACCGGACAACGAAAAACCAGCAGGTCCAACAAATGAACTCACAAAAGAATTCAACAAGAAATAAACAAAACATAATAATAAAGCAAAACTAGATTTATTAAGATTCATATTAAATTTATTTCTCTTTCCTTTAGCTAGTTCCACTATTACAAAAATAAAAATGTAAATAGTATCCATCCCTAAATTAATACCTCTCTCTCCGATGCTTACCACCAAAGACGACTGTGAATAAATAGATAAAGGAATCAAAAACAATAGAGCATATAATCTACTATAAGTAGATAAACCTACAGCAATTACAGCTACTAAAAGAAGGGAAATTAAAAACATATTACATTAAATCTTGTCAAACAATGTCAAAACATCGAAGTCTCTTTTAATAATATACTGCTTGAATAAGTCTGTAGCTTTTTCTATGTTTTCAATATTCGCATAGTGTATCCTGTTTTCTTTCTTTTTATGAAAAATAGATACTAACTTATTGAATCTTCGTCTTACAATAACTAGCATTAAATAAAAAGCAACTTTTGCGTGAAACAAGATAATAGACTTTTTTTCAGATTTAACAACAAGTTTAGATTGTTCCATTATTAACTTCTTAATATTGGGATTGATTAGTATACTCTGGGCTACCAAAAATTCTAAATTAAAATATTTAATTAAATAACTTTTTTCGGAACTTTTTAGTGCTTTAATTCCTGTTTCTGCCCATATAGTTTGTATGCTATAATATTTTGGAATCATACTATCCCATAAGTAGTTATTTCTACTTCTAAAATGGGGAGCATCTTCTAGTTTTCCATTATGCTCTCCGTTTACACTTGCCGCCGAGGTACTACTAGCGCAAGTTCCAGCTATTGTCATTGGATAATCAATTAAAACATGCTTTTTAACGAGCGTAGTTAAGGAAATAGTCGAATAAATATCAGGGCTTAATCCATCAAAATAATTTCCGTTATTTTCCTTAATTTGCTCCAAAAGACTTCTCTTTACTAAACCATGATAAACTCTTGGAAGGTTAAATGGAATGTAGTTTACAATTCCTGTCATCAATAAAGGAATAAGTCTCTTAGATGGATCAAACACTAATGAGGTACCGATGAATTCAGGAATTGACAAATTTCCTTCTTTATATTTTTCAATGGCATTAGGCCAATAATATTCAGCTATTTGAGAAGACCCTAGTGATTCTATCCCGTTCTTTTGTGCGTATCTGGCAATCTTTATAAATTCAGGATTTATACCATCGTCATCCCCTATCATACATAAATACTCACCCGTGGCGAAACCAACACAAGCGTTAAAATTATCAATAGATGAAAATGGTGGTGGTGTATAATTATAGATTAGCCTTGAATCTGAAAAATTATTTAAAACATATTCTTTAAGTTCGAGAGTGTCTGTATTATCTTGAACTATGACCTGCAAATCTTCGTCCTCTAACTTCAACAAAGATTCCACTGTATTAATACAATAGGGTACTCGATTCTTTGTTGCTATTACTATGCTTAAAAGTGGTTTCATTTAATTATTATAATATTTTTAAAATTGGGAAGTGGGAAACAGATAATTTACAATTTTTTGGGAAATCTGATATTATGATTTGTATCATAGAGTTCTGAACAAATAGAAATACTTGCTTCAAAGAATTATTCAATGATTTTATTAATCAATCCTTTTTAATTAGAATTTAATATCTCTTTCAACTTTTCAACTTGACTCTTTGCATATACTGTTTCAAGAAATAATTCTGATTCCTTAAGATAATCTATATTACCATTACTTATGCAGCAAATAAGTAATTTGTTAAATTCCTCATATGAAGCTACACTTGGTGAAATTTTATTCAAATTAAAGAAATCAGTTTCGAAATTTTTTGGATATCGAGCAATAATTTGGCAACCTGCTGAAATAAACTCAAACAAACTAGGAGTCACGTGGTTCATAAACCTTTGTGAACTATCATCAAAACCAGGAGTTGCATATAAAGCCACTTTGGATGTTTTAAGCAAATCAAGGTAAGCATTTCTATCTGAAAATTCTCCCAAAACACCTCTCTTATTCGAATAATATACATTATTTTTATATAACTGACTACCTTCCCATCTACGTTCTACATATTCAAAATTTGGATTTTCTTTAGAGAATTTATCCAGATACTCCATAAAAACTTTATTGGAACGAACTATAATTAAATCAATCTCCTTATCCTGAGTTGATTTTAGGCTAAGCTTATGATTATTAGAAAGGCTTAAAGGTAAGTGTGCGATATTTAGCGGACAATTATTTGTTTTTAAATAATTATATGCTTCTAAACTAGATATTAAAACTAACTTACAATTTTTATATATTTTGTAAAAGGATTCTAAATCTACATTATAATCAAAATCAATAATGTGCGGCACTTTATTTGAAAACACTTGAAAAGAAAAATAGTTTCGAGGATATAGTTCAAAAATAAGAGAAAAGGATTTCGGTTTTCTTAAACTATCAATTTTTTGTATTATTCCTCCAAGCTTAAACTTCTGACATATTTTAAAAAAATAACGAAGCAATTTATCTTTTTTAAAATTAAAGGAATAAATAGGGATTTTAAGAAATTTTGAATAATCATCTTCCCATTCGTAAATTAGGTGTGAGTATACTTCGCTATTACTATTACGAGTTGAATAAATTTTTGAGATTTTCATTAAATTATAAAATTTTGGCTAAAACTTAAATATAGATTGTAATTTATTTTGAGTTGTGTTCTTTAGCTCGACCATAATTGAATTTTTCAATATTAGTATTTGAATTGTTAGGTAGTATACAATTGAAATCGTAACTGAAAAAAACAAAACAAGAAATGCAGAAGATAAAAGCTGCCTTGAAATTAATACAAAACCCAAAAAAGGCAAACAAAGAATAGTATTGATAATTATCTGTTTAAAAGGAATACTTATTTGCATATATTTCTTAACATAATAATAGCAAGCAAATAACACGACAAGTTCAGCAAATAAATTTGAGAAAGCCGCTCCATTATGTTGAAATAAAGGAATTAAAATAAAATTGAGGACAACACTTGTGACAGTGCCGTATATTACAGCATATAATAGCTGCCTATCTTTACCTAGTGGAACCAAAAACTGAGTACTGAAATTTGTTGTAATCCCTATTATAAGAACTATTGGACTCATTATACGAATTGTATCAACTGAGGGTGCGAATTCAGCACCTGAAAAAAGACTAATTATTTCGGGAGCGGTTACAAATAACCCAACCATAATGGGGACGCCTAATAAAATGACAAATTGAATTGTTTTTGAAATTAATCGATTTATTTCTATATAATTCTCCTTCTTGAATTCCATAGCAATACGGGGTAACATAACAGGAACTAATACCATAATAAGTGACAATGGAATCTTATTTATTTTAGATGCCACGGAATAATAACCTACAGATGAATTTCCAGATAAAAAACCAAGCAAGGTGACATCTAGTAGATTATAAACACTAGTAAAGACCATTACTGAAAACAATAAAAAGAGAGGCTTTATATGGCTCCTTAATTGTAATTTACTTTTGATAACACTAAAATCAATGAACTTAAAAATATACTTTGTATTGACTAAAGTATTTAGTAAGCTTATAATAATTGGAATACAAAAATATATCAAAGAATCATCCTTTGTTTTAATTAATACAAAGGTTGCTATTATAGAAACTATTTGAAAAAAAACAGATCGTAAAGTTATGTACTTGAAATCCTCGAGAGCTGAAAAAAAATAATTAAGGTCAAAAATTCCTATAACTATCGTTCCTAAACCTAATAGATAGTAAGCCAAATAATCATTGAACTTATCAACAGAAAAAATCAGAAATAAGTAGATCACAATTGCTATCAAGGAGCAAATAAATTTTATTGAAAATAACTCAAATAAAATTGTTGTTCGTTGAGCAGTATTGTCTCTCACTTTAGCAATTTCTCTTATCCCGTAAAATGGAATTCCTAATGAAGATATGATGACAAAATATTGTATAAAAGAATTTGCAAAATTTATTTGACCAATTCCTTCAGGTTCTAATACTCTTGTAATATATGGGAAAATAATAAATGGAAGTATCAGGTTTGAGCCTGTAAGTACCCCATTGTACAAAACATTTTTTTTTAATTTTGACATATATATATATATAACTATCGACAATTCGATATTAATCTATTACTTATAGCTCGTAAAAAACGTTAAAAAAACTAAATGCTTTTTAAACTAACTTATTTTCTTCAAACATATCAAACACAGACAATATTCTATACTTAATTCAAACAAATGCTAATTTGTTGCACTTATCAAAAACAATTTTTTTAAATTCAATGATTAAACAACTAATAAAATAAAGGCTTTAGAATGTTTTATTTTTAATAAAGAGTGAATGAACCAAAATTTAATTAAAACTTCTCATCTATTTATAGATTACAAACCTAAATTTTTAACTATTATAAACATTAAAAATTACGTCCACTATATTTAAAGTCTGTTATTTCATCTTCATAATTAAAGAGCATAAAATTTATATTTTTATATGAATTTTGATCCCTAATTGAGTCATCTACCAAAACCCAGTTAACTTTGCTATAGAATCCCATTAAATCATTTTTACAAAGCAAAATCCCATTTAGTGAATTAATAATTAAATAATTATTAATGGCGGTTAATAAATCTTTTCCATACCCTTTGCCCTTATTTCTAGTACAAACATTACCTATTCCTAGAAAAGGATGTGTCTTACTATTTATTATTACTTGGGTTTTTATTAAGTTTAAATAACCAATTAGCTCATTATTTTCTACCATTAAAACGTGAATATCATCCGCCTGAATATTAGCTTTAATCCAATTGATATGTTCTTCGATAGAATAATCCCAATGAAGTTTCTTCAAACTTACGATACTTTCTAGTTCAATCGCTGTAATTTGAGATTGCAAGAGAAATTTAAATTCCATATTTTATTTTAATTTATTATCAAACCACCATCCACAAGGCAATGCAACAAAATGATTCATAAATTCATTTACTCCTTTTAAATTAATTTTACTATTAAAGACTGAATAAATATTGTTGTTTATATGAACTCCCGAAGCATAAAACCCCGCCTCCCTAAATTGTTTAATAGTTTCCGCCTTGTTTTTAGCAAGGGCTCCATAAACCCAATAATTGGGAAAAACATCTGCTGTTATGATAGGATTTATATCTGCATTGTTATTTAACTTTTCATCCCAAATTACTGCATTTTTTCTTTGTTTTTCAATTAGACGATCAACATTATCCATTTGTTGGGTACCTATATATGTGTTAAGTTCCATTGGAGTAGCACTATGAGCAACTAATTTTATATCGCAGTCTGCACTAATTTCACCAATACTATCCCTAAACAATTTTCTATCGATTCCAGCATCTCTAATTAGCTTACTTTTTTCAAAAAGAACAGAATCCCTAAAAATAATTGCACCACCATCTAAGGTGTTAGGAATTCTTACTGGATTAAATGAAAAAACGGTGACATCTGATCCTAAATTACCTAATTTTAATCCTCTATACTCACTCCCAAATGCCTCTATACCATCATCAATTATGGGAACTCCAAATTCTTTTCCAATACTATTAATAGCATCTATATGTCCCAGGTGTCCGCAGTAATGATTATGAATAATCGCTTTGGGACCTAGGTGCATTAAATTTCTAACACTATCTGGACACAATGTTCCTGTTTGAGGATCAACATCTGCCCATTGAATTTTTATACCAACTGATACTAGTGGTTGTGTTGATGCCAGACAAGCCATTGGAGAAACAATCACGGTATCACCAAATTTAATATCTAATGTTGTCAGCGCAACCAAAATAGCCATGTTAAATGTATTAGTAACAATCACATTGTTTGTACTAAAATAACCCGTAAGCATGCTTTCAAATTCTCTGCCGTATTTACCATAGGTTAAACTACCACTTTGCAAAATTTCATTTACAAGTGGTGTTTCAGGCATAAAAGGTTTGTATAGTGGAATCATAACTACCAGCCGCTTTTTATTAATTTTACAATTTTCGCCCTATCTTCATCACTGACCCACCATCCACAAGGTATATGTACCATTTTACCATAAAAGGCGTCTAAATTTGGTAATTCTGTTGGATAATCATTTAAATACGTATGCAAATCATTTCTTTTATGAAGCTCTGATGCAATAACCCCGTTTTCGCTCATCATTTTGACAAATGCATCGCGGTTTTCGACCTTCAAAGTATATAACCAATAAGAAGGTTTCGTGTTTGGATAATATTCAATTAATTCAACTCCGTTAATATTTTTCAACTCTTCGTCAAAGTATCTTCCATTATCAATATATCTTTGAATAATATTTTCAATATTCTCTAATTGAACTAGTCCTATGGTAGCATTCACATTATTCATATGGTATTTATATCCTTGATATGTGATGTCATTGTCTAAACGACTTAACTTCTTATCAAGGCCAAACCACCTTATAACTTTACCTTTTTCATATAAATCCCGATCTGCAATTTGCAACGCTCCTCCATCAATTGTCGTTAAATGTTTAATCGCTTGGAAAGAATAAACTGTAAAAGGAAAATGATTACCTGTTTTTATTTCGTTATATTTTGCTCCAAGAGCATGAGCTGCATCTTCAATAACTGGGATATTGTACTTTTGCGATATTTCTTGAATTCTTTTTACATCTACAGGAATACCTGCATAATCAACTACGATAATGGCTTTTGTTTTTGAATTAATTGCTTTTTCTATCGAATCTGCCGAAATGTTTCCCGTATTATAATCGACATCTGCCCACCTTACTTTTGCACCAACCATTTTAATGGCAACGTTAGTAGGCTCAGCTGTTAAGGCAGTACTAATAACCTCATCTCCCTCATTCACACCCGCTAAAATTAATGCTATATGCAAAGCCGCCGTACCTGAATTAAGCGAAAGCGTATGCCCTCCTCCAATATATTCTTCAAATTTTCTTTCAAATTGTTCAACCACATCCCCTTGAGCCACGTAGCCGCTATATAAAACCTCTTCTAATCTTGGCATTAGTGTTTCGCGAGGTGGTATGCTTGTTTTTATCAGTGGTAACATATAAATAATTTTAACTGTGAGAAAACATTTTCTATTCTAAATAAAACCAAAATTTATTTTCAATATCTACTATTAAACAATCTGAATCAGTACTTTTTATAACGAAGTAAAATTCTATTATCTTGTACATAAAATTGTGATGTTTTCATTATTTTCTAAACAAAGAAAACACCATTTAAATAATTCAAAAACTACTTGCTAAAGAAATTACTTTCCTTTAATTCCATGGCTGCTTCTATACACTTATCCATATTATAATATTCCCATTCTGCAAAACGTCCTAAAAGGAAAATTCCATACGATTTTAATAATGATTTTAAGATCGCAATATCTTTTCTGGTATTTTGATTTTGAATAATATATGAATTTGCCTCATAATTAAACGAAAGTGGTGCTAAATTACCAGGCAATAATTTTAATTCATTAATCATATCTAATTGATCCTGCTTTCCCGAAAACTCTACTACACAAGTTTTTCGGCTAGTACCTTCATTATTAGTATCACTAAAATTCCCCGTATAGATAATTCGGTGTGCCTTAAATTTATCTTCCGGTAAATACAACCAAGAAATATCATTTTCATCAGTTTCACACAAAACATTGGAAGTTCCGTTAGAAATCAAATTTGCAACATTTGTCATTGCTTGATTCAAAGCAGAATCATCAATTTTAATAATTTTATGCAATTGACGCACATCTCCGCAATATACAATAGAATCAACTATTTTATCCCCATCATTAATCGATAGAAGATTGCTTGAAATAACTTCAATAGATTTAACATTATAGGAACAATTAATAGATAGATCTTCTGAGAGCCTATTTACAATAAATTGTGATCCGTCTCTACATGGATAATAAAAACTTGAATGCACCATATTAGACTCTTCACTTTTCAAAATATTACTAAGTAAAACTTCCCTCAATTTAGGCATTGGCAACTTTCCATCAAGCCATTCAAGAGGAACACTAGCAAGATCTGTATTCCATAGCTTAGTGTTATAAGGCCCAAAATAAATTTTATATAGTTCTTCTCCAAAATTGCCAATCAAAAAATCTTTAAAATTGGAATAGTTCTCAACATTAGTCTTATCATTTGATAATTTATCCAATAATTCATTGACAATAGCTTTTAATTGTGGTTCAGGTAATTGGGAAATATAATTCTCAATAGGATATCCTATTAGATTACTATTCATCAATATTTTGGCATTTCTTTTTGCTTTTATAAATTCTTTCTCTTTGTCGAAATGACTCCAAAACCAATCTAAAACAATTTGATTCCGACTATTAAACACATGGCCTCCAACACGATGAAATAAATTACCACCAATCCTTTCACACTTTATCAACCCTCCAAAAGACTTATCCTTTTCTAATATTTCAATCTTGCAAACTTCTTTTAGCATTCGAGATATACTTAACCCTGATATTCCTGAACCTATAACTACTACATTTTTCATTTACTTAATTTTAAATATATTATAAACTTTACTTAAAAAGTAACCTGCTAAAAAAGTGGGGGATTTATGAAATATTTTTTTTTGCCAGTATACTTTTAACATTAAAAAAGAGATACAAACTATTAATTACAACATTCTATAAAAATCTTTTTTATCTAAATGATTTAAACAATTTTCTTGAAATCAAAAATAACATCATCAAAATAACTGCCACAACACCTCCTATTACGATTCCTTTAACTTTCCCAAACTTCTCTTTTTTTAAAGGTAAAATAGGTTCATCAATCACTTGTATCAGTGGAGTTTCTTTACGTAATGTAACTTTAGCGAGCTCCGATTGTTTGACCAATTCCGTTAGTATCGCTGTATTCGCCTGTACATCCACCTGCCTTCTGGCTGAAGGTGCTCTACGCACATTGAGTGCAGGGTTCAACATAAAGGTATTATCATTGGCAACAGCGACTCCAGTAATCGCCCCATTGAGTTCTCTGCGAATCGAATCAGTTTGTCGTTCGAGAATATCCATATTCATACGTGCCTTTTTACTTTTAGAAGTAACATAAAAATCTGAAACTTGTTTAACAAGTGCTTCAGTAAAATATTTAGCAAACAATTCATTGGTGGAAGACACATCAATACTTATTATAGCTAGTTTCTTGTCTTTTTGTCCAACGGACAATCCATTTTTTGATAAATCCTCATAGATAACACCCAAAATACTGTCATGCACTCTCGTAAAGTATTTACGTTTAGTATTGGGCAAAAACTGGATGTCTTTTAATTTGGGATTATCTTTCCATTTGTCCCTCCATCCGTTATTTTGAACATACATTTCGGCCAATGAAATACTTGTCTCGTTGGAAGCAACAGGACTTAATAAAGTTTGTTCGACCATGCTACGGGACTTAAATAACTCCGTCAAATTAGAACCGGTAAAAATACTCCCACCGCCACCACCAAGATCCAGTCCAAACTGACTCGCTAAACCCAAAGCCCCTCCTAATCCTCCACCAGATTTTTCATCTTCTAAAGCAAAAGACAAAGTAGCAGTGTAAATAGGTTTCTTACTAAAGGAATAAGCCAACCCTAAAGCAGCTCCTATTATTCCTGCCAGTACAATGATTTTCCATTGTGAAACTAAATAGGAAAACCATTCTCTGGCTTTGTCAAGCAATTCTTTCAAAGAGATTTCGTCGTTAGGTATTTCTTTATTCATTGTATCAAGATTTTACGCTTGTATTTTGTTTAATTGTATTGAAATGTATATTTTAAATAATGTCGACAAAAGCCTGTTAGCTGTTTTCATTTGCCTCCCATGTCATCCTGAGCCGGTCGAAGGAAGAGTAGAGCTAAAACAAATTAAATCTGCTATCTGAGACTCATCACTGAACACTGAACACTGATCACCGAACACTGAACACTGTAACCTGCAAACTGATCACCGAACACTGATCACTGTAACCTGCAAACTGAACACTGAACACTGTAACCTGCAAACTGATCACTGAACACTGATCACTGATCACTGAACACTGATCACTGAACACTGCAAACTGAACACTGATCACCGAACACTGATCACCGAACACTGAACACTGAACACTGAACACTGACCACTGACCACTGAACACTGATCACTGAACACTGAACACTGTAACCTGATCACTGAACACTGAACACTGCAAACTGATCACCGAACACTGATCACCGAACACTGAACACTGAACACTGAACACTGACCACTGACCACTACCTCAATATCGCTATAACAACCTCCGCTAAACTCGCCAACACTCCTGCTATACTGACAAATTCACCAGTACTCATCTTTTTAACTTCGGGTTTTTCCGGCACTATAATTTGAGACCCAGGAGTAACTTTAGGATAGTTTCTTATAAATAAAAACGAATGAGTTACTGCTGCCTTCCCGTTTGGATAAATGATATACGATTTCTTTTTCCAGCCTTTATTATCTACCCCACCTACAGCATTCAGGTAATACCCCAATCCTTTACCTCTGTCATAAGGAATTTCTGAAGTCAACAATACATTACCGGTAACTTTTACACCTTCGTTAAATGCAGCCACTTCAATTTCGTCTCCGGGAAATAGCGTCACATTAGTATTGTTTTTCGGGTTTTTAACAATGGATTTCCAATCTACAGGTATCGTGGCATATTTCAAATCTTCTTTTAATTTTTTAGTCAACTTTTTCTGAATACTGTCCTTTTTACCCAAATTCAAATCTATACTTTCAACTGCTTCGATTTGTTTGGCTTGTATCGGTCGCTTAATTTTAACACCCTCTATGTTGGCTAATGAAGTCAGACCACCTGCCCTTTCAACAATATCATAGACTCTGTCTTTTTTCGATGCCAAAACATATTTACCGGCATAATTAACAGCACCGCTTATAGTTACCATCTCTGGCTTTTCATAAACTGCCATTTTACGAATATTCACCACATCAAAAGGCTGTAAGGCAAAGTTTTTTAATTGCTCATTGTTATTTGCCGAAATTTCAATATTGAACAATTCCGCTTTACTAGGATTAGCATCATCAATTGTTTCCGACTTGATCATTCTCGCTACCTCAACTCTTTTGGAAGCCGAACCCGTTAATCCACCTGCCTGAACCAATAAATCATTAAGAGTCAGATTTTCATAATAAGCATATACACCCGGCTTCTTTATCTCCCCATCGATTGTAATCTTATATTCTTCAACAAAATCTAAAACAGAATATACCGTTACTATATCTTCCTTTTTCAAAGCAACATCTGCTTCAAGGTCTCCCTCCAAAGCTTTAACCAAATTCACATTGACAATCTCCGTTGTTAAGTCTGATTTTAGTCGAATGATTCGAGCTCTGTTGCTATATGCATCTTCTTTTAACCCCTCCGCTTTTGCAATCAAATCGGAGATGCGCATGCCTTCATAAAAAGAATAGGTATCAGGTCTGAAAACGGCACCGTCAATTTTGACACGATTTTCAAAACGGTTTAAAATTTTAGTTATTCTGAATACATCTCCAGACAAAGGTTTATAAGTATTAAATTCGGCGAATTTTACATCGCGAACTTTAAACTCTTTATTTGTTTTTTGCAACACATTTACCGAAGCGGTATAAGCAAATTCGTTGAAACCGGAAGCAAAAGACAATAAATCTGCAAATGTCTCCCCTTTTTTCATTTCAAAAATACCGGGACGCTTTACTTGTCCCTCTACCGTAACCCTTTGATTGTAGGCAGGAATTCGAATTACGTCATTATCCTTTAGTCCTACATTATCAGATTGGTCACCATTGACCAAAAAACGATAAATATCAACATTGCGATATACTTTATTATCCCTTAGCAATTCAATATTTCTATAGCTGCCGTTCTTTGCGGGTCCACCGCCTAAAAATAAAGCATTATAAACCGTCGCTAAGGAGGATATCGAATAATTACCCGGTTGTTTACTGCCAATTATAGTAACGCGAATCGTTCTGATCCGACTCAAACTAATCCCTACTTGAGATTGCCCGGATCCCACTGTACTATACACCCTAGCAATAGCCCCTTTTATTTTTTGGGTTGCCGCTTCTATGGTCATTCCTGAAACGGGAATCTGGCCTACATACTGGATATTTACCTTCCCCTCCATGGTTACCGGAACAGAGGCATTAAATTCTTGCACGCCATAAACACTAATTTGCAATTCATCACCTGGCCCTAACACATAATTTACCGGAGTGGCTAATTTCAAATTGGGTTCAAAATTTAAGGTAGGATTATCAAACAGTTCCGAACCAAAAACCAGCGCATTAATCGAGTCTTTTACTTTCGTATTGACGATTTTTTCTTGTTTTCGGGTAAGTTCATTCGATTCCTCTTCTCCTTTCGAATCATCCTTTTTAGCAATGGCAGTAGTACTTTTTATTTCTCCCAAACGCAATTTCAACTTAGCAAATTCAGATGCTGGCATTCCTTTGGACAAGGCCATCGGTTCCGCTTGCTCAATTGTTACATTGTTTGTTTGCAACTGCGTTTTTATTTTTGCAATATCACTATCCGACAAATAATCTACTTTCAGTGTGCTCAAATCGGTACTTTTCAACAAATCTTGCGCTAGCACTGTGGTGGATTGAAAAAGTGCTATAAAAAACACCGCTGCAATAAGTATTTTTCTCATGTCTAATCTAAAATTTACAATTTATGTATCGTTTGCTATTTATAACTCAATTTTCTAAAACAAACCACACTAATATGAACTCCGCATAGCTTCGCTGCAGTAAGCCACATAATGGCTCACTGTTTTTTAAAAACTGGTACAAAGCTAGAGTAAAATTATAGAAAAATCTATAGTTTCAGTAGGAAATATAAAACAAAAACGTCAGTTATTTGGTTCCTAGCAGTGTACTATACAATTAACTTACTTTCCTGTTGCGAAAGTAATCACAATTGCATTTAAATGACAAAAAAACTTGAACTTTATAAGAAATAACAGCATTAAATAGAAAAAAGTTTACAAAATAAAAACATTCTGCAAACTTTTAAAATTATTTTATTTCAAAAAGGAGTTGTGTACAAGCTTTGTGATACCGTTTTTTGTACAATTATTCAAACCGTCAATTCTCGACCTAATTTTTACAAAAAAAAACAATATAAAATGACATTTTATTTTTTGTATTCAATTGATAAATCCATTTACTGTTATTTACGACGTTCAATTGTCCTTAGCTTCCACAGGCGAGCGTCAAATGTTTGAAGAATACGTAAAAAGAAAAACTGTTTGAGCATAGCGAAATCGAAGATTCGTGAATACAAATTAAATAAATAGGAGTACATGAACATTTTTTTTCTTTTAGACTCGAGCCGAAGGCGAACAGAGCAAAGCTACTTCGAAAACTAATTTGACCGCCGAGGGAGTGAAGACTTGAAATCGAAGATTCAGGAATACCAAAAAACAATAACAACCCATGAATATTTTTTTGTTTCTTTTTTGATCAAGACAAATCGAAGATTCAGACACCCGAGCGAAGCGAACAGGCGAAGCAAACACCACTTACAATAAAATGAAGTGAGCTAAAAAAGAAAATTAGTAAGTCCTAATTTTCTACTTTCAAAAAAACATCAATGGAACTGTTTTATTTTTGGAATGAAACCCAACAAAAAATGTATCGAGAACCGTTTGTATTTTTTGGCTTAGTTAATAATGAAATCCAAACATGACTTTATATGAGTTACACTTAACTGATTTTAAACACTGTTTTATACCATGGTTCTTTGACAACTTTTGCTCCATAGCCATAACCATAACCATAGCCTTTTTTCGAGTCAGTATCATTAAGAAGCAGGCACATATTCGGCATTTTTTGTTCTTTGAAAAGAATATTTGCAATGTTAAGCATTCTTTTTTCCAAAAAGTTGGCACGTACAACATAAATAAAGCAATCAGCATTTTTTGCAATCAGCAATGTATCTGCTACCAAGTTTACCGGAGCGGTATCAACAATGATATAATCATACTGCGATTTTAATTGACTAAAAAGAGTATCTACTTTTTTACCCATTAATAGCTCAGCCGGATTAGGCGGGATTACGCCCGCAGGTAATATGTGAAAATCTTCATATCCATCATATTTCACAATTAAATCTTCTAAAACCACGTCTTTCGATGACAAGTAATTGGTTAAACCTCGGTCAGGCAAACTTAAATACTCGTCTAATCGGGGATTCCTGATATCCATACCGATCAACAAAACTTTCTTTCCGGATAGCGCAAAAGTAGCAGCAAGATTAGCAGACACAAAAGTTTTACCTTCCTTTGGAAAAGTCGATGTTAAAAATATGGTTTTTGCCTGACCTTCAACAACCTTACTAAGCATAAACTCGAGGTTCGTTCGTATGATACGTAAGGCCTCGGCGGAACTTGACCGACTCTCTGATTTTATAATCTCGAAAGGAGTTTCGGAAGTAGGTACGTCGCCTATAAATGGAATATTTGTTTTTCCATCTAAATCCAATCGGCTTTTTATTTTTGTATCTAGTAAATCATCCGTATAGATAACAACGAAGGGGATTAAAAAACCCATTAATAATGAGACCAGATAGATTGTATTTCTTTTAGGAAAAATAGCGCTTTTATTTGTTTTTGCCGAGTCAATAACTCTGGCATTAGGCTCGGTAGCCGACAAAGAAATTGCAGTTTCCTCTCTTTTTTGCAGTAAATACAAATAGAGCTCTTCCTTTACTTTCTGCTGTCTGGCAATAACCCTAAACTGGCGCTCCTGCACAGGAATTTTTCCAATTTTAGCATTCAGTATTCCTTCATTTCTGTTTAAATCCCGCTTTTGAATTGTCAGACTCGATTGCATTCGCTTCAAACTGGACATCACTGTATTTTTCAACGAGGAAATTTGCTGATCCATTTTAACGACCGATGGGTTAGCTAATGTAGCCGATTTCAAAATACGGTTCCTGTCCAACACTAATTGATTATAAGAACTGATCAATCCTGATGCATCCCCTTCACTTGCGATAATATTAGTTGGTAATAAATCCGCATTAGAGCTTTTTTTCATAAAATCCAACATAGAAGAAATCACGTTCATTTGAATTTCAGCATCAACACTCTTTTTATCATATTCATTCGATCCTTCGATAAAAAGCTTAGCTTCTGATTCAATATCGGTAACTTTATTGGCCTTTTTAAAACTTTCAACATCCTGCTCCACTCCATCCAACTCTTGCGTAATCAGTTTTAATCGGTTTGCAATAAATATTGAAGTATTTTCAGATATGAAATTCTTATCGGACGCTGCATTTTCATTATAAATCTGAACTAGATTATCTAAAAATATTTCCGATTTATTCGTTAAAGGATCAGTAATCGAAATAGCGACTACACTGCTCGATTTGCTTACCGGCTCTACTTTTACACGAGACCTGAAACTTGCAACCACATTATCAAGAGGACGAACTAAGATAGTTAGGGATCTGCCCCCGTTAAAACGGTTTTCTTTCAATTTGGCTTGATTAATAATAAGGCGCCCGTACTTCGTAGGTATTTCTTCGCCGTAGTGAAAATCTTTCTTAACACTTAAAATTAACTTGGAAGGACTATGAATTGCCTCCTCTTCCAATTGAAAAGTATTTGAATCTAATTCATTAAAATTCAAGTTAATAGAGTTTTCGTAAAAATGATTTATTTTGTCGACAAAAAAGACTTCAATGGGAGTGTACTGATAAATTTCTCTGTCTACAATTTTTCCTTTAACTATTAAAGCAGTATTAAGGTTAAGTTTCTTGACGGTACTTTCTACCAAAGTCCTGGATTTCAAAATTTCAATTTCGTTATCTAAATTACTCTTCATCCCTTTTCCCAATCCCATATCAGCAAAAACAGACAATTCAGATAGCATTCCGCCCTTCTGTTCATCCTTTACTAAAATGGTGGTTGTGGCTTGGTATTGTGGCAAAGTGTACTTTAAATATAAAAAAGCACCCAGCAAGCTCACGCAAACTCCCAGTAAAAACCATTTCCAATGAATTAAATATTTATCCAGAAAGGCTTTCAATTCAAAATCTTTCTGTAATTCGTCATCAAACCTATTATTTTTCATGCCAAACTTATTTTGAGGTGGTAATTATTAGTGAAATAACTGTAATTAGTATTGAGGTGACAGAAAATATCAGGCCTGTATTAGCTCCCACTGCTGATCCACTGATTTTACTTTTATTGGGCTCTACGTATACGACGTCATTTTGTGCCATATAATAGAACGGGGAATACATGAAATCAGCTTTGGTAATGTCCACCCGATTATATGATTTTACACCGTCAATTTCTCTTATAATTAGAATATTATTTCTTTTACCATAAATAGTTAAGTCCTTCGCCATTGTTAACGCTTCAATTAAAGTAACTCGCTCTGAAACCACAGGATAAGTTCCCGGTGAATTGACCTCTCCCTGTAAAGAAATTTTGAAGTTTCTTATGGCAAGAGTAATTATTGGTCCTTTAATATAATTGGAAATTTTTTTTTGGAACAGCGCCAATATTTCTGAACGGGTCATCCCGCTAAGTTTTATTTTACCAAGAACTGGAAAATCAATAAAGCCATTAACATCAACTAAATACACAGACTCTTTCGCCGATTCCTTGCCTGCACTCAATGGATTGGCAGGATTTAAATTAAAAGGCATAGCTACTTCTGAATCTTCCGCAGAAACATTAATACTCAACAAATCATCCGGTTGAATTCTAATTTCATAAGAAGTTGACTTTTCTTGAGAACCCATAGTATCAATGTTCTGATAGTAGACAACGTCCTTTCTCGACGCACAGGAAAAAAGGAACAGAATCAAAAACAGTGGAATTGTTTTTTGTAATAAAGAAAAGTATTTCATATGCTTTTATTTTTAAAAGTTGCAAATATAGGTATTAAAAAATGTATTAAGTTAAAAAAGCAACACAACCAGTGAATTCAATTTGAAAGAATATAACTGTAAAAATTGCCGGTTTTAGAATTTGGAATTTGTTTTAACTCTGAATAAATACAAAAGCACTGATCACTGAACACTAAACACTAAACACTAAACACTAAAAAACTGAACACTGAACACTGATCACTGAACACTAAAAACTGATCACTAAACACTGAACACTGATCACTGAACACTGATCACTGAACACTGAACACTGAACACTGACCACTGAAAACTGAAAACTGAAAACTGATCACTAAAAACTGAACACTAAAAACTGATCACTAAACACTGAACACTGATCACTGAACACTGAACACTGAACACTAAAAACTGAACACTAAAAACTGATCACTGAACACTAAAAACTGATCACTAAAAACTGAACACTGAACACTGAACACTGATCACTGATCACTGATCACTGATCACTAAAAAACTGAACACTAATAAGCCTTCTCCTCCCCTTTAAACACATTAAAAACCGTAAGATAAATAATTTTCATATCTAATAACAGACTCCAGTTTTCAATATACCAAATATCATAATCCACCCGGTCTTTCATTTCGATCAATTCTTTAGTCTCTCCGCGAAAGCCGTTCACCTGTGCCCATCCCGAAATCCCCGGCTTGGCGTAATGGCGCACCAAATAATTATTAATCAGTTCCGAATATTGTTCCGTATGAATTAACATGTGAGGTCTTGGACCTATAACCGACATAGTACCCCAAAAAACATTAAAAAATTGTGGCAATTCATCCATGTTGGTTTTGCGCAGGAAGGCACCCAGCTTGGTTACTCTTTTGTCACCAACTGTTGCCTGCTTTTTATCTGCAGCCGAATTCACCCGCATCGTGCGGAATTTCAAACACCAAAATTCTTTATTATCTCTGCCAGAGCGCTTTTGTCTAAAAAAAATCGGTCCCGGAGAATCCAATTTGATAAGGATAATCAGTATCGGGAACAACCAAGGAAAAATCAAAACAATAACCCCTAGGGAAAAACAAAGATCAACTGTTTTTTTCAACAGTCGATTAAGGGACCCTTCCAAAGGCTCTTTGCGCAACATCAATACAGGCGTATTTTCGTAAAAAGTGATTTCAACCTTTCGCGATTTTGTATACAATTGGAAATCAGGAATAAATTTGATACGCACCATATTACGTTCGCACAAAGCCGTTAATTGGTGGATTGTTTTAATGCGATCAATGTGTAAAGCTATAAACATCTCATCGATGTTGTTCGTGCTGATATAATCTTCAATGGCATCAAAACCTCCTAGTACAGGGGCTCCAATTGGCGCAAATGGATCTACTTTATCATCAAAAAACCCCAAGATACGATACCCGTAAGTCAAATCTTTTGACAATATCTTGCGCATGTTCTCCCCGGCATCATTTGCCCCTACTATAATTACATTTTTAAAATTATAGCCTTCGGCCCTGATGTATTTTAAAAATTTCATGAACAGTACACGGGACATAAAAAGTAAGATAAAAAAAATCAAATAAAAATACAGGATTCTCAAACGGGAAATTTCAGAGAATTTCAAAACAGTCACAAATACAGTAATCAACGATAGAAGAATAGTTATATGTTTAATCATGCGTATCAATATGGATTCGATCCGCTCAATCCGAATAATTCTATAGGCATCTTTGTAGAGCAATAAAAAAACCCAAAGAAGGTTTGATAATAATGAAATAGTTCTTACTTCCTTCAGATGCATCCGTTCTAAACTCTGATAACGAATCAGAAAGGATAGAATGATCGCTCCGTTTAATAGCAACAGATCCCATAGCACAAAGCCGAGTTTGAAATAACGAGAAAAACGGTAAGCGGAAAGTTCTTTTAATAATGACATAACTTATTGGAGATTTCTATTTTACTTTTAATTTTTGGGATTACGCTCTGTTATTTGTTTAATTGGTTAACTGTTTAATCGATCGCATTTTTTTTTTTGGCTAAACGAAAAATAACCTTCGCTTTTCTTAAACGGTTAAACTTTTTATAAACGATTAAACTTCTCCCTCAAAATCAACTTGATAAAAACAGGACCGTAATACAGATACCTTTTCCACATACTCTTGGGTTCCTTTACCAAACGAATGAACCATTCCAGTCGCAATTGTATCCAAAACGGATGCGAGCGAACTTCCGTATTGTTTTTGCGATTGCGGCAGATAAGAAGTGCGGTTATGGTGGTAGGATCAGTTATCTTGATTATTGGCTTCAAAAAATTCTTTTTCAATGTCTTCAATGCTTGGTAAGCTCGATTTTAGATTATCGGGCAACATTTGTGTGAGTTCGTATTCTGATACACCAATGGGTTTGTTTACATCGCGCAATGCATATTCGGCAAAAATCCTGTCTTTACCTTTACACAGAATCAGCCCAATGGTGGGTTTGTCGGTTTCGTGTTTTAAGATGTCATCGACCGCAGAGCAATAAAAGTTCATTTTGCCTGCGTATTCCGGAAGGAAATCGCCTTTCTTTAAATCAATAACCACGAAACAACGCATTTTAATATGGTAAAAGAGCAAATCAATATAAAACTCTTTGTCGCTGATTTCCAGTTTGTATTGACGTCCCACAAAGGCAAAGCCTGCACCGAGTTCCAGTAAAAATCTCTCAACGTGTTTTAAGAGTTCCAACTCTAATTCACGTTCAGAAAACTCGGTAGCCAGTGTCAAAAAATCAAAAATATAAGGATCTTTAAAGGTTTGTTTTGCCCAAAGCGAATGCGCATTGGTAAGTGTAGTATCAAAATTGTGGACTAAAGCACCTTGTCTTTCGTGAATTTTACTTTTGATTTGTGTTACTAAGGTATCACGACTCCAGCCTTGTTCAAGGATTTGTTGCATGTACCAATACCGAATAGGCATGTCTTTTATTTTTTGTAAAAGGACAGTGTGTTGTGTCCATCCAATTTTTGTGATTAATAGAGATTCATTGGGAATGTTTTGTAATTGCGCAACGGACAGTTGCGTAATTGAATTATTCTTTAATCTTGCAACGGGCGCTTGAGAAATTGAGTTGCTTTCTAATTGCGCAACAGACAGTTTCGTAACTGCATCAATATCTAATTTGCCAACGGCTAGTTGCCAAATTGAAAAATCGGAATATTCATTATAAAATTGTATCATCATCTGGATATTCCTCACGGAAAACCCTTTTACCTCAGCTAGTTCATTTTTTAAATCACTGGCCAGTTTAGGAATAACCCCCTTTCCCCAACCTTTTTGTTGTTGTTGCAGATGAATCATTTTGCCAATGTCCCAATAGGTTGCGAGCATTTCGGCATTTGCAGAAAGATTTGCCTTCAGTTGTCCCTGACGTACCCTGTTTTTGATATTGGTCAGTAATCCTTTGTATCTTTCGATTTCACTATTCATAGACCTCTTTTTGTTAGTTTAAATCAAGTCTCCGCTGGCTCGAGCATCTTGCTCGTGCCATAATAAACAATACTTTTAGTTTTGTAATGAATACGAGCGTGACGCTCGCACTAGCTGAGAGGAAGCGGCTAAGCCTTTTAAGAATGACATAAATAATTGAGTAATTTATTGGAAAATAATTAAAATTTTAAACGGAACCTATTTTTTAGTTCGATTTGTAAACAGTTATGTATGCAGTATAGTAGATGATTCTATAAAAAAGTTCCTATTTTTTTATATATTGAACTACGGCATTTAATTTTTTAAGAAAAACAGTGCGCACTGCTGAAAGTTGATGGTATTTATAAATCCTGTAATCCTCATACAATACCTCAAACGCCCTTTTATAACTCGTACTTAATCCACCCATTCGCATTTTTACTACATATTCATTAAGATATGTTACGTTTATTTTGTGCTTGTATAAATAACGCAAAAGGAACTCTGTATCAGAGGCAATCTTAAAATCTAAATTATAAAAACCATAGTTGTCAATAACTGATTTCTTTAGATAAACGGTGGGATGCAACGGTAGCCATCCCGACTTGATTTTTTTGACATCGTACCCACCGCCTATACGGTTCCGAACAATTCTTTCTTCAGTATCATTGGAAACATAAATACCATTCCCATACAAACCATCGGTATCGGGTGAATTTTTAAAAGCCGCTACAATTTTGGTTACAACAGTAAGGTCATAAAATTCATCATCAGAGTGCAGGAGTCCTACAATATCCCCAGTTGCCAAACGCAATCCTTTATTGATGGCATCGTACATGCCATTATCGGGCGCAGAAATATAGGTTGTAATTCTATCCGAATAGGATTGAATGATTTCCTTTGTACCATCTGTAGAATTACCGTCAATAACGATATATTCAATATTGGGATAATCCTGACCTAAAACACTTCTTATCGATTTTTCGATAGTAGCTTTTCGATTGTAACAAACTGTAATTATGGAAACACGCATATTTTAGTGGAACTTAAAAAAAGGTAGATTTTTTTGTTTTTAGGTTATAAACCTATTAGATAAAACTAGTGTTTGATAATAATTTCGTGAGTTTGACGCATAATTTTTTTGATAAAAAAATCAATATTGGGCCGAGCGTTAATAAACAGTACGGAGGGCTATTTTAGAGAAGGAGCCAGGCGGCGCTAAGCCATTAAAAACACAAATTTTGCTGTAATACACATATTTCTACGCCCTTTGACTGTGGCAGCCGGGCACCCGCTTTCGAAAATTCTGGAAAAATTCAACGCTGTTTGAGCGAAGCGAGTTCGTTGAATTTCAGAATTGAGAAAATAGCGGGTCGGCGAACAGTTCAGGGCTAGCTTTTTTTGGCTCTTTTTTGGGCAATGCAAAAAAGAACGAACTGCATTTAGAAGACATTGTCAGTATTTAATAGAATTTAACTTCCTTCGAAAAAAGAGGCTATTTACCTGCCATCAAAAGCGAATCAAAATACGCTATAGTCGTTTTAAGCCCCTCTCGTAATTGCACCTTGGGCTCCCAACCTTGCAATTTTTCTCTAGCTAAAGAAATATCTGGCTGCCTTTGTTTTGGGTCATCTTGCGGTAAAGCAAGATGGATAATCTTAGAATTGGAACCTGTCAATTCAATTACAGTTTCAGCTAATTCGAGCATCGTGAACTCGTTAGGATTCCCAATGTTCACCGGCCCCAAAAAAGAACGATCGCTATTCATCATGCGGATCATACCCTCAACCAAATCATCTACATATTGAAAAGAGCGCGTTTGCAAACCATCGCCGAAAATAGTGATATTCTCCCCTTTCAAAGCTTGCACAATAAAATTAGAAACTACTCTACCATCTGCGGGATTCATATTAGGACCATAAGTATTAAAAATTCTAATAATTTTTATGGCTACGTCATTTTGATTGTGGTAATCCATAAACAAGGTCTCGGCACAACGTTTTCCTTCATCGTAACAAGACCGTATTCCTATGGGGTTTACATTCCCCCAGTAACTTTCCTTTTGCGGGTGCACATGAGGATCCCCATACACTTCGCTGGTACTGGCTTGCAAAATTTTCGCTTTAACCCGTTTCGCTAGACCTAAAGTATTAATGGCTCCCATGACAGAGGTCTTTATGGTTTTTATCGGATTGTACTGATAATGAATGGGGGAAGCAGGACAGGCTAAATTGTAGATCTCATCCACTTCAGCATAATAAGGCTCCGTGATATCATGGCGCACCATCTCAAAATGCGGATTGTCCAACAATTTGATAATGTTATTTTTACTTCCTGTAAAATAATTGTCAAGGCAAATGACGTCATTACCTTCCCTTAATAATCTTTCGCACAAATGAGAACCCACAAAGCCGGCACCACCGGTAATTAGAATTTTTTTCATTATTATTTTATTTGCAAATAATTGTAACTATGAATAGTATATAGTAGTAAGTACGAGCCGAAAATGGATTAAAAAAAAATTAAAAAGTAATGGTAATCTAATTTAATCTAACTCCAGTAATTTTTTATATTTAATGTTTTTCCGTTAATTGACTCTCCTTTATCTTACAATATACCTGTGTAAAATAGGAGGCTTTTAAGATCGAAAACGTCAACCCTCTGGCACCGTCACGGATGCCGCCCAGTAGAAAATAATTCCCTAAAAAATAGACAGGACCTATGAATGGACTCAACAATAATTTGTATTTAATTTTTTGTTTCCACGTCCATGATTTTTTTACCGTTGAATCGCTGGCTGTTTTTATAATCCGCTCCGCTTCCCAACTCGCGTATTCATTGTGTTTGATTACATAATGAGAAATTCCTCTGAAATCAAGGTGGTCAATTTCACTTTTTATCACTCCAATCGCGCCAAGGAGCACGGGGTGTTCGTGGATTTCCATATCCAGCGTACTCCAATTATTTTCTTCAATTCTTTCATATTCCCCTGCACCAACTCTAAACAACGCCAATTTACGCAAAGGATAACCACCCTTTAATTTTTTGCCAAGAAAATAGCGCGTATAGCTCAACCAAAATCCTACTAAATTTTCATTATCAATTTTACTTCTTACCTCAGCTTTAAAGGAGTCACTTAAATATTCATCGGCATCCAAAAAAAGAACCCATTTCGTTGCAGGTCTATAGTTTTGTAAAAACCAGTTTCTTTTTTTTGGAAACTGCCCATTCCATTTAAAATGCAGTACCTCAATATTGTTATTTTTTGCAATTTCCAATGACCCATCTGTACTTCCGGAATCAAGGATAATAATCTTTTCAGCAAAGTCGCCCCCTATGGCATCAAGACAGCCTTGCAAAAGTGCCGCTTCATTTTTAATTGGGATGGCGATGGTTATATTAAGCGGTAATTTCATTATTTTTTTTTCAGTATATTTTAAAATATGCTTTACGCAAAAACCCAAACGGATTACTTTATTTCTCTTTTTTTAAGGAACTTAGCCGGATTTCCGCCTACAATTGTCCAATCGTCTACATCTTTAAATACTGCTGCCTTGGCACCAACAATCGCACCTTCACCAATGGTAATATTGGTCATAATAAAAGCTTCCGCAGCAATCCATGCAAAATCTTTTATTATTATTTCTCCTGCAATAAAGGGAATATTTAGCGATGAAGTTTCGTGTGTGGCACTGCACAAATACGTTCGTTGAGAGACCGTTACCTTATCGCCTATAATCGTTTTTCCAATATGCAACTTCACTTCAGGCCCCAAGGTGGAATGCCGGCCCATGGTTAAATTTCTAGGAGAAGGAATATAAGCCGAAGCATAAATGGTACAATTATCTTTCAAAGAAGCACCAAAACTTTTTAACAAAAAAATCCGCCAACCATTAAAAAAAGGCAAGGAAAAAGGTTTGAAAAAAAACAAGGAAATAATTCGCCAATTCAAACGATACAATTTATCTGATTTAGGGATGGTATCTATGTATTTAGTTATATTTTGCTCCATTATAAATTCATTAAAGCATATAAAAACGCCTGTGCCTTTGCCTCAACGTCAAATTTATTTTCATAGGTATCATACGCTAGTTTTCCTATTATTTTAAGATTGGAATTTGTTAAACTAGCCATGTTTATAAGTTGTTGACTAATAGAGGACTCATTAACTTCATCAAGTATCCATCCTCCCTTGCCCGCTTCGATTTCTCTCCAGATATTAATATTTTTGGTAATCAGAACTGGTTTTTCACAGGCCATAGCCTCTACAATGGCAATACCGAAATTTTCCTGGTGACTGGGCAACAAGTACGCTTCGCATCCATAAAAAGCACCCCATTTACTGTCTCCGGTTAGCATTCCCGAAAAATGAATATGGGAGTTCGTACTCGCTTTTACTATCATTCTTTGTGCATAAGGGCTGTCAGCAGGACCCGCAACAATAAGTTCCGGTAGCAAATGGTTCTCGGCAATCAATTGATTATACGCATCAATCAACACATCAATTCCTTTTTTAGGGTCGATTCGACTAAGAAAAAGCCAATATTTTTTATCATTTACTTGAGGGCATATTTCTTCAAAAGCAGTTTTCATTTGAGATGTGTAAACGGGCGGCTTCTGAATACCGTATCCAACATTAATCTCTTTTTTAGGCTTGTATCCTTTAAAAGTAGTTCTGGCCAGCAACAACTCTTCCTCGCACGTAAAAAAAACGGCATCGGCAGCATTAATTGCTTTTTTTTCGGTAAGACGCCAAACGATTTCATTGCGTATCGCTTTTATTTTTCGGTCCGCCGCTTTCTGGAAATAAGGATCTAGCATTCCATGAGGCATTATGACCACTTTGGGAACTTTTACATTCCTCTTTTTAAGAATTTTAATGGCTTTATATACCGCATAATTAGGATATTGCCATATTCCGTGAACACTTACGAAATCAAAACGTGAAATATTTGCAATAAGCCATCTTAAAAGAATTGGACTGTACTGAAAAGAAGTTTTTCCCTTCCCCAATTTATGGATAAAAACAGCTTCATTTACACCATAATTTTGGTTCACTTCATCCAGACAAACAACCTCAACATCCAGTCCCAGTTTCATATTAAAGGAACTCAAATTACGAAGGCCTTGCGAAGGCCCACCAGTTTTAGGATCCATGGAGGTGATGACGTGTAATATTTTCATATAAAATAAAGAACTAAAATTTTATTTTTTCATTTAACGGCTAAAATGGATAGGTAGATTTTCTCTACAGTATCCAAGGAACGTTTAGTATCGAAACGTTTTATATTGTCAAATCCGGCATCTAGACAAACTTTCTGTTGCTCATCCGAGAGTTGGACAATTTTTGAAATTTGTTGGGATGCATCCAAAGCCCAATCAGGCACCAATAATTCATCAAAGGGTCGCTTGGGTATCAAAAAAAAGTCGGCTTCACCTGTAACTTCTGTCATTGGTGGGGCATCAGTTGTAATCACCGGACAACCACATGCCATCGCTTCGGCAATGGGCCAGCCAAAACCTTCATCTAAGGAAGGGAACAATAAACAACTGGCACCCGAGTACGCTTCATTGATAAACGCATCAGACAAGCCTGTGATAAAATGAATGTCTTTTCTGAATGCAGCGTTTTTATATACGGCTGCCAATTCATTAGAAGGAGCCGAACCAATCAGCAACAGTGGTAAATTGACAGTCGCATTAGAGCGCCAGGCTGTATAAATTTCAATCACACCCTTCCGGTTTTTATAAAACTGATTGCCACCCACATGCAGCAAATAGCCATTTGTAAGGTTAAGCTTTACTTCACTCCCAAAAACAGTGCGTGATAAATGAGTATCGAGTACTTCAAAAGGGCGGTTCAGTCCGTTATAGCAGACTACTGAAGTTTCAATGTTTCCTTGATGAAGCAAATGTAAATCTTGTTGTGTTTTTTTGGATATCGAGATAAAATTCTTTCCTTTTGAAAACCCTTTTCTGATAAAATTCTGATAGATTTTACCGGTAAAACTTGTTGGGTTTTCTGGTATTTTACCTAAAGCCGAATTTAAAGCCAGAAAATCATGACAATGTACAACATGAGGCCTATTCTGAACCAACGGAACCCAAGGTCCCAGTGCTTGATCGGCAAAAACGAAAAGTGTATTAGCAGAGCAATGTTTCAATTTAAACACTACTTCCAATGGAAACACTATATATTGATCAACATACCCTAACCATTTTTTTATTGCGCCTTTTAATGGTAGTCTATAAAAACGGGCTTTGGGCGTCCAAATCTGAATATGGTGCCCCCTTTGATTCATGCCCTCTGAAACCATGTTGGCATAGCGAGGCATACTTTGTGAACCTAAAAAATTAGGATGAACAAATAGTACAATTTCCATTTTATTTAATCAATTAATTCTTCGGGTTCTCTTAAGGAAGCCAAAATCAATCCCCCTATTAATACATAAAATCCTAATAGTGTAGGTTGCGACCAGTAACCTCTTAACAATATTACAAATCCAAAACTCAATAGCATCCAAGGTAGAGAATCTCCACGCTTGAAGCGGCTATAGCATTTTGAAGCTATTTTAAATGTCATACTGATTCGAATTAAAATAATCGACAAACCAAATAAGATCCCGCTTTCTCCGATTACTCTTCCCCACTCTTCCTCTGCAATTAAAAAAACAACTTTCCCAGCAAGCAACTGTGAACCCACGTTAGTACCCATCCCGATACCCTGTCCAAAAACGGCATGTGAATCATCAATGTTTTCAAATGCACCGACCATTCCTCCTAAAAAACGATCCAATAAAACACCCTCTAAGCCTCCTTCCGATTCATTAGCACTGGTAAATCGATCCGTAAATACCTCGATTTGGGTATTTAAAGCATTTACATTTGAAAATACAATAAACAGCACTAAAAATCCTACCACTAATTGAGTCATTCTTTTTACAAAACCAGGCTGGCTTGATTTTGCCCATAAAAAAAAGAATAATGAAATAGCAACTTCAAAAAATAAAGTCCGGCTAATGGAAGTGGGAATGGAAACTATTACTGCAACAGTCGCTGCTATTAATACCGTTTTGTTCACATAGTGCGGTTGCAGCCAAAAATAAAAAACAAAACAGGCGACCAAACCAAAAAAAGCAGTCAAACCGCTAATAAAAGAAAAAGTACCCGGTGGCCTAAAATAACCATTAGCCCCGCCAAATCCGGCTCCCTCCAGACTGTCTCCAACGCCCTTATTGACCCAGGCAGTTTGGGGACTATAAAACTGTATCGTTATTAAGATGGCCATTGGAATAGAAATCCACAAAATCACTTTACCAATCTGTAGTACATCGGAACGGTCGAGAATATGACCTATTAAAAAAAGCATCGGAAATTGAATCAGCAATATTCGTGCACCAAAAAAAGCAACTGCTAAATCACCATGACCAAAAAACAGCGCCGTAAAAATGCTGATTACACCAATACAAAACATTACAGGAATCATCTTATCCTTTGGAAAAACATTAAACCGAATAGCATTAAACAATAAATAAAGGGCTAAAGGATCTCTTATGATAAGCAACGGCGTGGCAAGACCTGGTAAAAACCACCGTCGCAAACCTCCCTCTATAATTAAAAGGATGAAGTAAAACCAAATCCCTTTTTTAAGGGATTGTAAATTTGCATTATTCATTTCAATATTTTAAATAAGATAGTTACTAACTATCTCTAAAATTAAAGCACATTTTTATAATGATATATTGTTACGTTTCATAATATCCGTTATAGAATTTAATACCGATGATTCATAATTTTTAAAATTATAAGACTTAGAAATTTGAGATGCCTCTAGACCATGAATTTTTAATCTTGTCCGATCTTGATGAAAATAAATTAGCTTTTCTATAAGTGCATTACTATCATCAACTGGGATTACAAAACCGCCGCCTTGTATAACCGCATCCTTAGCACCTGTGTTGTCAGAAATAATAACTGGTGTACCGCAAGCCATTGATTCCAAAACCGTTTGCCCCCAACTATCGGTAAATGATGGAGAAACAAATACATCACTGTTTTGGTAACTACTGGCTAATTCAGAGTGATCCATATATGGATAATAATTTACAGTAGATTCATTTAGTAAATTAATGTCAATCGATGGATCAAGGGGACCGATAAATGTAAATTCAAATTCTTCATTATATTTATTTTTAAGTATCTCCACAGTTTTTAATAATAATAGAACGCCTTTCAGTCTTGAAATTCTTCCAACAAATAAAACTTTTAGAACTTTGGATGCCAAGTCATAATTTAATTTTGGTCTGAACGTATCTAAATCGATTCCTAAATTATTAATATAAATATTTTTAGAATTAATACCGGCATCGACTAATGTTTGTTTTGCATATTCCGACAAACAAAAATAGTAATCCACTAATTTTATTTCTTTCTCTTTATAAGAATTTAATTTTCTAAAAGCATTAATATTGGTAGAAACAGCTTTATATTCCTCAAAAGAATTTCTTAATATTTCATTTTGTTTATAATGAACGGCAGCCAGATCTAGAATAGTAATCTTATTTTTTTGTTTTGCAATTTTAAAACTATAAAAACTACATTTTTCAGCACCAATAAAAATATCAAAATCCAATTTTAGCAATTTCTTTGATACGATTTTGTCATAAAAGATATCGAATTGCAAATCATGCCATAAATCCAATTTAATTCCTGTTTTTATTATGACCTGCCGTAGTAGTTCACAATAAGGCACTGTATCAATAAGATTACTCGGAATTTCAAAATTCCTTTTCTTTAAACTTTTACCAATAAAAAAATTTAAGACTCTATTATTTTGATAAGTTTGATTTGGAAGGCAACTTTTCCCTAAAGAAGTGAAAAATTTAAATAAAACATTGTTCTGATAAAGAACTTTACCTAGCAGATGAGTATGCTGCCTCACAAAATTGGAAACTATAATTTTCATTAATCTTAAATTTTAGTCATGAATAAATTAAAAATTCATGGTTATACAAGTAGAACTTTAGTAATTGCTTATTATAGAAAATATCAAAAAAAGTTTTTTGAAGAGCCCCTAATTCATATTGCTATAACTATAGTCATTTATTATCATTCACGATTCAATGTTAAATATTTTGAAAAAGGAAGAGATAGGTTTTAAAAACTTTATAAAAGGTCTTCCAGTCATATGCACTAGCTATAGCCCGTACATTAGCCTTTTCAATAGGATGCGAAAAAAGTATTTTCATTATTTATTTAAATTTTAGCAATGAAACTAAAAACTGATTTGAAATATACGATACGGTATTAATTATTATATTTTCATTTTTTGTATTTAAAAAAGGTGTTAAATCCCCTTCTTTAAATGACTGCACGCCAAAAGGAGTATAGTCTATAGGAAAATCCTTTACTCGCCACGGCTTGCTTATGCATAATACCGGTAATCCGTGTTCAAGCATCGCAGCCACAGTACCGCTTTTTTCAGATGTGAGAAGAGGGGTAGTCGTAAGACCCCAACTGGCCGAGTTAAGAACTTCGGATATTTTTGCGCTTGGTTGTTCGCCTAATACTCTTATCATTATTTTTTTTGACTTGCAAATGTCTATCCATCGTTGTAACTCAGATCCACATCGCCCTATACAAAGGATTTCAATATCTAAATTATTATCGATTGCATATTTTCTTGCGCTACTAGCAAATGATTCAATGGGTGCTTCAGGATGAATCGTACCGAATACTACGAAACGTAAAAGATCGGGGTCTTTAAATATTGTATTAGAAGAAACTACTGCAATATTAGAAAACAAAGGCAACAAAGAAGCACTTACGCCAATTTTATTTAGTTGTAGATGATACAATTTTGTATGGGTATTTATCGCTAAAGGATTTACATTTTTTATAAATGATCTAATCATTGCTCTCTGTACCCGTCCCCACTGTACTAGTTTAAACGAAGCTTCTGTATTCATCCCCACCCATAACTCATGAAACATAACATGTAACTTTCTTCCTTTGACAAGTAGTTGAATTGAATCCCCAAGACCAAAAGGTAATCCTCTAGGGTGAAAAGAAAAAGGAACATATTGTAAACTAATCCAATCGGGGTTAAAGGCATCTATCCAATCCTTAGCTTCCTTACAATTTAATCTATAGCCATTGCTATATGGTAATCTTAGTACCGGAATATTAGTTTGTTCACTATCCTGTTGCTCCTCTCTTGATTCTTCTACGCCTTTATCCATGATTGCAACTATGGCACATTCATGAACTTGTCGAATTAATTCACCAGCCAACCGTCTGGTATAGTCGCCTACTCCATCTTTACCTGATTCTATAGAGCCACAAATGAAGAGTATTTTCATTAGTTATTATCTATTTTAGTAATTAATTAAAAACTATTTATCTCTTAATTTTAAAAAAAAAGCAGCTATAAAATTAGGTAGTATTAAAAGCATTTTTTGTGATTGTTTATAAATACTTTTATTTTTAGGATAATACCCGCTATGAAACAATTTGATGGCCATCTGTTTTTCTCCTTTCTTTATGGCATTATTAATTGCTGGTATAATCGACTTTTGTACTAAATCAGCTTTGAATTCTTCATATTTAACAGGAATTTCTATATCGATTATATTAGATATATATCTTCCTGTGGTCAAACCTGAATTAGTAGCTGAACCAGGATGTATACGAAAAGAAGACAATTTTTCATTTATAAAAACAAATTTACCACCCGAAACCGCAATTTTTAAAAAAACTTCTAACTCTGGCGTGTTTATAAAATTGTCAAAAGAAAATTTCAAAAACCATTCTCGTCTTATTAAAGACGAAGACATTGGTACCGAACCATTTAAAACAGCAATTATAGGTTGCGCAATAGAGCCATTATTTAACAAATCTCGTTTATAATGGTTATTTAGATCAATAGTAAGATCTTTTAAAACAGCGCTCTTGGGATCTATAAAATTTTGATTACAAAAAATTACATCTGCATTTAAATTTTCTGGAACAAGTAATTTTTCTAAAAATTTTTCAGCAATCAAATCATCATCCCCTGGAATAAAAACAAACTCTCCTTGCGCCATTTCGACTAAAGCATTCCAATTTCCTGCTAATCCCAAATTAGTTTTTTGAGCTTTGTATTTTACAATATCGGCGTGTTTGTTTTCTAAATCTTGACAATAATCCTTAATTTCTGACACTATTCCAGTTGATGTTGCGTCTTGAGAAATACATATTTCAAAATCATTATAAGTTTGATTCAAACAAGAATCTACTAATTCTTTTAAATATGCTAACCTGGTATAGGTTGGTATACAAATAGATACTTTTACCATTACTATTTTTACTTTAATTTTTTTGTTAATACAAACCCTAATTTTTTGGTAGGTAATTCTATAAATTTATAAAAAGCAACCGCAGCAATCAATGAGGCAACAAAACACAATGGATGTAAAACATAAAAAGGCAATACCGCGCCCATCGTAAAACAGATAATCATGATTACAATAGGGTGAATTAAATAAAGACTAAATGATATTTTACCGACATAAACAAGGTATTTATTTGAGAGAAATTTATTATCGGAGCTCGTAGAGAGTATTAAAAGCATAAGTAACACTGAACCCAAAGTAATAAGATAATCACTTGGCATCATTTTTTCTAAAAACGCCGTAAGCCATGGTAAAAAGAATACCAAATTTGAATAATTAGTGTACAGCATTATAGACACAAAAAAGAGTGCCATTTTTACCGTAGTAGTTAATTTACTGATTATAGTGACAAATTGCTGATGGTTTTTATATAAAGAAATACCAGCCATAAAAAATGTAAGATAATACAATAATGCAAAATCAGGCAATATATCTTGTAAGCCCAGGCGTTTACCCACATGATAGACTATCATGTTTAATAAAACGAATACCAAATCATATTTGGGTTTTATTTTTTTGAAGAAAACAATGACAAAGGGTAGAAAAATTGAAACTTTTATTTCTACCGGAAGCGACCAAATAGATTGTGATAAATAAACAAAATCCGAATCTCTCATCAATAAATAATCAATAAAATTAGTTCCCGTTATGGACTTATTCCAAGCTTTATTTAACCAATCTGTAAATTTTAACAGTCGTTCATAATGTTTAAAATAATTAGACCCCAGAGACCCAATTGCAATTATAACAGCAAAAGGCAAATATATCCTACACATTCTTTTTAATAAATATTTTTTATAATTTAATGTATCATTCTTAAAGAAAGAAATTGACAACACAAATCCACTTAATACAAAAAATAAGATAACAGCAGCGTGTCCATCCCAAACAAATTTTAATGCAGAAAAATTTAAAAAGTCAATAATACCATTCCCAGAAGGAATATTTGTAGTATAACTTTTGAAAAAAACAGGATTAAACATAAAAATATGATGTATAGTTACCGCCAAACAGGCAAGACCTCTCAAAACATCTAAACTTATAATTTTTGTATTTTTATCCATTTATGTCCTCGTTTTCATGATTTTCCAGATTTACTGCCCCAAATTCACTTTCTTCCATCAATTCAACAGTTTCAACCACGCCTTGTTAATTATGTTTATAACGCAAAAGGAATTACTATTACCTATAAATTCTCGAACAAAAGATCTTCGTATAATAGGCAACTCCTTATTTACTTGAATCAACCGATAAAAAAGAAGATGATCTCCATATCCGTTTTTTTCAATGCTTACAGATAAATTTAAAATTTAATAAGTCAACTAAATCTTTTTATGATAAATTATTATTGAAATAAACGTTTGTAGTTATTTTTATATTCCAAATTTTGATTTCTCATTTTAATAAATTTAGCAGGCACACCAGCAACAACTTGAAAAGCATTTACATTTTTTGTCACTACAGATCCAGCAGCTATTACTGCACCTTTTCCAGTATTGATACCTGGCAAAATCATAGCTCGTGTACCAATCCAAGCATAATCCTCTATAATAACATTTTTGTTTCGTCCAGCAAAATCGGCTGCGTCCATATCATGATCAGCTGTAAGTATAATTACATCTTCGGAAATAGAAACATTGTCTCCTATTATAAGCCCCCCTCGACTATCCAGCCTGCATCGAGCATTGATTACAGAATTAACGCCAATAGTAAGCCCTCTTGCACAATCAAATTTGCACCCCATAAATATAGAGCTTCCTTTACCAATATTAAAACTCATAAATTCTCTATAGAACAACAAACGAATAGTATGACTTGGAATATTAGAAATAAAATGATTGCATAAATACAATCTAAGTTCTGATAAAAATGAACTAGATTTTTTTATATAATTATTCATATTTCCAAAATAATTTCTGTATACCAGTTAATTCAAAGTTAGATTTTGCCAACTCATTAGCGTTATATGCTAGTTTTAGGTCAGTATCAATTATTTCTTTAAGCTTATTAACCATTTCTGATTCATCTAAAGACAAACATGAAATTGCAGCATTACTTTTTTGTAACAACGTACAAGCTGCACTATTAGAAGGTCCATGATATAGTATTTTTCCTGCGCCACCTAAATAACCAATCATTTTAGTGGATAAACTGTATAAATAAAAATCCGGTAGCGAAAACTTAATAGGCAAGTAGAGAATATCAGCCATGTCAAGTTCTTTTTTGACTTCTTCATCTGAAATAAAGTCAGACCTATAATCTATTGCAAATTTTCTACCTTTCAAAAAATTTATTTCTTGTGTACCTCTTAATATAAGCTTAAATGAATATCCCTCATTAATTAATATATCTAAAGAATCTGACAAAACCTTAAAAAGCGGATAATAATCGATATGTAATAATCCCGCAAAATATATGCTAATTTGATTTTGGTTCATTACTTTAGGGTTGGAAATTTCTTTATGAGACACTCCGTCTGTAATAAGTTCAAAATTTTTATTACCAAAAATTCTTTGATATTCTTTTCCTAATTCTACTGAAATCATCAATCTTCTATCAGAACGATTCCATAATTGTTGCGTATCTTTATAAGAACTACATAATGAATAATGATCATGAAATGAAGTCCACAACTGTTTTTTCATTAAATATTTTTCATTACATAAAATAGCCGAAAAAACACCATGATTGATTACATGTATAATATCAAATGATATTTTTGCTACCGCATTCTCCACTTTATATTTCGTAAAATAATAAAATACAGATTCTCGCACCCATGTGAAAAATGTTCTTAATTTCCATCGCATCCATGACCTTTGCGTTGGAAAACTAGATATCACAATTTCTTTAATAAGTCCTTCCTTTACTGGAGCATTCCCATTATTTATGTATACCCCAATTATATCCGATTCATGTCCTTGATATAAGCGGCGTAACAATCGTCCCATTCCCCCATTTTGATAGAGGGAAGCGGGTTGAAAAGAGAGTATTTTCATAAATTTAAATATTTAATCTAAAACTTAAATAATTTATTTCAAACCATTATATTGAATTAAAAGCTAGTAAAAAAAACTCTTTTCTAACTAAAAAAAAATTTCCAATTAATTTAATTAACAATTTTAAGATTAATAAATATTAAAAAAAAACTATAAAATTCTTTTTTACAAAAAATTAAGTAATTAATTCAAAAATGCCTTGATTTTCCTTAGAAACTCCCTAACATTCCAACAAAAAGAAATAGTTAAGTTTGTATTAAGTTTACTATTTAGCTGAAAAATAATATCTATTATAACAGCAGTTGATGGATGAATTCCATCCCACAAATACTTTCTTTTAGTAAAATTGTTACTGTCAACATAGTTAGTATATATATCTAAATATCCAATACCCTTTTTTTCTGCTTCACACTTCAAAATATCATTAAATATTTTAGTCGCAATATTTCGATTTTGCTCGGATCCATATCTCGGATAAGATGGATCATCTTCCACTTTAAAAGCAGAAGGCGGAGGAGATAATACTACAATTATATATCCACGTTCAGAATACTGCCTCAATAGGAATAAGTAATTTTGAATAATTTGAAAAGTAATTTTTTGAATACTTTCCTTTTGTGCTTCGACTTGTTTAAGCAAATGAACCCTTATATCTATTTCTCCGGCACTAAAAATAATTACACTTCCTTTCGGTATTACATTACTTATTAGTGAATCAATTTTTACTTTGGCTTGAGTACTTGATTTTGGATTTCCAATGTTAAATGCAGTAATTGAACCAATTCTGGTCACGTCAAAATAACTAAATAATGAATTACATTTTTCAGGATAAATTGGTGATATCGCATCCTTACCTAAAAAAACAGATACATGACTATCTCCAATGCAATAAATTTTATTTAACAACATATAAATTATTTAAGTAATAAAACTATTCAAATTTTTCTAAATACTCTTCTTTAATTTGTTTGGTATTTCTTCTCCAGTTTTAATATTTTATAAAATCCAAAACCAACATGCAATATCATTTGGATTAAAGCAACAAAACTATTTAAATACAATACTCCTTTTAAATTTGATATATCAAACATGAAACAACCTAAAATTATAGGCATCACACTAACTGAAATTGAAATATGTGGCTTTAGAATCCACCCCCTGCTTAAATATAGTGAAAATCCGATGCTCATTATCAAATTAATACAACTCCCAATTATCATTAATGTTAACTCCGTCTTTAATCCTGCGTAGTTTTTCCCTAAAATCCAAAGTAAGTAATCCGAAAAAAACCAAGTAAACACAACTATAAAAAAACCAAAAACAAAAAAACCAGCTATTATTTTGGAATAAATACCCCGTAACCTTAAGTCCTGATTTTTTATTCGTGCAAATCTTGGAACAATCAATGTGCCAAAAATTACGGATACAAGATTTAAAAGTACAGCCAGCCTTCCTAAGGCTCCTATCTGTGCTACTGAAGTGGAATTGCCAAAAACTGAAATTATCCAAATAGTAATTTGACCTGATAAACAATAATAAACAACTGCTGGTAGACTTCTTTTTACGATTATTAAGATTTCTTTTTTAATTAACGGGTCTGGTAATTTAGTTTCATCAACAAATTTATTTGAAATCTTTCGAAGATTTAGATTCCCATAAATTCGCGGTATCCCCGCGGCCAGAATTGCAATATAAGCAAAAGGAAATATAAAAAGAGTTGAACCTACTAATAGTAAACGGCCTATACCTACATACACCTGATTCTTTTGAAGCGGTAATATATTTTGGTGCAGTTTAAGCGGTATTTCCAATAAAGAATCCGACAAAGCTGCAAAAAAAGCAGGAATCAATGATATCGTTATTAAAAACGATGTTAACCAGCCAGCTCCATTATGCATTAATAGATAAAATAAAATTGGCAATGATATCATTAGGCTACCTAATGCAAATTTTCTACGTAGGGCAAGCCCTGTCGTCATTACTGAACCAAGTTTTTCTTTATCCTCCCAAACTTTACCTCCTTGAGCCATAACTCCTGTAGAAATACCTCCATCTGATAATAAGGTCATTGCCCCAAGCATCGTATTAGTCAGAGTATACAATGCATACTCTTGAGTAGAAAGCAATCTAATTATTAATATTCCGCTAGCGAAACCAACAATTTGTACTATTAATTGAGCAGCACCTGTGATAGATAATAATTTACCCCAATGCATCGCCTTGTCATAACTGGGATGCTGTTTTAGATGGGAAATTCTTTGCTTCATTATACTATTTTTAAATCTTAATCAATGAATCTACTTTTTTTTTCTCTAAAAACTGTTTACTAACAAAAACAGAAAATAGATGCGACGGTTTTTCAACCAGCAAATAAAAAACGTAAGAAAGTAGTAGAGCAACTATTATGACAATTAAATGACCTGTTTCTTTATAGTTTAAGTAAAAAAGAATATTGTAAACAATGGGATGCACCAGATATAAAGAATAACTCCATTTCCCTGCACTTTCTAAACTTTTTAATGGTTCATTATTTTGGTAATAAATAATTTCATATCCTATCCAGGCACAGGCTATTATTGAAAATATATTTAAGGTAAATACATTACTGGCAAAAGGAGAGTCAACATGAAACTGTACAATACGAAGAGTTGTAATTACACCAATCATAGAAATACGTAACAGCCATATTTTTTTAATGCTTAACAAAGTAAATCGATCTTAATTTTCAGATAACCAGCAACCAAGCAGCCAGCAAGAAAGCCCAATTAACCACCCTAAATATAGTGAAGGGGAATACGCATTATTAGATTCCGTAACCAAATCTAGATTGAATAGTAATACTGAAAATAATATAAAATAAGCGACGCAGAATATATAGTCCCATTTTATTGATTTTCTGATATAAAAAAGGATCGGAAATATTAGATAATAAATCATCTCACAAATAACACTCCATAAAACTCCTAATTGTGGTTCCTTTTTTAGAAAACCGTCATTAAAATTGACATAAAGAGCCAACGCAATCAATGCCGGTATCCCTATCCGCAATAAACGTCTTGAAAAATAAGACAACAAATTGATTGACTGTTGATTTCGAAAAGGGAAGTTGATACAAAAACCACTTATTATAAAAAAACAAATAATAGAGGCAGGTCCATTAAAAATTAGTCCTGTCACTTTGCCCAAATTTATCATTATCACATTTGTTCCAGTTTCTTCATTCATAAAATAAGGTAAGGGGAACCCTAAATGTCCTACTAACACAAGAAGGCGCAGACAAATCGGAGGGAATCTAAAGCTTTTATTCTTTGCATAAATTATTTATCTAATAAAAATTATTTTGTAGTATCTTATACTAAAACATTAAATAAGTAATTGATTAATTGGTCAATTGTTCTCGTATCTATTAACCAGTTAACTATTTCTAAATGATTAAACTTTTCTCTACTCAAAATAATTAAAAATGGTACCCCAACCATCTTTGAAATACTGTTTTCAAATTAATATAATTTCAAATCGCTCGCAACCATCTCTTTAACCAATGCAGCTAAATCATATTGCGGTTTCCAACCCAATTGTGTTTTAGATTTAGTAGGGTCACCAATTAACAAATCTACTTCTGTTGGGCGGTAATACTCAGGATCTACACGTACAACCACGGTACCTATTTCCAACTGATACAAAGGATTATTACAAGCGGCTATTTTAGCGGTTTCGTTTTCATTCTTCCCTTCAAATACCAGTTCCACACCAACCTCAGCAAAGGCCATACGAACAAAATCTCTAATATATGTGGTAACACCCGTTGCAATTACATAGTCTTCAGCTACATCTTGCTGTAAAATACGCCACATCGCTTCTACATAATCTTTGGCATGTCCCCAATCTCTTTGCGAATTTAAGTTCCCCAGAAAAAGACACTCTTGCTTTCCTTTTGCAATAGCAGCAGTGGCCATCGTAATTTTACGGGTGACAAAAGTCTCACCACGTCTTGGAGATTCATGATTGAAAAGAATTCCGTTACAAGCAAACATATCATAAGCCTCACGGTAGTTTTTTGTAATCCAAAAGGCATAAATCTTAGCCACTCCATAAGGAGAACGCGGATAAAACGGCGAGTTTTCGTCATAAAATCCTTGTGCGTTTTTATTCTCTGCTAATCCACCATACAATTCAGAAGTTGAAGCCTGGTATACTCTGGTTTTTTTACATAAACCTAATATTCTGACTGCTTCAAGGATTCTTAAAGTTCCTATTCCATCCACGTTAGCAACATATTCAGGTGAATCAAAAGAAACCTTTACATGTGACATCGCTCCTAAATTATAGATTTCATCAGGCTGTACTTCCTGAATGATTCGTATGATGTTAGTGGAGTCCGTCAAATCTCCATAATGCAATTTAAAATTAACATGTGCTTCATGCTGGTCTTGATAGATATGATCAATACGTTGCGTATTAAAAGAAGAAGCGCGGCGTTTAACACCATGAACCATATATCCTTTTTCCAATAATAATTCTGCCAAATAAGATCCGTCTTGACCTGTAATTCCTGTTACCAAGGCTGTTTTTTGTGTAGTACTCATTTTTTTTGTTTAAACGGTTTATCGATTATTTGCTTAATTGTTTTGCCTCTCGATTAACTAATTATTTTTATTTTTTATAAGAAAGATTTGACGAAAAGTTGAATCGCTTATTTGTTTAATCGGTTAATTGTTTGATGAAGAGTTGAATCGCTTATTTGTTTAATCGGTTAATTGTTTTCGCATCGATTAAACAATTAAACTTTTTCCTAAACGATTAAACAGTTAAACAGTTAACCTATTCCTAACCAGTTAAACTTTTTTCTTCAATGTCTCCTTATTATTGATTTGATATTTATATAGTGAATTGAGTTTATTTAGAATAGCATCCAGCTTTATTCGAAGTTCCGTATATTTCTCTTCATTAATATACTTCATATCCAAGGCGGTATTCAAATGATCTATCGTTTCAAGCGCTGTCGAATAAGACATATTTGTAAAATGGGCTTGGTCAAAATTAGAAGATCTTCCGGAACCCTCTGCCAAATTAGCGGAGATACTGGCTGATGCCCTATTAATTTGACTAATTAAATCAAATCGCTCTTCTTTTGGAAATAACTGACTCATCAACTTTATATCAATTTTGAACTTTCTGGCCAGTTGATATACCTCTAATTTTTCGAAAGAATAGATGTGATAGCTCAAATCGGTTAATTGTTTAACTGGTTAATTGTTTATTCGTTTGTTATTAGGTAATTGAAAAGTTGAATCGGTGATTGTATTTTGCAAGGTTGAACTGGTGAGTTGAATCGGTAAATTAAACAATTAACTTTTGGATAACCTGCTAACCCTTTTCTAAACAGTTAAACCTTTCCTAAACAATTAAACGATTAAACTTTTCCTAAACGATTAAACTTTTCCTAACCGATTAACCTTTCTCTAAACAGTTAAACGATTAACCAGTTAACCCTTTTCTACATTTTCACTTCCTTAAACCGATTAATATTCTCCAAAAACCAATCATACGTTTTCTGTATTCCCTCTTCCAATTGAACCTGATGCTTCCATCCCAAAGCATGCATTTTGGATATATCCATTAATTTTCTTGGCGTACCATCTGGTTTTGTGGCATCCCAAACAATCTCTCCTTGGTGACCCGTTATCTTTTGTATCGTTTCTGCCAAATGTTTGATGGTCAAATCTTCTCCGGTTCCCACATTGTATAAATAATCTGGTAGTTTATTTTCTAAAGCAAAAACAACCGCCTTTGCCATATCATCCACAAAAAGAAATTCTCTCATAGGTGTTCCGCTTCCCCAAAGGGTTACGGGAGCATGGTTATTTTCCTTCGCCTCATGAAATTTTCGCATCATCGCCGGTAAAACATGCGAAGAAGTTAAATCGAAATTATCATGGGTGCCGTATAAATTAGTTGGCATCAGACTCACATAATCTTTTCCAAATTGTTTTCTGATAGCTTCACAGGTTTTCACGCCAGTAATTTTTGCAATAGCGTACCATTCGTTAGTAGGTTCCAAAGGGCCCGTAAGCAAATATTCTTCTTTCAACGGTTGTGGAGCCAATTTTGGATAAATGCAGGAACTCCCCAGAAAAATAAACTTCTCCACACCAGACTGTAAAGCGGTATCGATTAGATTATTTTGGATTTGCATGTTTTCCATAAGGAACTGGTACGGGAAATTATTGTTGGCCAATATCCCGCCCACTTTTGCGGCAGCGTCAATAATCACTTCCGGTTTTTCCTTTGCCATAAAAGCAGCTACTGCTTGTTGGTTTCTCAAATCAAGTTCTTTGCTAGAAGAGCCAACCAAATTAGTATACCCTTTAGCGGTTAACGTACGCCAGATAGCGCTACCCACCATCCCGTTGTGTCCTGCTATATATATTTTTATGTCTTTATTCATTTTTATTTTAATTATATATAGGCATTAAATGATATCATTAATGCTTCATTTATCTCTCTTCAACTGGAAACAATATTTTTAAATACTAGAAGTGATAATCTGAAAATGAAGTCACATTAAAAATCAATACGTCAGTTCGAGCTATAATTTTTTATCTTGGAATTCAATTATAAATCAAATTGCCATTATTTACGAGATTGAAGTGTCCTTAACTTCCGCAGTCGAGCGTCAAATGTTTGAAGAATACGCAAAAAGAAAAGCTGTTTGAGCGCAGCGAGTTCTTTTCTTTTTGCGTATTCGAAAACTAATTTGACCGACGAGGGAGTGAAGACTTGAAATCGAAGATTCATGAATACCAAAAAATAATAATAACCCATGAATATTTTTTTGTTACTTTTTTCATCAAGGAAAAAAGTAAAAATCATCTTCAAATAAAATTAGCGTTACTACAATTATCCAGCTACTTATGCGATCTCTCGTCGAGATGACAAAATACAGTAAAGGCTTTTTAATTCAATAAATCCGAATTCTCTCTTTCAAGCGCACTATAAACACTTTTGACATCCTGTGAAAATTCCTTTTTCAAAATCAAATTCGCAGTAGGCGTATAAACAAAAATAGTGTCTTTTACCCCTATAAAAGCGGTATAGTTAGTAGTCCCAATAACCATATTCCCGTTTTCATCCACAACATGACCAATCGTAACTAAATAATCATACACAGACTCGAAAGAACCTAAATCTGACCAGGCAAATTTAGAGGATACCACTTTTATTTTCTTACTTCGCTCCATCACCGCATAATCAATACTGATGGAAGGAATATCCATAGAAAGTGCTAAATCTAAATTCCCATTGGTATTACTTTCCCAAACCAATTTCGATTTCTCATATACTTCAGGGTGAAAAGCTTTCAATTCTTCCAACAAAACGCTTGCTTTAAAACAAAACATTCCGCTGTTCCAAAGAAAATTTCCCTTGGCTATAAAATCTCGCGCCGAAACCTTATTCGGTTTTTCTCTAAAAGAAATCACGTCATCTCCTTTGCGTTCAATATACCCATATCCCGTTTCCGGTTTTGTAGGTACAATACCAAAAGTAACAATGGATCCTTGAGTAGCTTTTTCTACTGCTTCTTGTATCGCCGTTTCATATTCAGCCATATCGCCAATAATATGATCCGATGGCGTGACAATCAAAATGTCGTCGGGATCAGCGGCAAAAGCAGCAAATGCTATGGCGGCAGCCGTATTTCTTGGCGTCGACTCGATGATATCAATATACTCCGTATTCGTTTTTTCCAGAATTTTTCTGCTCAAATGACAATTGTCAATATTCCCGACCACCATCACTTTATCAGCTATATTGCGATTGCGATCCACGGTCATTTCAAACAGCGACTTACCGTCAAAAATATCTAAATATTGTTTAGGCTGGCTTTTACGCGACAGCGGCCACAACCTGCTTCCTACTCCTCCGGTAAGAATGACGTGAATAATTGATTTTTTGTTTTCCATATTTTATTTTTTGGTCTATGCTCGTTGGTCGTTGTTCGATATTCGTTGGACGAAAAACGGATAACGCTAAACGGATAACGACTTTATTAATTTATATAACATCATTTTTATTCTTGTACACAATTCGAATAAAAAAGTATAGTCAGTCTCTGTAATATATCCTAAATCTTTAGACAAATACAAATGATAATTTGTTTCTTCTAATGATCCTTTCGCTATGTATAAAAACTGTATAAATTCTTTTTTATATTGTCTAGCCTGACCTTCAATTATATTTGTCGGAACGCTACTTACGCTTCTTCTGACTTGACTAGTGAGACCAAATTGTTCGGCCTTTGGAAAGCCTTGAGTAATTTTATAGACATCGATCGTTAATTGATGGGCTAATTTCCAAACTTCTAAATTTGATTCCATATTTCATTAGTTATTCGATTTCTAAAAACGATAGACGGTGGACTATAAACGAAATTCGATCTTTACAACCTGCCATCTACAGCATCGCCTAAAACTCCTTTTACGTCGTACAAAATACTATTTGAATTTTTAAATATTGAAAAATCCAAATCTAAAAAGTCAGCATGAGCTACACCCAAAACAATGGCGTCAAACTTTGCATTAGGTATTGTATTTAGCGTAACTAAATTATATTCATTTTTTACAGCAGCTGTATCAGCCAACGGATCGTAAATGGTTACTGTAATTCCATAATCAGTTAATGCGGCAATAACATCGACAATCTTTGTATTGCGAACATCAGGACAGTTTTCTTTGAAAGTAATTCCAAGCATTAAGAGCGTGGCTCCATTCACTGAAATTCCATTTTTTATCATTAGTTTCACAATCTGAGAGGCAACATATTCCCCCATGCTGTCATTCAATCGTCGTCCTGCTAAAATAATTTCGGGATGATACCCAAATTCCTGGGCGCGCTGCGCCAAATAATAAGGATCGACCCCAATGCAATGTCCACCAACTAAACCAGGCTTAAAAGGCAGGAAATTCCATTTGGTACTTGCTGCTTCTAGAACGGCATGGGTGTCAATATTCATTAAATTAAATATCTTGGCCAATTCATTTACAAATGCTATATTGATATCGCGCTGTGAGTTTTCAATTACTTTGGCGGCTTCGGCTACTTTTATTGATGGTGCCAAATGCGTTCCCGCAGTTATGACACTTTTATATAGTTCATTGACTTTAATTCCTATCTCGGGCGTTGAACCCGAAGTCACTTTCAAAATCTTCTCTACTGTATGTTCTTTATCTCCGGGATTAATTCGCTCTGGCGAATAACCCGCAAAAAAATCTATATTAAATTGTAGTCCCGAAACGCTTTCCAAAACAGGTACACACTCTTCCTCAGTGACACCAGGATAAACGGTCGATTCATAAATAACAATATCCCCCTTTTTCAAAACGGATCCTATTGCTTCACTTGACTTATATAAAGGTGTTAAATCAGGACGATTATTCTTATCAACCGGTGTTGGCACCGTTACGATGTAATAATTACAGTCGGCAATATCAGCCAAAACTGACGTGCAATACAAACCGACAGCATCACCGGGTCTATCGAGCAGTACTTCTTGTAATGCAGCATCGCTGACTTCAAAAGTTGTATCAGTACCTGATTTCAAGGAAGAAACTCTAGATTCATTGATGTCAAATCCGACAACAGCATGTTTGGTTGCAAATAAACGTGCCAATGGTAAACCCACATAACCCAGACCTATTACCGCTATTTTTAGGATTGAACTCATTTTTTAAACCAATTTTGATAAACGATTGTTAATTACAGTGTACAGCTACGCGATTCAAACTCACAGGAATGAGTTGAAAATAAAATTTTTTTTTGTGCGCAAATATAGTTAGAATATGCCACTTCTTTTAGTACTATTTACGCCTCGAAGTACTAAAACACTGGCAAATAGAAAAATAAAATACGCAACAGCTTCATATACAGCATTTAAGAGAGCTTATAATATTTAATATTCACAAAAAAATCACCCGAATAGGTGATTTTGATGCTATATCAAGACAAAAGAAAAGATTACCCATGAATATCTTTTGTTTCTTTTGAAATCGAAGATTCACGAACTCCAATAAATCATTAACTCGTGAGTAATCAAGACAAAAGAAAAAATGTTATTCAAATAAAAAATCCGTTTTATTACCACTATCTAACTACTTATGTGATCTCTCCTTTCGTCGAGATGACAAACTACAACCCGCCCTTATATTTTTACACCAAAAA